>CBFCWF010000171.1:0-9322 GCA_965601425.1 uncultured Chromatiaceae bacterium | reverse complement strand
GTCCTGCTTCTGCTGCACCGCGGTGTGGCCCAGCTCCTCGACCACGAGGATGGCGGTCTCCTGGTCGAGTACCTGGTTGATGGTAACCATCATGCCCATCTTCATCAGGGTCTTGATCAGCTCGCCCGCCTTGACCGACATACGCTGCGCCAAGTCGCCGACCGAAATGGTCTCCGGCACCGCGACCTCTTTGATCACGGGTGCGGTCGGGCGCTGGAAGCCATGCTGCGAATCGCCGGCCACCGCCCCGCGACTGGATCTGCGCGCAGCCTTTCCGGCGCGCTGGCCGCGCTTGCCGCTTGCGACGTGCAGTTCGCGGCGCCCGTGCCGGCCGCGTTCGGGACGCCCCGGTTCGGCGGCCTCGCGATGGCGCTTGGCCTTCTTCGCCGGCTTGTCAGCTGCTTTGCGCTGTTCCGCTTCCTGCTGAGCGCGCAGCTGCTCGGCCTCGAGTCGCGCCTTCTCCTCCGCCTCGCGGCGCTGTTCGTCTTCCACCGCCTGCCGTGATTCCTCCGACTTTCGGCGCTCATCCTCTTCCGCCTGACGCCGGGCCTCTTCGGCACGCCGGCGCGCCTCGCTCTCCTCTTCGATCTGGCGCCGCTGCTCGGCCTGCTCGGCAAGCGCCAGCTTGGCCGCTTCCGCCTGACGCAACAACTCCTCCTGCCGAGTCGCGTCATCGGCCTGTGGCTTGATCACGGTACGCTTACGACGCACCTCGACGCTTACCGTTTTGCCGGCGCGCGCTGCCGCGGTGCGCGCGGTCGTGCGCCCGGCAACTGGCTGGCGCAGCTCGGTCGTGGTCTTGCGCTTCAGCGCAATCTTACGCCCGCCACCGGCGGCCTCCTTCTTGCCATGGCTGCGCCGCAGATGGTTGAGCAGGTCCATCTTCTCCTGCTCCGTGATGAGGTCTTCTGCACTCTGTTTGGAAATGCCGGCGTCGCTGAGCTGCTTTAGCAGGCGATCCACCGGTATACCGACATCGGAGGCGAGTTGGCTGACCGTGACTTCACTCATATTCGATACCCTTTACTCGGCGCTCTCTTCAAACCAGGGCGCGCGTGCAGTCATGATCAACTGGCCGGCACGCTCCTCATCCATACCCTCGATATCGAGCAGTTCGTCGATCGACTGCTCGGCGAGGTCCTCCATGTTCACGACGCCGCGCGACGCGAGCTGGAAGGCCAGTTTGCGGTCCATGCCGTCCATGGCGAGCAGGTCTTCGGCCGGCTCCATGCCACCGAGCACCTCCTCGCTGGCGATCGCGTGGGTCAGCAGCGCGTCCTTGGCGCGGTTGCGCAGTTCTTCGACGATGTCCTGATCGAACTCCTCGATCGAAACCATTTCGGCATCGTCGACGTAGGCGATCTCCTCGATATTCGTGAAGCCTTCCTGCACAAGGATCGCAGCAACTTCCTCGTCGACGTCGAGCTGCTCCATGAAGTGCTGGATGAAGCCCTGCGCCTCGGCCTCGCTCTTCTCGGCAGCCTGCTCCTCGCTCATGACGTTGAGTTCCCAGCCGGTCAGCTGGCTGGCCAGACGTACGTTTTGGCCGCCCCGCCCAATCGCCTGTGACAGGTTTTCGTCCTTGACCGCGATGTCCATGCTGTGAGCCTCCTCGTCGACGACGATTGAGGTCACGTCTGCCGGTGACATCGCATTAATCACGAACTGCGCCGGGTTGTCGTTCCACAGGATGATGTCGACGCGCTCGCCGCCGAGCTCATTCGAAACTGCCTGCACACGGGAGCCGCGCATGCCCACACAGGCACCGACCGGGTCGATGCGGGGATCGTGGGCGCGCACCGCGATCTTGGCGCGCAGGCCCGGGTCGCGTGCCGCCCCGACGATCTCGATCAGCCCCTCGCCGACCTCCGGCACCTCGAGCCTGAACAGCTCAATCAGCAACTGTGGCGCCGTGCGTGAAACAAAAAGCTGGGGACCGCGCAGCTCGGAGCGCACATCGTACAGGTAGCCGCGCAGCCGGTCGCCGGCGCGCGCCGCCTCTTTCGGTATCACGTCCCCCTTCGGAATGAGCGCCTCGGCATTGTTGCCCAGATCGAGCACGATCGAGCCCCGGTCGGCGCGTTTCACTATGCCGGTGACGAGTTCGCCGACCCGGTCCTGATACGCCTCCACGACCTTCGCCCGCTCTGCCTCGCGGACCTTCTGCACGATAACCTGCTTCGCAGTCTGCGCGGCGATACGGCCGAACGCGATCGACTCGATCTCGTCTTCGATGTACGCACCCGGCTCGATGTCAGGGATCTCGGCACGCGCCGCCGACAGCGTGATCTCGGCTATCGGGTTCTCCAGCACCGGGGTATCCGCGTCGTCGACCACGAGCCAGCGCCGGAATGTCTCGTAGTCGCCGGTGTCGCGGTCGATCGCGACTCGGACCTCGATCTCACCACCGTTCTTCTTCCGCGTCGCGGACGCCAGGGCCGCCTCGATTGCCTCGAAGATGATTTCCTTCTCGACGCCCTTCTCGTTGGACACCGCGTCGACAACGAGCAAGATCTCTTTGTTTATCACTTCGTTTTCCGCCCTAAAACTGAGGAACCAGCCGCGCTGTGGCAATCTGTGCGAAAGGCAGCCGCACCGACTCGCCTTCGACCCGCAGCACGACATCGTCGCCAACCACCTCGACGATCACGCCCTTGTAGTTACTCCGCCCGTTCAGCGCCGCGTTCAGCTTCACGCGCGCCACCTCGCCCACGAAACGCGCAAAATGCGCCCTCTCGAACAGGGGACGATCGAGGCCGGGCGAGGACACCTCCAGCGCGTACTCGCCACGAATCGGGTCTTCGAGCTCCAACACCCCGCTCACCTGATGACTGACCCTTTCACAATCCTCGAGCCCGACACCCTGCGCGCTGTCGATGTACAGCCGCAGCAGGTGACCGGACCCCGGCCGCGAGACGTACTCGACGCCGAGCAGTTCGTAGCCGAGCGCATCGACCGCGCCGCGGACCAGCGCTTGCAGTTGCGGTGGTGCCCTGTGCATGCTCCCCGATCAAGGCCTGAGGCCCAAAAACAAAAAATGGGCCTTCGGCCCATTCCTGAATCATCTCGCGCCGAACGTCGGACGGTCGGCACCTTGCGATACAAAAAAACCCCTTACGACGGGGCTTTCCAGGACGCGGCACCTGTTCGAACCGCCGCGACCGAGGGCCTTTCACTCCCCCGACAGGGCGCGAAGTTTAACAGAATCCCATTTCCCGTCAATCATATGAACGGCGAGCGCCCGGCAGGCGGCGCCTCAGTGACGACGCCCGGCGGCGTCGTGCGAAGCGGCCAGCAACGCCGCCGCCTTGGCCGATTTCGCGAGGCGGCGCGCGTCGGCGAATTCAGCGTCATCCATCTGCGCGGCGACGTAACGACGCAGCATTTCCGCGTCGGCATCCCCCTGCGCCATCGCCTGGGTCAGCCAGAAGTAGGCCTGCACCAGGTCCGGCTCGACCCCGCGTCCCTCGGCGTAGACCAGCCCGGCGCCGTATTGCGCATCTACGTCGCCGGACTCGGCCTCGGCGATCAACCGCGCTGCCGCCTCCGGATCGTTGCGCAAGAGACTCAGACTGCTCAGGTCCGCCATGTCAGCCGGCGACCGCCGGGCCGCCGCAGCCGCCCGCTGATCGCACCATCGTTTGCCTTGTCATACGCATCAGTCGAGCTTGAGCATTTGTTCCATCTGCGGCGCCAGTTCCGCGGCCATGTCCTTGACGTCACCGCCGTACATCTGGGCCATCGCGTCCAGGTTCATCATCGCGATGTAGGTCTTGCCATCGGATTTCTCATAGACCGCGATCGTGCACGGCATCATCGCGGCCAGCTGCTTGTACTCGTCCTTGACCAGGAGCTTGGCGGCGGCGAAAGGCTCGCACATCTTCAGCACCCGGCTGGGGCCGATATCCGTGTCCGTTATCTTCTTAAAATTGCGTTGGAAATCCACCTTCCACTTCTGTGGTACCTTCCAGCCCAGATCCCGGGCATTCGCCTCGATACGTTCCAGCGTCTGTTCGAAACCGAGGGGGCTCTCCCGCTCGATCAGCATCTTTGGATCGGCCGTGGCGGCCGGTCGTTCGTCGGCGGCCGCACCCGTGCCGCCCAGCATTGCGAAACCCGCCAGCGCAACGAGCGCGATGACCCTGACCAGTCGCTTCATAGAGACTCCCCCTCGACTCAGATAATGTAGTGCTACATCGCGCCCGCACCCGGCGCGCCGGCTGCCGGACGATTGCCTTAAACTGCGCAGGACGCTTATACCACAGACGGACCATCGAGTACCTTGACCCCTACCCCGAGGCGCCGGCCGAACCCGGCGACGCAGGCAGCGACCGGGCACGCAACGTCGCAAGGCGCGGCCGCTGGCTGTTTCCATTGCGGCCTGCCGCTGGACACGAGCCAGCGGCACGCGGCGACGGTGCTCGGCGAAACTCGCCGTTTCTGCTGCCGCGGCTGCCTCTGCGTCGCACAGGCCATCGTCGACGCAGGCCTCGAGGAGTATTACACACACCGGCGCGAGACGGCGGTCACGGCCGACGTCGTGCCCGAGGTGTTCCGTCGATTGAGTTTCTACGACAATCCCGAGGTTCAGCAGTCTTTCGTGCGCGACCGGCCCGGCAGCCGCGAGGCCTCGCTGCTGCTCGAGAACATCCGCTGCGCCGCCTGTCTTTGGCTGAACGAGCGCGTGCTGCGCGGACTCGACGGCGTACTGGACGTCGATCTCGACTATGCCAACCACCATGCCCGCGTTCGGTGGGACCCGGATCGTATCCAACTCAGCGAGATCCTCGAGGGTATCCTGAACATCGGCTACGTCGCCCATCCGTACGACCCGGCCCGCCGCGAACAACTCAACGCACTGCAGCGCAAACGCAGCACCGAGCGACTCATCTTCGCCGGCGTGATCGGCATGGTGGTGATGAATTTCGCGATCGCCGGCTATGTCATGGGCCTGAGCGACGAGACCGGCGAACTCGCCCTGTGGATCCGCATCGGCCGCTGGACCAGCCTGTTCGCCACCACTGCGCTGCTCGTCTATCCGGGCCAGGAATTCTTCACCGGGGCCTGGCGCGACCTGCGCAACCGCCGGCTCGGCATGGACGTCCCGATCGCGCTCGGCCTGAGCGTGGCCTACCTCGGCAGCCTGCACGCGACCTGGACCCAGGCCGGCGAGGTCTACTACGACTCGATCGCGATGTTCGTCTTCCTGGTGTTGCTCGCACGCCGCATCGAACTGCGCGGTCGTGTCCAGGCAGCCAATGCACTCGACCGGGTTGGCCGCATCCTGCCGCGGGTCGCGCGGCGACTGGACGGCGCCGCGGAGTACGAGGTGCTGGTGACCGAGCTGGCCCCGGGCGACCGGGTGCGGGTGCGACCGGGCGAAATCGTTCCCAGCGACGGCCGGCTGGCCGACGGATGCAGCAGCTTCGACGAGTCACTGCTGACCGGCGAACCGCTGCCGGTCCTGCACGGCCCCGGTGACCGCGTGATCGGCGGGAGCTGCAATGTCGATCAGTCGGTCGTGATCACGGTCGAGAAGGCCAGCGCGGACTCGACCGTGTCGGAGATTCACCGGCTGCTCGCCAGCGGTCTGCGTGACGCGCCACGTTACGCGGTGCTCGCGCAGCGCGCCGCGACCTGGTT
This sequence comes from uncultured Chromatiaceae bacterium, assembly GCA_965601425.1. GTDB lineage: Bacteria > Pseudomonadota > Gammaproteobacteria > Chromatiales > Chromatiaceae > Thiosocius. The sequence goes on along the minus strand of CBFCWF010000171.1, from coordinate 3,679 downwards.
CGTCGGCGCCGTGCTCCTGATCGCCGCGGTCACCGCCACCACCTGGCTGTGGCTCGACCCGACCGCGGCGCTGCCCAATACGGTCGCGGTGCTCATCGTCACCTGTCCCTGCGCGCTGGCACTGGCGACACCGGTCGCGGCGGCGATCGGCGTTGGCCGGCTCGCGGACCGGGGCCTATTGACGGTGCGCGGCGATGCGGTCGAGATCCTGGCCGAATGCGACACCTTCGCGTTCGACAAGACCGGCACCCTGACCGCCGGCGAGCTGAGGCTCGAGCGGATCGAACCCTTCGGCGACCTCACCGCCGGCGAGGCCCTGGCGGTCGCGGCCGCGCTGGAGGCGCACTCAGAGCACCCGATCGGCAGGGCGCTCAGGGAATCCCATCCTGGCCCCATTGCGGAAGCAGCCGGGCTGCACCACGAGGTCGGCGCAGGGGTCGAGGGTCGGGTGGCCGGCTCGCGCTGGCGCATCGGCAGGCCCACGTTCGCATGCGGGAGGGCCGGACGCGACAGACTGGCCGATAGGGCCGCACAGCGCAGCCGCGACGGCCTGCTCGTAATCGCGCTGTCCCGCGTCGACCACGAGGGCCGCGCCGCGGGCGCGCTGTTCGAACTGCGCGACGCGATGCGTCCCGGCGCCGCCGAACTGATCAGGACCCTGCGCAGCGAGGGCGTGTCGCACGTCGCGCTGCTCAGCGGCGACAGTCAGGCGAGCGTCGAGCGCGTTGCCGAAGAGCTGGGTATCGCGCAGGCGCTCGGGGACCTGAAACCGGCGGACAAGCTGCGCTGGATTCGTGACCGGCAGGCCGCGGGGGAGCGCGTCGCGATGATCGGCGACGGCATCAACGATGCCCCGACGCTGGCCGCCGCCGATGTGTCGCTGTCGTTCGGACACGCAACGGAACTCGCACAGGTCAACAGCGGGCTGCTGGTACTCGGTGGCGATCTCCGAGTGATTGGCGATGCACGCCGCCTCGCAGCGAAGACCCGCCGCATCATCCGGCAGAACCTGATCTGGGCCGCGAGCTACAACTTCCTCGCGGTACCCGCCGCGGCGGTCGGATGGATCGCACCCTGGGGCGCCGCCATCGGGATGTCGCTGAGCTCACTGCTGGTCGTGATCAACGCGCTGCGCCTGCGCCGCGATTGAGCAAGCGGCGGCCCGGCGGGGCCAGCCTTGCCCGTCCCGGGAAGAGTTGGTATATTAGTATTTGGTGTAATTATTGTATTTGTCGAATGTACCGCATCGTACACAATCCGAACAGCGGACTGTACCGCATCGAGCGACATGGACTGCTGGGCTGGACCTTCGTCGTCCATCCCGAGACCCGCGATTATCTCGATTTCGACGCTGTCGAGGCCGCGCGCGAATGGCTGTGCCGGCACAGTCGACCGGGCGACCAGCGCGCACGGCGCTGGCAGGTCGTTCATGACTGCGACGGCTGAAACGGTCCGCTTGCCACCGGCACGGTGACCGGCCGCGCCCCGGCGCGTCCTGGAAATGTCCGCGTCCCGTCCAGCAAATCGGCCGCGCGGCACGGGGACAAGCGCACCCGAATTATTTTTCTTTGTCCCCAAGCACTTAATTCTTGAGACACGGGCTTTGAAAAACCCCGCTGCCAGGGTTATATTCCGCTCCGACGACAGCGACAGCGGCCGCCGACAACAACAAAATATCGAGCGGTATCGATAGCGCGGGACGCCGCCAGCGGCGACAACAACAAGCGGAGCTGCACCGCATCTCCCGCAGGCGCCCGACGTCCACAGCCGCCGCAGTCCCGACACCCGCTTGAGCCCCTGGAGGGTAGGCCATGAAGGAACTCACCGAACAAGAACAGCGGCGCATTCTCGAGGCCCCGCCGCGCGGGACCTGGGCGGTGATCCTGGTCATCGGGGTCGCGATGCTGCTGAGCTGGCTGTACTTCTTCTTCGGCCTGTTCATGTCTCACGGACCGGTCAACTAGCAGGGACCACGTCGAAAGATGCATATCGATCCGCTGGAAAAGAAATGGATGTACGTGGTCGGGTTCATGACCGCGGTGATGGTCGGCTCGATGACCTATGCCGCGATCAAGATGAACCTGCACCCGCCGAGCAACGTCGAGACCATCGATCCCAAGACCCTGCACCTGTCGGGCGAGTTCACAGAGGACAAGCTCGGCGTGAGCACCAACGAGGACGGCTCCGTCACGGTACGCATGGTGGCCGCGCGCTACTCCTTCTACCCGCAGCTGATCGAGGTGCCGGTCGACACACCGGTGACGTTCAGGATCACCAGTCCGGACGTGCTGCACGGGGTGCACGTCCCGTTTACCAACATGAGCACCATGGTCGTCCCGGGCTACATCTCGGAGGTCACGACCTCTTTCCGCAGGGAAGGCGAGGCGCAATTCCTGTGTAACGAGTATTGCGGCCTCGGCCACGACTACATGTGGTCCAAGCTCAGGGTCGTTCCTAAAGGTTGACCGCGGCCGACGCCGCCAGTTGGGGAATTAGATGCACGAAAAAGCCAAACGGGTCGCGATGGCGAATCTCTGGGTCGCGTTCGCCGCTTTCTTCGTCGCGATCGTGCTCGGCGTGTACCAGGTCGCGAACCGCAGCGGGCTGTTCCCAGAGATCGAATCGCACGCGTTGTATTTCGCCTCGGTATCCACCCACGGGGTGCTGATGGGCTTCGTGCTGACGACGTTCTTCATCATGGGCTTCGGTTATTACACCGCCGCCGCGACGCTGAAGCGCCCGCTGTGGAACAGCGGCCTGGCCTGGGTCGCGTTCCTGATCGCACTGGGCGGCACCGTGCTGGCCGCGATCCCGCTGCTCACCGGACATGCCTCGGTCCTCTATACCTTCTACCCCCCGCTGAAGGCACACCCGGCATTCTACATCGGTGCGACGTTGCTGGTCGTCGGTTCCTGGCTCTGGTGCGTCGAGATGATCATGTCGACCTTGAGCTGGAAGCGCGACAACCCGGGGCAGGTCGTCCCGCTCGCGATGTACGGCACCACGGCGAACGCGATCATGTGGCTGTGGACCAGCGCGGGCGTCGCGATCGAGATGCTGTTCCAACTGATCCCCTGGTCGCTCGGGCTGATGGATACGATCGACCCCGGCCTTGCGCGTACGCTGTTTTCCTGGACTCTGCATGCGATCGTCTATTTCTGGCTGTTCCCGGCCTACATCGCGATGTACACGATATTGCCGAAGGTCGCCGGCGGCCGGCTGTTCAGCGACGAGATGGCGCGTATCGCGTTCATCATGCTGCTGGTCATCAGCGTGCCGATCGGTTTCCACCACCTCTATATGGACCCACAGCAGTCGGCCGGCTTCAAGTTCCTGCACATGCTCGGCACCTTTGGTGTCGCCATCCCGACGCTGCTGACCGGTTTCACGGTACTCGCCTCGCTCGAAGGCGCTGGGCGCCTGCGCGGGGGCAAGGGGCTGTTCGGCTGGATCGGCGCGCTGGATTGGAGGGAGCCGATGGTCGTGGCCGGCATGCTGGCCCTGTTCATGCTGATCGCGGGCGGCTGGGGCGGCATGATCAACGCCAGTTACCAGATGAACACGCTGGTGCACAACACCCAGTGGGTCACCGGTCATTTTCATCTGATCTTCGGCGGCACGACCGTGATCATGTACCTGGCGACCGCGTACTACCTGTGGCCCAAGCTCACCGGGCGGC
>CBFCWF010000170.1:0-9610 GCA_965601425.1 uncultured Chromatiaceae bacterium | reverse complement strand
AATCGCTTCGACATGGTCAATCCCTCCGTAGATGAATCCGCGGGCGCCACGCGCCGCCGGCTCACGTCGAGAGGACATGTGATGGGCCGAACGCCCCGAGCACCCGATGTCCCCTCGTCGGCGTCCGGCAGCCGCAGCGCCGAATAAGGCCTTTCGGGGCATTCCTGAATAAAAAATACCCCTTCGCGACCCTCGAGGGCAGCGCTCCGACCCGGCAAACGCGACCGCTGTGATCTGACGCAAGCAAGACCGCTGTATTCGGATGCGCGGCGGCCTGGGGGCGCGGATATTGCTTCACCCGGCGCCGCCCCGGCAAGCGCCGCGCGGTCCGTCGCCCGCTACTTGGGGAACAGGAACTGGATCTGCGTGCGCAGCTGCCAGTCGGGGCCGAGGTCGGGCTTTTCGACATTGTAATAGGCAGAGATCTGGGCATTCACCGGCTGCTGCCCGATCCTGAAGATCTTGCCCACACCGCCACCGAACGGGACGGTCCACCGGTCCGAGCTGTCGGCCTCCCAGTCCGCGGTGATGATCGGCGCGGAGACCAGGTACAGCCCGTCGCCGTCCGGGATGTTGTAGTTGATGAAATACTGCCAGGTGAACAGATTGACCTTGTTGCGTGCCGCGTCGCCTTTCGGCGCCCAGACGTTGCTTAACAGCGAGCCGACGACCCAGTTCCCCGGCATGGTCAGGACCACCGCCGAAAGGCCGCCGCCCCATTCGCCGTTGCCGAGCGCATCGTCGGTCGAGGTCGGGACCAACACCACCGGCCCGAGCCCCCAGGTCACGTTGCTCTCGGCGCTTGGCGACAGGAACGCGGTGAAGCTGGTGTCGCCGAGGCCGTTCTTGCGGTCGCCGTCCGGCAGCGGCTGCGACACGACCGGCAGGATCGTGCGCGTGATCAGGTTCCAGTCGTCGTTGAGCGCGATCGGCCAGACCGGCTGCACGTTCAGGATGTTCTGCGTGCGGTCATCCGGCCCCAGGCCGAAGTTGGTGTTGTTCTGCAGCGGCAGGCTGATCAGATCGGCTACCGGGTTCTGTGCCTGTTTGGCCAGGCTCTGGTCTGCAGACGCGACCGCCGGACCCAGCGCCGCGCACCCGAGCACGCCGGCGGACAAGATCTTTTCGAGGGGATTCATCGCTGTTCACTGCCTCCGTTCGTCGGGCCTTCGGATTCCCGTCGCCACGCCCATCGGCCCGCGCATGGAGCGCGTAACCGGCGCTGCGGCATGGGATCGGGTTTGCTGCCGAGACGCCCGACGGTTGAGCCACCGCCGGACCTGCGCGGCGTTCTCAGCATACCGGGGAACCGTTAGATCGCAAACCATTGGTCCGGATCATGGACCATCCCATCGCATGACCGCTTAGCGCTCGGCGGCCGGTACCGGGTGGCACGCAGTGAGCGCTTGTCGAGCCGCAGCGTGTCAAGCGCGAACGTTTGATGCGATGTTCGGGTCGGCCACGGCTTCCGATGAAGATGGAGCGAGACGACTAAGCTGATGCGTGAAAGGACGCTGTTGTCGGGCGGTCGCTGCGCGACGACGACGCTGGCCGATGGCGTCGCTGAACATAGCGCCGCCTGGCCGATATGAGTTCCCGACCGATCGCGTCGTATACAAGTCAAACGCAAGCAATTTTTTGATTGCGATGAAGAATCGAACGCCTATATTTAATGTTGGGATATCTCAATACCAGGGGGCGCCGTAATGGCCAAGAAAGCGAGCAAGAAAAAGAAGGCGACGAAAAAGAAAAACATCAAGACATCCGTACAATCGACCGCTTCGAGCGTGATCAACGAGGTGGAGAAGGCGGGGGAACTCGTGCTCGGTGAAGTGAAGGACGGCGTGGGCGCAGTGACGGACAAGATTTCATCGGCCGCCAAGACGGTCGCCGAGACCCAGGCGGCGCAGGTGCTCAAGGGTCTGCTCGACGAGGTCGAGGCCATCGGCAGCGATATCATCGATGCGGTCAGCAGCAAAATCGATCATCTGCGCGGCACGGTCGCGGACGAGGCCGCGGAGGTGCGCAAGACGGTGAAGAAGGCCGCCGCCAAGAAGAAGGCCGCGACAAAGAAGAAGACGACGGCGAAGAAAAAGACCGCAACGAAGAAGAAGGCCGCCGCGAAGAAGAAGACGTCGGCAAAGAAGGCACCGGCCGCGAAGAAGAAGGCGTCCAGCAAGAAGAAGGCGAGTGCGAAGAAGAAGTCGTCGGCCAAGAAGAAATCGACGGCGAAGAAATAGGGTCAAATCTCTACGCCGGCGGCCGTCCATGAGTCAGCCGCCGGTGGTATAGTCAATACCGGTCTCAACCTTCCAAGAGGATCTCAGCAATGCGCGGTCTCATCTTCACCGGCATCACCTTCGGCGTCTTCATGACCGAGGCTATCATTCACTACAACATGGGCGTGAGCCAGGGCGATCGCAAGTTCCGGTTGCGCCTCCCGCCGCCTCAGGAACTCGCCAAGATTGCCGCGGTGACCGGCGCGTTCTCGCTGCTCAGCGGCGCACTGGTGCGCGGCGTCGAGCAGCGGCTGATCCACAAGGTCTGATCGCTCGACCGCTACTTGAGCTTGCCGGCCCGGTCTGTCTGCTCCCACGGAACGTCGAGATCCGTGCGGCCGATCTGGCCGTAGCAGGCCAGCTTGCGGTAGAAGCCGTCGTCATGGCCGGCCGGTAGCCCGGTCAGACCGAAATCGCGCACGATGGCCGCGACGCGTAGATCGAACTGATCCTTTACCAGCGCGCCGAGGGCGTGATCGTCGACCTTGCCGGTGCCGAGCCCACGCACCCGGACACTGACCGGCCCGGCCGCACCGACCGCGTAACTCAACACGACTTCACACTCGTCCGCGAGACCGGCGGCGACCAGGTTCTTCGCGACATAGCGCGCCGCATAGGCGCCGACCCGATCGACACGCAGCGGATCCTTGCCACTCAACGCCGCACCGCTGTGCCTCGCATATTCACCGTAGGTGTCCACACCGGTCTTGCGGCCGGTCAGCCCCGAGTGGGCCGAAGGACCGCCACCGATCAGCAGGCCTTCCGGATTGACGGACAGTTTCGACCGTTTGTCGAGGTCCCAGTCCACGTCGCTGAAAACCGGATCGATGACGTGCTCGAGCAGATCGTCGCGCAGTTGATCGACGCCCACGTCAGGATCCGACTGGCTCGCGACCAGCGTGAGACTGTGTACGCGCGAGGGTCTGCCCCCGCGGTACTCGATGCCCACCTGGGCCTTCGCATCCGGCAACAGGTAGGGCAGCTTCTTCTTGACCTTGCCCGCATCGAGCCGGTGCGCCAGCCGGTGCGCCAACCAGATCGGCAACGGCATCAGGTCGGGCGTCTGGTTACAGGCGTAACCGAATACCGTGACCTGATGCTTGCTGGCCAGGCGATCGATGTACTCATCGTCGAGCTTGTCGTAGTCCACGGCGAGATAGTCGGTCGCGGTGTGGTCTGTGAAGCTGGTCATGATGGTGCATGCGTCGGCGTCGAACACGTCCTTCGGATAGCCGATGTCGCGCACCACCCGCCGCGCAATGTCCGCGATGTCCAGTGTCTCCCTGGACGCGAAGTGGGTCGAAATGAACATGACCCCGCTGGCGACCACGCTCTCGGCGACGATCCGTGCATTCGGATCGCGCGACAGGTAGTGGTCGACAATGGCGTCGCTGACCTGGTCACAGAGCTTGTCCGGGTGTCCCGCAGTCATCGACTCCGAGGTGAAAACAAAGTCGTCGCTCACGCCATTACCTCCTTTTCGGGGCCGAAGTCCGCGTCGCCCGCGTCGGCCTCGGTGAATTCGTCTCCATCCTGAACCGGCGCGGACGGTTTGGTCAATTCGTTAACCACCAGCGGCAGCATCACGCTCGCGGCCAGCACGACCAGATCGGGTAATCGCAGCGGACTCGTGCCGAGCAAGCGGCGCAGGGCCGGCACCGTGCTGACCAGCGCCTGCAGACCGGCCATGCCACCGATCGCCCGGATCAGGTGCGGATTGGGCGACAGCGACTGACCACCGAACACGTTGCGATACTTCGAGCGCGAACTCAGCGAATGTGTCAGCTCGTTCAGGGTCAGCGAATTGAATGCCATCGTGCTGGCCACCACCGGATCACCGTAACGCCGCAGACCGTACAGGTAGGCCGCCATGGTCCCGACGCCGATCACGCCGGACTCGAACGTCATGCGCCCAAGGTCCTTGTTGCTGATGATCTTCTCGCCCGGGTCGCGCGGCTCGCGCTGCATGATGTCGGGTTCGGCAGGCTCCAGCGCCAGCGCCAGGCCCGGGAAGATGTCGGTCACCAGGTTGATCCACAGGAGCTGCATCGGATTCATCGGCTGTCCCAGCCCGAGTGCAATGCCGGCCAGCATGACCTCGATCTCGGTCAGGTTGGTCGACACCATGAAGTGGATCATCTTGCGGATGTTGTTGTAGATGGTCCGGCCCTGGCTGATCGCCGTGGTCATCGTGTGCAGATTGTCGTCTTCGAGTACGACGTCGGAGACGTCGCGCGCGACGTTGGTGCCGCCGCCGCCCATCGCGACGCCGACATCCGCGGCCTTCAGTGCCGGACCATCGTTGATGCCGTCACCCGTCATCGCGACGACCAGGCCCGCGTTCTGCAGTGCCTGCACGATCTTGAGTTTGTGCGCGGGACTGACCCGGGCGAACACATGCACGTCTTTCACCAGACCGGCCAGCAGGGCCGGGTCCATGTCCTCGAGCGCGCTCGACTCCAATACCTTCAGCGGCTTGTCGCCGCTCAGCCCGAGCTGCTTGCCGATCGAGTAGGCGGTGCCACTCTGATCGCCCGTGATCATGATGGTCTCGATACCGGCCCGGTGATAATGTGCGATCAATTCGTCCATACCGGGCCGCATCGGATCGGCCATGCCGGCCAGCCCGAGCCAGACCAGGCCACCCGGTCGGCTCGGCATGCGCGACTCACTGACCTCCTTGTAGGCGGCACCAAGCACGCGCAGCGCGTCACCGGACATCCGGGTGTTCTCGGCGAGGATGGCCGCGCGCGTCTTGTCGTTCAGGCGGACCTTGCGTCCACCCCTCACCTGGTAACTGCACTGGGCCAGGACCTCGGCCGGACTACCCTTGACCGCGAGCAGGAACTTTCCGCCCTTGTACGGGTGCAGCGTGCTCATGTAGGGGCGACCTTCGGACCGGTACCGGGTGCGCAGCGTCGGGTGCTCGCTGCGCAGATGGCGCACGTCGACGCCCGAATGGATACCGAGCATGACCAGCGCATTCTCGGTCGGCGAGCCGTCGAGCTGTGGCTCGCCCGGCGCATCGAGCAGCTCGCTCTCGCTGCACAGCGCGACGACTTGCATCAGTTTGACCAGCTCGCCGCGTTCCAGCGGGTCGACCGTTTCCGCACCGGCGCTGATCTGCCGGCCGCGGACCGTGAACGCGACGTCACCGGCAAACACCTCGACCACCGCCATGCGGTTCATGGTCAGCGTGCCGGTCTTGTCCATGCAGAACACCTGTACCGAGCCCAGGCTCTCCACCGCATCCAGGTGGCGCACCGACACATTGTGCCGGCGCATGTTCGCGATGCCCATCGCCAGGGTGGTCGTGGCCACCGCCGGCAGGCCTTCCGGCACCGCGGCCACCGCAAGCGAGACCGAACTCTTCAGCATCTCGAGCCAGCCGTAGCCGCGCAGCAGGCCGACGCCGAACACGCCGGCACAGACCGCACCGCTGAGCAGCGCCAGCTGGGTACCCATGGAGCCGAGCTGCTTCTGCATCGGGGTCTCGGGCGACTCCGCCTCCCCGACCATTGTCTGGATCTGGCCCAGCTCGGTCGCCTCGGCGGTCGCGACGACCACGCCCTTGCCGCTGCCGCCGGTCACGTGGGTGCCCATGAAGGCCATGTTCTTGCGATCGCCGAGCGGCGTGTCCTGGCTGCCGACGAATGCGTCGTCCTTGCCGACCGGCAGGCTCTCACCGGTCAGCGCCGACTCGTCGACCGACAACTGATGACTCTTCAACAGGCGCATGTCGGCGGCCACGTAGGTGCCCGGGGCCAGCACCAGGATATCGCCCGGCACCAGTTCCTCGACCGCGACCAGGCACGGCTCGCCGGCACGGATCACGTTGACCGCGGTGACACCGCCCTTGGCGAGCGAGCTGATCGTGATCTCCGCCTGCCGTTCCGTGACGAAACCGATCACCGAGTTGATCAGCACGACGCCCAGAATCACCGCGGCATCGACGGCGCCGCCGGTCGCATAAGAGATCACCGCGGACAGCCCGAGCAGACCCACCGGCAGACTGTTGAACTGTTCGACGAAGATCGCCAGGTCGGATCGCCGTTTCGCGGCCACGAGCGCATTCTCGCCGTAATAGCGCAGCCGCTCCTGCGCCTCCGCGAGGTCCAGCCCGGTCGGCGAGACCTCGAGGCGCTGCAGCACATCCTCTGCGCCGAGCAGGTGCCAGGGCCGGATCGCCTGCGTCGCGCGCCCCGGACCCGCGGTCGCAGCCGCGCCGGCCCCGGCCATCGCCGCCATGACCGGCTGGGGCGCGTGCAGCGCCGACGGCACGGTCCGCAGCAGTGCCGCGAAGCCGCGCAACACCGGGGCCATGTCGAACTGCCAGCGCCGCGCGGCACGCCGCGCGCCGATCGGACGCCGACGCACGGCGCTGCCCTCGAGCTGCCCGGCGACGATGTCCAGGATGCGCGACAGTGGGATGTCGGGGCTGAAGCAGACCAGCAGACGGCCGGTGCGGGGATTGGCCTCGGCCGACCGCACACCCGAGGCATCGCGCAGCGCCGCCTCAAGGCGCCGCTTCAGCGCCGCCGAGTGGTAGAGGCCAGAGATTTCCAGCCGGGCGCGACCCGCTACGCTGGTGTGGATCGGACTGATCAGTGCACCGGGGGTCATCGTGCTGTACCGTGCCGCGGGGATCTGGACAATGTCTTAAGCTCCAAGTGGCAACACAATGGTCATAATTGTGACGCATTTATTGTGGTTTAATTGTTACATCTTTATGACCTCGACCCGTTGCCCGACATTGACTGGGGCCATGCGCGCGGTCGTCGAGGTCTGGGCAGCAAGTATGGCTGATGTTTTGCCGGTTGGGTGAAATGTCGTGGTCAACCACGATGCGTCGCAACGAATAACGAACAGCTAACGGAGAACCGGTATGGACAACGGCATCTTGCACTGGGTCGCCGACGAGACCGCGTTACAGCAGTTGATGGCCGATCAGTCCATACTGGCACTGATCGTGGTCATCGTCGGCTGTATCGCGATGCTGTCCAAGGGCGCGGACTGGATGATCGACGGCGTGGTCGATCTCGCAACGCGCACCGGGATGCCGAAGATCGTGATCGGTGCGACCGTGATATCACTCGGCACGACCCTGCCCGAGGCCTTCGTCTCCGTGATGGCCGCCTACATGGGCAACCCCGGGCTTGCGCTGGGCAACGGCGTCGGCTCCATCATCGCGGACACCGGACTGATCTTCGGCCTGACCTGCGTGCTCGTCGCGGTGCCGGTCAACCGGTTCATCCTTAACCGCACCGGCTGGGTCCAGGTCGGCTCGGCGAGCCTGCTGGTACTGATCGCGGTAGTCGCGCTGTTCACCGCCGCACCCGGCGAAGAGCCGATGCTCGAACGCTGGGTCGGCTTCACCTTCCTCGGCCTACTGTCGCTCTACCTGTTCATGACCTATCGCTGGGCGCGACAGGGCGGGGAGATGAACAGCGGCGCGGCGGCGGAAGAGCCGGCAGAAGAGCTGATGAGCCTCTCGCTCGCCTGGGTGATGGTGGTCGGCGGCCTGCTGCTGGTCATCATCGGGGCCCGGATACTGGTGCCGGCGGCGTCCGAGATCGCCCTCCGTTTGAGCGTGCCGGAGGACGTGATTGCCGCGACCATGGTCGCGTTCGGCACCTCGCTGCCCGAGCTGATGACCGCGATCGCCGCGGTACGCAAGGGCCACCCGGAGATCACGGTGGGCAACATCGTCGGCGCCGACGTACTCAACGTGCTGTTCGTGATCGGTGCCGCCGCGGGGGCCGCGCCGCTCGCGATCCCGGACAACTTCTACTTTTTCCACTTCCCGGCGATGCTGATCATCCTGTTCTCGTTCCGCGTCTTCATCAGCATGAACAAGCTGGTGTTCCATCGCTGGCAGGGTTTCTGGCTGCTCGGTGTGTATGTGACTTACATCGTGATGCAGTACGCGCTGAACATCGGCGCAGCCCATTGACGCGCGGGGCGCAGCGGGGCGCGCCCTGGCCCATAATTGACTAATCACCGTCCCGGAAGGGACGCGGCTGAGCGACACAAGGCTATGAAAATACTACTCGCAACCGATGGCTCGGATACCGCACGTGCGGCAACGGACTTTCTGCTCGCACTCCCACTGCCACCGAACACCGAAGTCACGGTGATGACCGTGGTCAAGGAGGTGCTGCACGCGGACGAGGTGCAGAAACTGTCGGCCGAGCATCGCGAGGCCTTCGACCAAGCCACGGAAGCGGCCGACGCCGAGGTGCGGCGCCTGCTCGACGCGGAGGTCGAGCGGGTGCGTCAGGCCGGCCTCGGGGCGAGCGGCCAGGTCCGACGCGGCCACCCGGCGGAGGAGATCGTGCGCCTCGCCAGCGAGTTGCGCAGTGACATCGTCACGGTGGGATCGCACGGCTGGGGCGGCGCCAAGCGCTTCCTGCTCGGCAGCGTATCCGATCGCGTGTTCGAGTACGCGCCCTGCTCGGTGCTGGTCGTGAAGCCGGCCACCGCAGACGCGCAGCCGGCCTCGGCCGCCGCAGGCAAAGACAGACCCTGGCGTTTGCTGCTCGCCTACGATGACTCGCCGCCGGCCAGGAAGGCCGTCGAACTCTGTGCATCGCTGCCGCTGCCGTCGCAGGCAGAGATCCATGCGATCACCGTGATGCCGATGATCCGGATGTACCGCCAGGACATCCGGCAACAGCTGAGCTGGATGTGGCAGAACAAGAAACGGGCCGCTGAGACGGCGCTGCAATCGGTAGCCACCCAGGTCGGCGCCAAGGGCATAACGGTCTCCACCGAGCTGACCGAGGACGCGAACGTGTCGCAGGGAGTGCTCGACGCGGCGGCCCGGCATCGCAGCGACCTGATCGTGGTCGGCCACAAGGGCAAAAAGGCCTTCGAACGCTTTCTCACCGGCTCAGTCACCGCGCGCATCGCGCACCATGCGCCCTGCTCAGTGCTGAGCGTCCGGGAATGTCAGTAACCAGCGGCGGATGAGCGGCTTCGCGTAGCGCCGCAGCGTCTTTTCCAGCGCCGCGCGCCGGGCCGTCGTCATCGCCGGTGCGGCCGGTCGCGACCGACCCGGTGGCTGACGGATCACCCGACGTGCCACTGCCGGCCGGGCGGGCGTGTCGGCCACCAGCCCGATCACGGGGCGCACGGGCGCCCGGCCCAGCCAGGGCCAGAGATTCAGCACACCGGCCAGCGACGCCGCGACATAGGTCAACGAGCAGGCGACCAGCACGCGATGCGCGCCATCGACCTGTCCCCCCTCGATATAGCCATCGCGCAGCATCGGCAGCGCGCGCCGGAAGCTCGCATCGAGTTCGGTCGGCAGCGCGGCGAGTTGGGCCACG
>CBFCWF010000169.1:0-9703 GCA_965601425.1 uncultured Chromatiaceae bacterium | reverse complement strand
TCGCCGACAGGGCGGCGTACATCGCTCTGATGGACGGCCTGGTACTCAGCGATCCAAGGATGATGGACGTTGCGGTGCCGGCCAACCGCAAGTGCGGTCTAGCCAAGGCGGCGTGATCGGAAAGCCGGCTCGCGTACGAAACGGCTGTGAAACAACATGCGACAGCAACGTCGACTGGGGTCTGATCTCGGGGCCAGCGCAATGGCCCCGACCAACCGCACCATCGATGGTGTTGAAGGTGGCGTTCCCAGCCCTCACCTGTCCTGCAAGCATAGACGTCCGGGATCGCTAACCAAACCGGTTGGCTTCGAGAGGAGATTTTGAAATGCACGATGCCCACTTCTGGATTGCTTTCTTCGGCGCGCCACTGTTTCTTCTGCTCGTGACCGCCTTCGTTTTTCGCCCCTCGGCACGTGAGCGGTATCGCGAGGCCAAGCAGGTCATTTTTGCCGATGAAAGCGTGGCGCCTCGTCGACGTAGATCTGACTGACCACTTCGGGCGGCGTTGTGATTGTCTAAGCGGGACGACGGATTGGCTCGGAGTCGGGACCTGCGGGGGCCGCGGCCGTTGCCGAGGACCGCCAAGCGCAAGGCGAGGCACCGCTGCCGGCGCGAGAGGCTGCCGTTGAGACACGCGGGACCAAGGCCGGCTCGACAGACGCTGACAGCGGCTATCTGACCCGCGAGGGCAAACCGCTAGGCGTTTCTAACCGAGCCACCGCATCGTCGCACGACGAGCCGGGCACACGGAGCGGCCTGTATGCGCGGCTGGGCGAACGCAGTTTCGCGATTTACCCGGCCACCCCGGGATCGCTGACCTGTCCAGCGCCTTATGCTATCGCCGCAGCGCCGTCACTCCCCGCCGGGGCCGACCAGGGAGACGAGAGGCAGACGTAGCGCGCATCGAGCAGAAAGGCATGCACCTCGTGCACCTCGGTAGGGAGCAGGATATCGTCCTTGTCCTGCCGATACTTCGACTGCATGAGCGCCCGCTTTTCCCCGGGCAGATCGAAGAGATCCACGAGGCGCATCGTCCAGTCCTCAAAGCAACGTTCGACGACCGGCTGAAAAGTGACCAGGGTGACCCGCTGGTGACGCTTATCCTGCATGATGCGACCAAAAAGCGCCGTCAGTTCCTCCGCCGGTCCCTCCAGCACCTGGACGAACACGTTGCCCGAAAGGACCAGCAAACCCGTGATCTCCTTCTCCGCATTGGCCGCAGCCGCCTGGGATTCAAGCTCTCGAAGGGTTTCGTTGGAAACGACTTCGGCAGTCGCGACGCTTTTGTAGATCAATCGATGGATGTGCACGAAGCTGACTCCCGGAATGGCGCAATACGCTCATTGCATGTTGAATGACAACAGACAGCGCCGTCCGGCAATTCAATACACGCTACATCACCTGACTGACCGGGATGCGAGTCGCTACCGACTCAAATGACGCCGCCGTGCCGCGAATAATGACCTCGAACCGGAGTCGAAATCAACTTGGGCAAAGTCAGGCGGTAGTGCGGACCGGTGGTCGCCAATATCGCCGCCCTGGTGTTGGAGCCCGTCGAAACGCCCGTGCTGGGTCTCGTCGTGCTCGTCCGGTGACGAAAACCGGGTCTGCGCGACTGCCGTCCCACTTATGCTGCCCCAAGCATCGAAGCGATCCGAGGGTCTCGCGGTTGCCGCTTCCGAAGACAGGCAGAACGGCAATCGCTTTGCGCACGAAGCCAGCCAGTTGCACCAGTCGAAGCACCGCCTGCGACAGCCCGTTGTGTGTCGACCAGCCGCCGTTCACCCCTGCCGGTAAGGGATCATGACCTCGTTGCGACGAAGAAAGGGCAAGGTCCAGGGTGGGTTGTAACGGGCAAGTTCCGGGTTGCCGAGAGGTTCGATACCCCTCTCCTCCAGCCAGGCCTTCAGTTCGGCCGTCTTCGCTGCGACCTTGTTTTCACCAGTGAGGCCAGAGAAACGTATCACCGCATAGTGGCTCGCTGGGATCTCGCGCAATGTCACCGCGGGATTGTTGGGCCTGGGCAACGCATCGAGGGTGTACTCGCTCGGCATCACGAAGTGCACGCGCCACTTCCCCGCCGATCGCTCCATGCTCACGGGTACGGTCATACTGATCTCTTCCGACTGGGCCGCCATGGTCACCGGCGCCGTCATGCTGATCTTCCCATCGTCACCGTTCCGTACGGTGTTGTTACCGAAGATGTAGTCGGCGATCCGCCGGAATCCGCTGCGCGACGCATCGCCCATGGAGCCAGAGACGATCGTCTCGGCGACGATCATCGGATCGTAGCGCCGCAGTTCGAAATCGCCGGACTGCTCCAAGACCGTATAAGCGGGCTCTTCAGTCGCCATCGCGGCCCCCGTGACGAGCAGCAGGAGCAGCCCAAGAAAACGATGCCTGACCATATGCGTCACCTCTGTGCGACCGTGCCGCGAAATGTCGAGAAAGACCGTCAGCCGCCGCGCCTGGCACGAGGCGGTTAGGCACGATGCCAGTAGTCAAGCGGGACCTCGTCGACCAGACCGAGGTGTTCCGGATTCACACACAGGCGGTTGCGGCATTTCTGCAACACGATCTTGTCTTCATGCACCGGGCCGATGAACAGCTGGTAGGCGGCGCGAGACGCGCTCACTATCCTGTTGCCGTCGTCGGTCTTCAGCATCAGCCGGCCGTATCCGCCGTTCGAGACCTGCCCACTCCAGACCAGGCAGTCTGTCGATGCTTCCCGTTGGGTATTCATCAATAGCTTTCGCTGATTGCGTGCCTTCATGTGCGGATCGTTGTTCATACGGTCTTCTGACATGCGTCGTCTACGTGATCGCTCGCTGGATGTGTCCGCGGCCGTTTCATGCCGCACCCCTGATCTGCAGCAACCGGCCCAAAGCCAGCAGCATCAGCGCGACCAGGCCGACGGGATAGGAAAAGACGCCGACTGCAAATAGCAGAAGAGTGCCGGCCAGCGTCACGAGAATACACAGCAGCGGTTTGTCCACAGCCGCTAAACTACCAGCGGGGCGCCCGGGAACACGGTTTCGTTCCTGTTGGCTTGACCTGGACAGATCTCGTTGCGGCACGACGGTGCCGGATGGATGGTCGATTGCCTCGCCGACCTCTCGGAGAAACCCGGTTGCCCCAGCGATTCATCGTCGCATTGCCTGCACTGATCCCATCGGTTGCGATGGCTGGGCCCAAGTGGGGGGGAACGCGCAAGGTAGCGGCGACAAGCAAGGCGTCCTAGCGACGTCTGCAGGTGAATCGTTCATCGCCGATCGTGAGTAGCGCCTCATCGCCCTTGTTCCAGAATTCGACCCCGTTTCCCGAGTAGCGGGCACCGGACGCGGTACGCTTGCGCGTGAGCACGCGCACCACGTCGTTCACCGTCAGTTCGATGGTTTCCGGGCCGACAAGACGGAAGCCGATCGCTCCATTGACCCCGCAGTCGAACAAAACAGGTGCTCCCGACCCGATGTCCTGCGGCGCTGGCCGTTCCGCGGTCGGGTCAACGTCAACCCGGATCCCACGTATTCGCTCCACGCCCTCTGCGTCATAAAACACGAGCCATGTGTCTTTATCGTTCACGAACCTGGCGGAATCATTCAGGGCGTTGAGAAAGCGCCGTTCTTGAGTCATGAGCGCAGGGGCGCACGCGCGCCGGGTACTGCCAATGCCGCGCAGTGACAGGACGCCCCCGGCTGCAGTCGCGTTGCCGAAGTAGCGGTTGCAGCCGGTGAAACCCAGGATCCGGCCGCCCTCGGTAAAGTCCATCGTAATCATCGATCGATCGATGATTCCGCCGTTATCGATATCCTCGACTTGCCAGACCGTACCTTCGAGCACGGGCAGGGTGGTTTTCGCTGTCTCGCTTTTCATCGTCATGGGGGTGTCCTCAAAGCAAGCGGACAGCACGATTGCTGCCGCTGCCAGCAATGCGACCCGCATCTTGGCCCTTGTCATTCGGTCTCCCATGTCATTCCCTTCGAACGTCAGGGGTTCCAAGTTTCTCAAGAAACTCCTACGCGCCGAAACCCTTCGCCGTGACCACCACCGCCAACGACAAACGAGTTGCTCAATAGGTTTCTGTTTTTTGCCTATAGTGAAGGCGCATCCAGAACGGCCGTGCGAGGATAATATGCGTTCTGTGCAGATTGTTTCGACAAGGCGCTTTCCCCTCGATCGATAGCGCAAGATCGCAAGGGGAATCGTCGGGCGGGTCCTGCCCGGATTCGGAGTGGCGAAACAGGCCAGCAAAAACGGCCCGGCATTCTCGCACTGACCTGGACTGAGTAGGCTTGGGCACGACTCCACGCAGCGGTGCCCTGTTTTTTTGTTTCAATCCGATCATTGGCCGCTCAGTACATAATGGCCCGAGGGAACTGATAATCGGAAGGGGCGCGCACGGCTACGTAGCACCGTATCGGTACGTACCCGAGGTCGACACTGTGTACTTGCTGATGATTCGGAACCGACGTGAAGCCGGGTATTCGCAACGTTGGCTGTTCGCGATCCTGAATTCGATCGTTCGAACAATCTTGCGCAGAAGCGCACATCTTCTGCCCATGGAGGCGATCATGAAGACCTGTAGCAGTCTTGTGTTCTTCCTCAGCACTCTGCTGTTTCTCACCGACACCGTCGCGGACGAGGTATTCCCGATGCGCGCCGAATCGGTGGCCCCCGGTGTCTATGCGGTGGTGACGCCTTCGCGCGAACTGCCCAATCGCCGTAACCGTGGCTGGAATTCCAATAGCGGCTTTGTGGTAACCAACGCTGGCGTCCTGCTTTTCGATACCGGCAGTTCTGAGGCTATCGGCGAATCGCTACGAAAGACCATCACCCGAGTGACAGACAAACCGGTGCGCTGGATCATCAACTCACACGCGCACGGCGACCACTGGCTCGGCAACGCGGCCTTCGAGGCCAGCGTGGAAGAGATCATCGCCACCACCAAGGTCGCTCAAGCCATCCAGATTTCTGGGCGCACCTGGATAGACCTTTTCAACCGCATGACCAATGGCGCAACGGGGGAATCGCGGATTGCTCCACCCACTCGGCGGGTGGACGAACGTACTGAAGCGCACTTCGGTGGCATCAGAACCGTACTGTTCCCTTCCGGGGACAGCCATTCACCCGGAGATCTTTTGTTGTGGCTACCGCAACAAGGTGTCCTGATGGGTGGGGACGTTGTCTACTCAAATCGCATGCCATCGACAAACAACAGCCGTATCGACCGATGGATCGATATACTGGAAGAGTTGGTGGCACTAGAACCGAAGGTCGTCATTGCCGGCCATGGTGCGGTCACGGATGTCGTGGGGCTTGAGCGTCTGCGGGATCTACTGATCACTTTCAGAGAAGCCGTCGCCGCCGGTATCGATGAAGGAAAAAGCGATTTCGAGATGCTACCGGATGTGATTGCCGCGCTCGCCCCGTTCGCAAAGCATTTTCCCGGATTGGAGCAAAAAGTCAGGCGCGACCTCTCACATGTGTTTCTTCAGGTCGAACAGGAGATGTTCGAGTGATGATCGGGGCATGCCTTGCTCGAGAACCCACTGAGTGGCGTCGCGCCCTGTTCGATAACGTCCAAAGATGCGACGCGGCCCAATTTTCAGCATGGACAGCCGTATGCTCGACAGGGCCGCAGCAAGCGCGCCGTCCCCTTGAAGTCGGATATGGAGAGCGGAGACGATGGCGCAATGGATCATGCGCCGTGCCGGGTCGCAACCGAACTACGCATTTCAGCAGTCGCTACCGGAACCTCGGTTTGATTCCGCCCGTTTCCGCAGACAACGTTGGCGGCATGGATGCCGCCGTCGATGCAACGGTGCGCCGGCTTCGCCTACCCGAACATTTTCCAGATCAGCGGGAGCAGTACCGCGGTGGCCAGTGCGTTGAGACCCATCGCCAATCCCGCGAACGCGCCCGCCACCTCGCTAGTTTGCATTGCCCGTGCCGTGCCGATGCCGTGACTGGCCGTGCCCATCGCCAGGCCCCTCGCGGCCTTGTCCTTGATGCCGAGGAGGTCGAGGACGTATGGCCCGGCGATTGCTCCGAGTATTCCAGTGCTGATGACCAAGACCGCTGTCAACGATGGGAGGCCACCAAGTTGTTCCGCAATGCCCATCGCTACCGGCGCGGTGACCGATTTCGGCGCGAGCGATATCAGCGTCTGTCTCGATCCATCGAGCAGCCACGCGATAGCGACTGCAGACCCCGCCGCCGTGATCGACCCTGCCGCGATGCTGGCGCTGACTGCCACCGCGGATCGCCGTATCCGGTCGAACTGCCGAAACAGCGGGATCGCGAGCGCCACGGTCGCCGGTCCCAATAGGAAATGAACGAATTGGGCGCCGTCGAAATAGGTGTCATAGCTCGTGCCCGTCGCCGACAGGATCACGACAATCAATACCAGCGAGAGCAGCACCGGGTTGAGCAGCGGACTGAGCCTGCCCCGGCGGTATACAAACGAGCTGAACTGGTAGGCGACCAGGGTCATGGTGAGATGCAGCAGTGGGCTGGCGCTCAGATAGACCCAAACCTGTTCAAGGTCTTGCATCATTATTCTCCGCTGTGTTCCTTGTCTTGCTCCGGTACCGAGCGTCGCCCCAGCCAGGCCATCGAGATGCCGGTCACCGCAATCGTGAGGACTGTGCTGGCGACGAGGGATACCGAGATGGGCACGAGTTCGCTGCCGATCAATCTGGCGTGCAGCATCACGCCGACACCGGCCGGCACGAACAGCAGTGAGAGATGGGTGAGCAGGGTATCTGCCACTGTGTGCAGGTCATCAGGAATCGAACCGCGTACCAGCAGTCCGCTGAACAACAGTGCCATGCCGACGACCGGGCCCGGCACCGGCAGCCCCGATGCGGCAGTCAACAACTCACCAAGCAGTTGGCAGCAGAAGATCAGCGTCAGGTAAAAGAGCATCGCTCCCTCCATAATTTTTTGATATTGGGCCTCTGAAGGACCGCATGGTCTGGCCGCAGGGCTTGGAACGCCATGGGCGGCCGCGCCGCCTGGTACAGCTTCCGTCCCAGGGCATAGGGCAGGAAGACCATCGCCGGCTGAATCATGTATAACCCGCCGGCGAGCAGTGCCGGGACGAGCAGAAGTGCGATCAGGGTGCTGGCCAGGGAGTATGTCACGGTTCGCCGTCTCCCCCCTGTATCAATCGCACAGCCGCGCCAGCGCATTCGACCCCCGCGATCTGCTAGCCTTCGAAGTGCGGCCTGGCATTCGTCAGCCATGCCCGCCGCTTGTGAACCCGGACCGGCATCCCAGCGGCTGCACCGCCGCGGCGCACCTGCCCGAGGGATCGGCAGCGTCGGTCCTGCGGCTCGCCAAAAAGGGTGCGAGTGCTTGCCCGGATTGCGCGACGCTGTGGGTCAGCCGTCGGCCCATTGCAGCACCAGGCGCCCCCGATCGTCGCGCGCCACGCCGGTGCCCAGTGACCTGCCCTCGCGGTTCAGCAGCCCCGCCAGCCAGTCGACCTCCGCCGGCGCCGCTCGTTCCAGGCGCAGCTTGCGGATTCGCGTCGGGGTCAGGATGAATCGCTGCAGACGCCCGCTCACCGGATCCATGCTGGGAAAATACATCAGACTCAACTCGCCGCGATAGCGGGTGTGGCCGCGGATCCCCTCGTAGTCGTTGAGCAGATCGCCGCAGCCGTAGATGATGGGCCGCTCCCGATACACCTCGATGCCCTTGGGATGATGCGAGGAGTGGCCGTGCACCACGTCGATCTGTGCCCGGTCGATCAGGGCATGGGCGAAGCTGCGCTGCGCATCCGGAATCTCGTAGCCCCAGTTGCCGCCCCAGTGGATCGAGGCCACGGCGATGTCGCCGGCTTGCTTGACTGCCCTGACCTGCGCCGCGACGGCCGTCACCGTGGCATCCGACAAGTCGGGCAGCAGATTGACCCCGGGCCGGGTCGCAGTCGCCGCCCAGGCGCGGCCGATGCCGCTGCTCTCGCTGCCGAAGGCGAACACCAGCACCCTGGCCTCACCACGGGCCTGGCCCGGCACTGCCAGCACGGCCGGTGACCGTGCCGCCGCCAGGTCGGGGCCAGCGCCCGCGTGGCGAATGCCGGCATCCTCCAGGCTCGCCAGGGTCTCCGCGAGGCCTGGCCCACCCCAGTCCAGCACGTGATTGTTGGCCAGGACACAGCAGTCCACGCTCGCGGCCGTCAGCACCGGCACGTTGCGCGGATGCATGCGGTAGTTGATGCCCTTGGGCCAGGGTTGCGGGTGGGCAGTGATCGCGGTTTCCAGGTTGATGATGCGCACATCCGGCGCCAGCTCGGTCAGCTCGGTCAGCGCATCGCCCCAGATGTATGCATAGGGCACTGGCGCCGGGACCCGGCCGTTGATCTGCTCGGCCAGGCGCACATAGTCACGGGCATCCCGGATGTAGGGCTCGTAGAGCTGCGGCGGCACCGCATCCGGCAGGATCTGGTCGATGCCGCGGCCGGTCATTACGTCGCCGCACAGAAACAGGGTGAGCACGCCGTCTGCGCCTTTCCCGTGCACAACGCCGGCGTCCGCGGCAGCGCCTGATCGCCCCCCCAGGACACCGCTCAGCGCGGTGCCTGCCAGCAGGGCGAGGAATTGTCGTCGCTTGGCCATCGAGTCTCAACCTCCACACGGTCACGTGTCAGCCACTTCGCCAACCGCGCCGCCAGTTACGGCGGATGGGATCGGCACGCCGGCGGCCTGCGGATCGATCTGTCGGCCCAGATGATCTTCGGGCCATTGCGAGATCTGCCAGTTCTGCCAGAACCGGCAACGCAGATTGCAGCCGACGGTGGCAATCGAATAGGCGTAGGAACCCGGATGGCAGTGGCACAGCGGCTTCTTCTCGATCGGGCCGGCCTCGCGCGCCACGAGCTTGTCGTACACAGGGGTATCGCGCTTGCCCTGGCGGTTGTAGCACACCGCGCAGGCACCGAGCGCGCCTTCGGCGATCCGGCAGTCCTGCGGGCACAGGGCACAAAGCACCCTGCCATCGGACAAAGGCTGGTAAAAAGCGGGTTTCATGCAGGTCAGCCATACAAACAGCTTAGACCCGACAGCCCCCGGGGCCATGACGGTCATCAAGGGGCGCAGGGGTCCACGATCCGGGACCCGGGCACCACCGGTTTGAGCATTACCCCACCGACGGGCTCAGAAAACCCGCGCCAGGACCACCAACTGGTAAGTCTTGATGTACTTTCCGGCGAAGCTCGGCCCTGCCTTAACTGTCAGTGCCGGAAGGCCTAGTCGCCGGTGAACTACGCTCGCGGCGAGCCCCCCGACTTCAAACGCCGCGAAAATCGAAGAGAGTTCGAATCTCTCCCACGCGCACCTAACGCCCAGATTTGCGGAGGCCTTTGCTTTTACTCGAACCTTAACTCATTCATTTCTTGAACTTTTCGAAGGCTATCCCCTTGAGCCACCGTCCCAGGAGAAGGTTCGGCCAGAAGTGTTGCCCGGATTGGTTTTTCTGAGTTTTCTGCGGAGTTAACAAGTCATCGCGTCGTGGGCGCAAATCGAAGGTGACAAGGACGCCGCTGCGTAAGGACGATTGAATGCTTGATCGCAAAGAACGTGCGTTGATACGATTTTGAGTTGCCAGTAAAACTGTCGACCGTGTCGCACAAATATCGGCCATCCGGATTCGGGCTTTTTCAACCGAGGTGGCACCTCTCCGGGGTCAATTGGGCCTT
>CBFCWF010000168.1:0-9710 GCA_965601425.1 uncultured Chromatiaceae bacterium | reverse complement strand
TGGCGGAGGGGGTGGGATTCGAACCCACGGTGGGCGCTAACCCACGACGGTTTTCAAGACCGTTGCATTCAACCGCTCTGCCACCCCTCCGGCGTTTGGCGAGGACGCGAAGGATACCGGAATTTCCATACAATACAACAGTCTTTGCAACCTCCTGTCTCTTTGAAAAAGGCGCGGCAATTGGGGTATCCTTCGCGAAACTTTGCGACCGATGTTCGGTCTGAGTTGAGGAATTCGATGCAACGATTGCCCAAGGAGGCATGCGCAATGAACCGTTACGAGAATGTTGTCGCCCACAGTGACGCTCAGTTGGTGTCGAGCAACAAGGTGCTCAAGAACACCTATCTGCTGCTGTCCGCCACACTGGGATTCAGTGCCCTGATGGCGGTTGCTTCAATGGCCGTCGGCGCACCGCCGATCGCCTACCTGGTCGCGGTCATCGCGGCAATGGTGCTCGGTATCTTCGTGCTGCCCCGTACCGCCAATTCCAGCAAAGGCATTGGGGTTATCTTCCTCATCACGGGCCTGCTCGGCTTCGGCCTCGGGTCGGTCCTTACGATGTACCTGTCTTTGCCGAACGGTCCCCAGGTGATAGGGACTGCGTTTGCCGGCACCGGCATCATCTTTCTCGGCCTGTCCGGCTACGCACTCACCGCGAAGCGTGACTTCAGCTTCATGGGCGGATTCCTGTTCGCCGGGATGATGGTCGTCGTGCTCGCGATGCTGGCGAACATCTTTCTGCAGATGCCGGCACTCTCGCTGGCCGTCTCTGCCGGTATCATCCTGATCATGAGTGGCTTCATCCTGTTCGATACCAGCCGGATCGTGAACGGCGGTGAAACCAACTACATTATGGCGACGTACGGGCTGTATCTGAGTATTTTCAATATCTTCATCAGCCTGCTGCAGATCCTCGGCATCATGGGCGGCGACGAATAGTCGCCACCTTGACGCCGACGTGACCCCGGCCATGCGCCGGGGTTTTTTCTGCCTGACATCGGGAGGGGCGTGATGGACTGGATGAAGATTCTCGCGGCGGTAGCGGGCGTCATGATGCTGATCTTTTTGTGGCCCGCTTACAAACACTGGGCGGCGAACAGCCCAAAGGCAGAAAAGGGCGACTGGCAGGCCGTTTTGCTGCCACTCGCGGCGGTCGTCGGGCTCGTCGTGCTGCTGATTCTGTCGTTGAGGTAGGCGGCACCTTTGGGCGGGAGGCGCCTGCGACGATACGCGTTCCCCGAATCCCCTGATTGCTCGCCAACCCCCCGCGGCAGCGCTGCGGTAGGGCGCACAGAGCCCGCGTTGGTACCCGGGATCGCGTGCTAACATGCCGACCCCTGGGACCCTGTCCGCCGTTCACGACCGCATGGCCTGCATTCACCATGATTCGAATTGTCCTCGTCGATGATCACGAACTTTTCCGCGCCGGCGTGCGCAGTATCCTGAACACCCAGCAAGGGATGGTCATCGTCGGTGAGTTCGCCAGCGGCGAGGAGGTCATCGATGCGGTGCGCGACGATGCGCCCGACCTGATCCTGATGGATGTGAACATGCCAGGCATCGGCGGCATCGAGGCAACGCGCAAGATTCTCAAGCTGGCACCGGACGTCAGAATCATCGCAGTGACCGTCTTGAGCGACGAGCCCTTCCCCAATCAACTGCTGGACGCCGGGGCCCGCGGCTATATATCGAAAGGTAGCGGGTCGGAGGAGATGTTCGAGGCGATTCGAACGGTGATGCGTGGCCAGCACTACATCTCCGGCGACGTGGCGCAGAAATTGACACTGGCCAGTTTCAGGAATCGGGGAGAGGCCTCACCGTTGAGTACGCTGTCGGCCCGCGAGATGCAGGTGATGATGATGATCATCCGCGGGCAGGGGACACAGCAGATCTCGGATGCGCTGTTCCTGAGTCCTAAGACGGTCAGTACCTATCGCCATCGGCTGTACGAGAAGCTCGACGTGTCGAACGACGTCGAGCTGACGCATCTGGCGATGCGTCACGGACTGCTCGACAACGCCCAGTGAGTCCGATTGCCTTCGATGCCGGTTGCCGGCGCTGCGACCGACTGGCTCGCTTCCTGGACGAAGTGAAGACGCGCCATCCAGACTACTATTGTAAACCCGTGCCGCCGTTCGGCGTCGAAGACCCGGGGTTGCTGATCGTCGGCCTGGCCCCCGGGATGCACGGGGCGAACGCGACGGGTCGACCCTTCACCGGAGATTTCGCCGGTATCCTTCTGTACCAGACGCTGCACGACCATGGTTTCGCTAGTGCGCCGCAGTCGCTGTCGGCGACCGACGGACTGCGGCTGCTCGGCTGCCGCATTACCAATGCGGTCAAGTGCCTGCCACCACAGAACAAGCCGGTCGGCGCTGAGATAAAGGCGTGTCGCGAGTATCTCGCCGCGGAACTGGACGGGTTCCGTGAAGGCGGCGTTGTGGTCGCCTTGGGATCGATCGCCCACCGGTCCGTGGTCGCAGGATTCGGTCTGCGTCAGAAAGAATACCCTTTCGCTCATGCGGCGGAGCATGGCATGCCGCGCGACATCACGCTGATCGATTCCTATCACTGCAGTCGCTACAACACGCAAACCAAGCGACTCACGGCGGAGATGTTCAGCCGGGTTTTCGAGCGCGCGCGCCAAACCCTGGGGTGAGGGCGGATCGCCGCCCGCACCGCGCTGGAGCGGCTGCCGGATTCACGTTGTCACAGTAGAATGTCGCAGTGACCGATCTTCCGAATTCCCCCTTCAAATACCAAGCCTTCCTGCGCAACCTTACTCAGGGTCCGGGGGTTTACCGCATGCTCAATGCGGACGGGGAGGTGATGTACGTCGGCAAGGCCAAGAACCTGCGGCGGCGCGTCGCCAGTTATTTCACCCGGGCCGGCAATCGGCGCATCGCCAGTATGGTGGGACAGATCCGTGACATCGAGATCACCGCCACGCACACCGAGGCCGAGGCACTGCTGCTCGAGAACAACCTGATAAAGGAGCACAAGCCGCGGTACAACGTGCTGTTGCGCGACGACAAGAGCTACCCGTACCTGTTTCTGTCCGACGAGGACTTTCCGCGCTTGGCCTTCCACCGTGGCGCGCGGCGCGCCCGCGGACGGTATTTCGGGCCTTATCCAAGCGCGAGCGCGGTACGCGAAACGCTGCAGCTGCTGCAGAAGCTGTTTCCTGTCCGGCAGTGCGAAGACAGCTACTTCCGCAACCGCTCGAGACCCTGCCTGCAGCACCAGATCGAACGCTGTACGGCGCCATGCGTCGGTTTCATCGGGCCCGAGGCCTACGCGCAGGACGTGCGCGACACCGAGCTTTTCCTCGAGGGCAAGGCCTCGGACGTCGTCGAGCGCTGGGTCGCGAAGATGGAGCAGGCAGCGCAGCGGCTGGACTTCGAGGAGGCGGCGCATCTGCGCGACCAGATCAGCACGCTGCGCGCGGTGCAGGAGAAACAGTACGTCAGCGGCGAACGTGGCGATCTGGATATTGTCGCGGTCGCTACCGAAGCGGGGGTTGCCTGCGTCCAGCTGTTCTACGTGCGCCAGGGCCGTAACCTCGGTAACAAGAGCCTGTTCCCGCGTTCCGGCGACGGTGCCGGGGCGGGCGAGATCGTCTCGGCCTTCATTGCCCAACACTATCTTGGCAAGGCGGTGCCGCAGCAGATCCTCGTCAACGTCGAACCGGACGATCGGGCGGTGCTGGAGGAGTCGCTGAGCCTGCAGGCCGAGCGGCAGGTCAAAATCCAGTCGCGTCCGCGCGGCGAGCGCGCGCGCTGGCTCAAGATGGCAGTCGACAATGCGCGCCTGGCGCTCGCCTCGCGTCTGGCCTCGACCGCCAGTGCGCTGACGCGTTTGAAATCACTACAGCAGGCATTGGATCTTGACGCGCCGCCATCACGCATGGAGTGTTTCGATATCAGTCATACGCAGGGCGACCAGACGGTGGCATCCTGCGTCGTTTTTGTCGATGGTGGACCGCAAAAAGCGGACTATCGCCGTTTCAATATCCGCGATATCACGCCCGGCGATGACTATGCGGCGATGCGCCAGGCATTGCAGCGGCGTTATCGGCGGATCCTCGCGGGCGAGGCGAGAATGCCCGACCTGCTGCTGATCGACGGCGGCCCGGGACAATTGAGCGCAGCGGCCGAGATCATCTCGGAGCTCGGCATCGAAGATCTGAAGCTTCTCGGCGTCGCCAAAGGTGCGGATCGCCGGCCCGGTATGGAGCAGCTGTTCTTGTTGGGTCGCAGTGCGGCTCTTATACTGCCCGCTGACTCGCAGGCACTTCACCTCGTGCAGCAGATCAGGGACGAGGCGCACCGCTTCGCGATCACCGGACACCGGCAGCGCCGTGGCAAGGCCAAGACGCGGTCGATACTCGAGGAGATCGACGGTATCGGTCCGAAACGCCGGGCGCGTCTGCTCAAGCAGTTTGGCGGTCTCCAGGGCTTGTCGCGCGCCGGGATAGAGGACATCAGTACCGTGGAAGGGATCAGTGAAAAACTGGCGCAGGCGATCTACGCGGCCTTCCACCAGAAAATATGAATCCGTTATTCAATATCCCCAACCTGCTGACGGTGCTGCGGATCGCACTGATCCCGGTGTTCATCGCGTTTTTCTATCTCCCGGTGCATTGGGGACGGGAGGCGGCGACCGCGGTGTTCGTACTCGCCGCGATCACCGACTGGCTGGACGGGTACCTGGCACGACGCCTGGAGCTTCTGACCCCGCTCGGTGCCTTTCTCGATCCGGTGGCGGACAAGCTGATGGTCGCCACTGCGTTGGTGCTGGTGGTGCAGGCCGACCCGTCGATCTGGATGGCGGTCGCCGCGGCCGTGATCATCGGGCGCGAGATCACCATTTCCGCACTGCGTGAATGGATGGCGGAGATCGGCGCCCGGACCAAGGTCGCGGTATCCGTGGTCGGCAAGTTCAAGACGGCGGTCCAGATGACCGCGATTGCGCTGCTGATCTACCGGGACGATCTCTGGGGTATTCCTGTCTACGAGATCGGTCAGGCGTTGCTGTATATCGCTGTCGTGTTGACGCTGTGGTCCATGCTGGTCTACCTGAAGGCGGCGTGGCCCAGCCTGCGGGGCGACCAGCCCCTCCCGTGATTGCCGCCGGTACCCTAGAAACAGGCTTGACACATTGCGGCAATTGCCTAGAATACTGCGCTCGTTCGGCGGGAATAGCTCAGTTGGTAGAGCACAACCTTGCCAAGGTTGGGGTCGCGAGTTCGAGTCTCGTTTCCCGCTCCAGATCCCCGGAAACCCCGCGCGAGCGGGGTTTCTCGTTTCAATCGAACCCCGGCGCGGGGCGACCCGTCGCGATTTGGCCGAGTGGCAGAGTGGTTATGCAGCGGATTGCAAATCCGTGGACGTCGGTTCGATTCCGGCCTCGGCCTCCATCTTAACCTTTGATTCGAAGCGAATTGCTTCGCTTCCTGCGCAGTAGGCTTCGTGCCAGCAAGGGCTGGCGGCTGAGATCAAAACCTTACGATGGCCTCACCGCCGTGCTCGATCCAGCCGTGGATCATTTTTTTCGTCGTGAAACCGCTCGCGCAGTTGCCCGCCCCGTCGATCACGATCACGCCACCGCGTCCCTGCACCTTGCGTGTCAGGTATTCGATCCCGGCCTGCGTCGCTGCCCGCGCGTCCATGTCCTTCATATAGACAAAATCGGCAATCGTCTTTGCAATCACCGAGCGCATGAATTCTTCACCGTAACCGGTGGCGGAAACCGCGCAGGTTTCGTTGTCGGCATACACGCCGGCACCGACGATGGGCGAATCACCGACCCTGCCCATGCGCTTGTTGGTGATACCGCCGGTCGACGTGGCGGCTGCGAGGTGGCCGCACTGGTCGCGTGCGACAGCGCCGATCGTACCGTATTTCTGATCCTCGCTGTCGGCTTCGCTGTCGTCGTGGTCGAGCATCATCTTGTGCTGCAGTCGGGCTCTTTCGAGCTGCCCGACACGATCCGGGGTATAGAAATAATTATCGGGTATGCGCGGTATCCCGCAATGATCTGCGAACCGCATAGCGCCCTCGCTGATCAGCATCACGTGCTCGCTTTCGCTCAACACCATACGTGCGAGCTGAATCGGATTGGCGATATTCTGGATCGCCGCGACAGCCCCGGCGGACAAATCCCGCCCGTCCATGATCGCCGCATCCATTTCGACTTTGCCGTGTTCGTTCAGCACGGAGCCGCAACCGGCATTGAACATCGGATCGTCTTCGAGCAATGATGCACAGGTTTCCGCCGCCTGAAGCGCCGAACCGCCAAGCACCAGAATCTCCCGCCCGTGCTCGAGGACCCGGCGCATGCTGTCCAGGTAACGAACGGCCGTATCGTTGTCCGCTACGTTGTCGAGTGCGCCGGCCCCGCCGTGCACCATCAAAGAATAGTCTTCTGTCGAGGTCATCGGTTACCCAATTGCAGGCAATCCCGACCGGATCGCGCCACGTCGGCCGGCAGTGTCCCTCGGTCTACAGACGTAACCTGAGTTGGGCCAGCAGTGATGCTTGGTAGTCGGGTGACCCGGCCAACAGTACCAGAAGTTTCCCCGCGAGGATCGTGCCCCAGTTGACCAACACCACACCCTGACCGGTGGCCGGATCGAACTCGATGCCACTCAAGTCCACATTCGCGAGCTCACGGTGGCGGGTGTGCAACGAAACGGCACTCCACTCCGGTATGTCGAGTTTCTGGGCCACCGCCGTCGGGTAGCTCGCCCCGTTAAAACGCGGATTGCACTCAATCACAGGGAATCGCACACCATCAGCGGTCCGCGTCACGGCGACATCGAAGGCGAAGACACCCTTCATTCCGCGCTCAAGCAGCCATTCGGCGAGGGGGTCGACGACCGACCAAGGTTCATAGCGAGCCGGGACACGGTTTCCCTGGTGCGCGAAGCCGTCGAGGATCTGCTCGCTGGCCTGCATGTGGAACAGCCGTTTGCCCACCACGTGATACTGCATGTTGAGAAAGGTGTCGGCAACGATCTCTTCCTGTATCTGGATCGGTGTACCCTCGTCGAACCTAGCCAGTGCGTGGTGCAATTCGGCACCGTTACGGCAGCGATAGATGCCAACCCCGGACACGGAGACCGCGGCCTTGGCATAACAGGGAAAGACTGTCGCCCGGATATCGGCGTCGCTGACGTCGGCCGCACTGTCGAAGCAACGTGTATCTGGAACCTCAACATTCAACGCCTCGGCGACGGCGATGAAGTTGTTCTTCGAGTTGATGAACTCAACGGTTTCCATCCACTGATTGTCACCCCAGAAACAGCATTCCTGCGGGCCAAAAAAGAAGACCGAAGGGCGAAAACCGATATGCTCACCGAGTTCCTCGCGATAGACGTGCCAAACGACGTCATGTGCGTGCTGCAGGCCAACGCGGTCGTAATGCGCGCAGATGTCATCCCAGAGCGGCTCCAGGTCCGGGTGCAGCTGGATCATGTCCCAGGGTTCGGACAGCCCGAGCGCTCGACCCGAGTAATACTCATTACCTGCCACGCCATCGGCAGTGCAGTTCATGATGTCGTGATTGATGATGTACCGCGCGGCGGGCAGATACCCGTGATTGGCGACAGCGAAAGCCATATTGTTTTCCCCGTTTAGCGCGCCACGGCGACGCGGGCAATAACGCCGTTCCCAGCAAGATCCGGGCCATACAGGGGGCCCGCAATAAGCCGGATTTTTGCACCAGATGCTCGCGAAACGGGGTGTCGAGCGGCTTTTCACGCACAGCGATGGTGCGCCCGATCGCACCGATACCAGGTCTCAAATCCGCGCCGCGACTCTTTCGGTGCATAGCGGTGTGTTGCCGCCCTCTGGCGGGCAGTGGCGCACGCGGGGACAGGCTCCCGACGAGGTGCTTGCGAGATGGCTCAGGCGGCCCCCGGTTCGAGCGCTTTCCGCTGGACCGGATGCGCCGCGTGTGCAGATCGGTGAAGGCGCTCAGCGCGCCCTGCTGGCGAATAGGTTTCACATCGTTGGGATGTAATGGGATGACGTTCGATGCTTTCTGTGAACCTGTTCTGATAAACAACTTGTGCAGCCACCAGAACTAACAATTGTTAATGCGCGCGAGCAGCAGGAATCCTAGTTTCGTTTACCTTGTTCGATCTTTACGAGGAGCGGTGGACCATTATGAACAGGCGCAATTTCCTGAAGACGAGTTTGCAGAACAGCGCAGCTTACACGCTGCTGGCTACGACGATGCTTGGATCGCACGGCGCTGTCGCCGGCGGGCGTCGGGGTGCCGAATCAGACGTAACCGAAGACGAGATCGCCCATCTGGAATATGTGCGCGAGGAAGAGAAGTTGGCGCGTGATGTTTATTTAACCTTGTTCGATTACTGGGGCCTTGGGGTATTCAGCCGTATTGCCGAGTCTGAGCAAACGCATACCGATGCGGTACGGGCAAAGATCGAGAAATACTACCTGGTCGACCCGGTGGTCGACGACAGCGTGGGTGTTTTCGTCAATCATGACCTACAGGTTCTGTATGACGCCTTGATTGAACAAGGCGGTCGCTCCGAGGAAGAGGCACTTTGGGTCGGTTGCGCGATCGAGGAGATCGATATGATCGATCTTCAGGAGGCCATCGATCACGCCGAACATCGGGACATCGCCCGAACCTATCAAAACCTTATGCTGGGCTCCGCGAGCCACCTGCGCGCTTTCGTCGATCAACTCGAAAGCCGTGGCATGAGCTATGTGCCGCGATACATCAGCCAGGATATGGCAGACGAGATTCTGGGTATGGGCTAAACGGGCCGGGCCCAAACGGCCCAGGCTGTGTCAGAATGCTCGCCGTTGGCTTGATAGGTAACATCGGCCATTTTCGGCGCCCCTGGCACCATTGGCTCATGGCCTCGAGGGCTGACGACGCCATCGAATGGGTGTAGTTGGCGCCCAGGAGGCAATTGGCCCGGTGAGGATGGGCCTTCTCGGGCCCTCGCCGCCATCTGCAGCGCGCCGACGCCCAGGATTTTCATCACCCGTTTGAGGTTATAGGCGAGGACGTGAAGACTCTGTCTCTGTGCGCACTCGCGGGAGCGTCTTAGCGAGGGAGTGGATAGCGCCCCACGCCTTCATCGTTCACCCCTGCGGCACATACGATTATCTTGACTCGCGCCGGCCCCGCGACCGGCAAATATCCAACCCGGAACCAAAGGGCAGCTGGGTTTACAGCGATACGCGAGGAGGGGTTTGGTTAACCTTACTCTCCACAAGGTATGTCTTGACTTGCCTTCACCTTCGAAACCACCTTGACTCTTGGTTATCAGGTCTGAGGCGGGGGCGGCGATGGGCAACATCATATTGCTCCTATTTTGCTTCGCAGCCGGCACCGTACTCCGCGGTACGGGACGACTTCCCGAAAATATATCTGCCGCGCTAAACGCCTTCATTTGATCAACATCGGCTTGCCGGCGATGGCGCTCGGCTATTGGAACAAAGTCGAGATCCAGCCAACACTGGTTTACGCTGCGCTCATGCCGTGGATCATGTTTGTAGTCGGCGCCGCCATCCTGTGGCCTTT
Source organism: uncultured Chromatiaceae bacterium (assembly GCA_965601425.1). GTDB lineage: Bacteria > Pseudomonadota > Gammaproteobacteria > Chromatiales > Chromatiaceae > Thiosocius. The sequence continues at coordinate 143 of CBFCWF010000168.1, read as the reverse complement.
GTGCCGGATAATGGACTTTTCTCCCCATACGACCGGTTGCGTCATTCTAGTGGGGGCGCTAGCCAACACCTTGTTCATCGGCATTCCCATGATTGAGGCGTTCTATGGTGCGCGTTGGATGAGTGTCGGCATCGTCGTGGACC
>CBFCWF010000167.1:0-9929 GCA_965601425.1 uncultured Chromatiaceae bacterium | reverse complement strand
ATAGTGCTTCTCGATCGTCGCCTGGCGGTAGTTCTTGACCTTGACCTCGACCGGGTAGCCGTAGTCGTAGGGATTCAGCACGGTCAGCGCATCCCTGGGCTCGGCATCGAAATAGACCGCCATTTGCGCGTTGTAGTCGCTGATGCTGTCATCGCGCCATTGCTTCGCATCCGGCTCGTACTCCTCGGAGCCGAGGTGGGTGCCCCAGGGGGTGACGCTGCCCGCGCAGTGGACCCATCCGCCGGCCAGGTCAGAAAAGTCGAGCGCGCGGGTGCGCACGGCGATCAGCTCGCCGCTGGGCCGCTCCTGCTTGAGCTGCGTGAGGTACATCGCCCCAGGGCGGTCCTCGAAGTGTGAGACCATGTACAGCTTGCCGTCTTCGCCGGTTAGCAACGAGGAGAAGTCGTTGCCGTTCGAAATGAGGGGCTCTCCTTCTTCGTCCAGGAGTTTGTTGTGGTCGATGTCGTACAGTTGACCGAACACGCCGCCGCGATGTCCCCGCTCGGGTTTGTCACCGGAGCGCAGGATGCTGTTGTAATCGATGTAGACCCTGCGGCCGTCGACGATTGCATAATCGGATGCGAGGATCTGGCGCTTCTCGAAATCCGTGACGGGCACGGGCACTTGTGCGAATTCGATCGTGCCCGCCATCAGCGGCGGGGCAGCTCCCAGGGCCAGCGTGGTGGAGATGGTCAATGCGAGCCGGGTTGGATTCATGAGTCGGTCCCTCGCAATTGAGTTGTCGGGTGCAAGTGGCGTGCGACGGCTTCATCGCTCGGGGCGACTTTGTAACCGCCTGCTGTGTCGCTCCGATTAACGGCGCTGGACAATTGGATGACAGTGCTGGGCAGGTAGTCGCGCTGCGCCGGTGAGCAGTCCACCCTTGTGGTTGGTTCGTGTCGCTGGGAGGGCGCCCGGCCGGGAGGTCTTTGCCGCGGTGTCAGTTCACGGACGAGATCAGCCGAGTTCTTTGAAGAACAGCGCGATCAGGAAGCCCATCAGGGTCGCCAGTCCGACGATGTTGCCACCCTTGATGTATGCCTCGGGCAGCATGGTCTGCGCGATCATGGTCAACATCGCGCCGGCCGCAAAGCCCTCGATGATCGCGAAATTGGCCGCCGAAACATTGCCGAAGAACAGGGCGCCGAGCGTGGCCCCGATGCCGGTGCCACCGTGACGGGGCGCGTTGGCGGCACGCAGTCGTGCGGCTCGATCGGTTGCGCAGCCAAGCCGGTGCCCATCGTTCAGCGCATGGCCGCTCTGGTCGTCCCGTCTGTCGTCGATCGCTGCTTTCCGTTGCCAGGCGCGGCATGAAAACAGGCCGCATCGAGGTCGAGCGCGTGACAGACCCTGGCACAAAGTTCGACCGGCGTCCGTGATATCAGTTCGGGCGGCACGTCGATCTTGCCGGTCAGTCGCGCGTAGTCCTCGAAGCCGTACGACACCATGAAGGGATGCATGCCGGTGGATCGTGCGGCGACGAAGTCTTTCTTCTCGTCGCCGCAGGCATACGCCCGGGCGGGATTGATTCGATAATCTTTGCGGACCTGACGGAAAGCCTCGGTCTTGTCCTGCTTGAGCGCCACGTGAGTCAGGAAGTCTAGCCCGCCGACGTCTACTCCGTGACGATGCAGGAGATGCCGCAGTGTGTCGCGCGGCGCGTTCGTGATATTGCGGGTCACCATGCCGACCCGCAGCCCGTCCTGTGCAATCAGACAGTTGATCCAGGGGCCGAGCGGTTCGTAGAGTCCGGCCTCCTCCCGGTAGACCTGCGTCAGGGTCTCGATCAATCGCGCACGCTTCTGTTTGCCGAGTTGGCGCTTGAGGTTGCTCGGGAACTCCTTCAGGCCGCCCAGGTATTTGAACAGGTGACGGCGCTGTTGGAAACGCACCAGATCACCGATCGCCATGCCGTGGATCGCGAAAGTCGCTTCAATCGCGCCGAACGCGTCAATGGTCGTGCCATCCGCATCCAGGATTATCAGCCTGTCTTTATCGTACATCGCACGCCAAGCGAGGCTTGAAACAATCTCCGAGGTTAGTGCATGAGGGTTGCAGTCGTGTGAAACGGGGGTTGGCCGCAGCGGGCGAGGGCCGATGGCACTTGCCTGGGGGTTCAAGTCACCAGGTCGCGTGGTGAATCCGACCGAATCTCCCGTAAAACGCCCTAAACGCTTCCCTCTGGGCTCGACGGCGGCAGACATGTCGCCTTCGTTTTCTCCATAAACCACCGGAGTCGGCTCACAGAGGCGCCGTTGCGGCGACCGCGCTTTGCGTGCCTGTCACTAAACCGCCAACTACCGACAGTATCGTGCGCGCACGGTCAGCGTAGGGGCTGCGTTGGCCAGGTGTCGTTTTCACGCGGGGGCGCGTTGTCCGATTTCATGCATATCTTGATGCTGTCCGATGTGTACTTCCCCCGGATCAACGGTGTATCCACGTCGATCCAGACCTTTGCGCGGTCCTTCATCGAACTCGGGCACAGGATCACGTTGATCGCCCCCGAGTACCCGTATGAGTTCGAGCCCAGCTTCGAGGTGCTTCGGATACCGGCCAGGCGATTGCCGTTCGACCCGGAAGATCGCCTGATGTCGCTGCGCGCAATCAAGCGTCTGCTGCCCCGGCTCGAGACTGCCCGGATCGATCTGGTGCATATCCAGACGCCGTTCGTGGCCCATTACGCCGGTGTCTACCTCGCGCGCGTTCTCGGTGTCAAAGCGGTGGTCAGCTATCACACCTTTTTCGAGGCCTATTTCGAGAAGTATCTGCCCTGGGTCCCCAGGCCCTGGCTGCGTGCACTGGCGCGGCGATACTCGCGTAAGCAGTGCAACCAGGTCGACGGTGTGATCTCGCCCTCGCGACAGATGTTGCGCCGCCTGCAGGCGTACGGGGTCGAGCGGCGGGCTGCGGTGATCCCGACCGGGTTACCCCCAGAGAGCTTCCGGGTGGTCGAGGACAACCGATTCAGAGAGCACCATGACCTTCCCGCTGAGGCGTTTCTGCTGCTCTACGTCGGCCGTGTGGCATTCGAGAAGAACATCGAGTTCCTGCTGTCGATGTTCGCCCATGTCCGCTCAGTGGTCGACGAGGCGCTGTTGCTGGTGGCCGGCGAGGGACCGGCCCTGGAACGCCTGCGTGAAAGGGCGCACCGGATGGGGCAGGGCCGTCATGTTCGGTTCATCGGCTACCTGGACCGCGCGACCGAGCTGTTGGCGTGCTACCAGACGAGCGATGTATTCGTATTCGCGTCACAAACGGAGACCCAGGGTCTGGTCCTGCTGGAGGCGATGGCGAGCGGGCTGCCGGTTGTCTCCACCGCGAGCATGGGCAGCCTGGACGTGCTCATTGAGGGACAGGGTTGCCTGATTGCGCCGCCGGGGGCCGATGCTTTCGCCCGCCGCGTGATCGCGCTGTATATGGACAGATCGGGCAGGCGGCAGTTGTCGGCGCGCGGCGTCGCCTATGCACGTGGCTGGGGCGATCAAGCCAAGGCCATGGAGATGCTCGACTTCTATCGACGGCTCCAGGCAGGCGACACGTCGCCGTCGCACGGTCTCGATCAGGTGGGCGGCGACGGCATCGCGCGGGCAGAGGTCAAAGACGAGTGAATGTCCCGCGCGCGCATGCCTGGAGAACGCTGATCAATCGAGGTGTGCAATGAGATTGTTGCTGGCAACTGATGCGTGGCACCCGCAGACGAACGGCGTGGTGAGGACGCTCAGCACCATGGTGCAGGCCCTGCGTGGTCGCGGTCACCGGGTCGAAGTCGTCGCGGCCGGCGACTATCCGGCGCTGCCGTTGCCAGGCTACCGTGAGATCGAGGTGTCCATCTGGCTGCGCGGTCTGCGCAAACGAATCGCGCATTTCGATCCGGACGCGATCCATATCAGCACCGAAGGGCCGATCGGTCACCTTGTCAGGCGCTATTGCCTGAAGCGTGGGCACGCCTTCACGACCTCGTTTCACACCCGATTTCCCGAGTACATACGGGAACGTCTGCCCTTGCCGCTGGACCTCAGTTACCCGGTCATCCGGCGTTTCCACAGGCCCGCGTTCCGCACCCTGGTGCCGACCGAGACGCTGAAGGAGGAACTGCTGCGCCGCGGTTTCGAACACCTTGACGTTTGGGGACGCGGCGTCGACACTGAGCTGTTTTCGCCATCGCGCCGACTGCCCCGGGACTGGGATCGGCCGGTCTATCTAAGTGTGGGCCGCGTCGCACCGGAGAAGAACCTGGAAGGTTTCCTTTCGCTGGACCTGCCCGGCACCCGGATCGTCGTCGGCGACGGCCCGCAACTTGCCGAGTTGCGGCAGAAATATCCGGACGTGATGTTCCCGGGGGCGAAGTACGGCGAGGAGCTGGCGGCCTACTACGCATCGGCCGACGTGTTCGTGTTTCCCTCGCAGACCGATACCTTCGGCCTGGTCATGCTCGAGTCGATCGCCTGCGGTACGCCGGTGGCCGCCTTTCCGGTCACCGGCCCGCTCGATGTGCTCCAGCAAGGCGTGACCGGGGTCATGCATCCCGACCTGCGGGTGGCGGTGGCGAAGGCACGCATGCTCGATCGTGCCACCTGCCGGGCGGAGGCGCTGAACCTCGGTTGGGGATCGATCGCGAACCAGTTTATGCATATGCTGGTGCCGATCAATAGCGACAAGCTGCCGGCACTCAACGAGGTAGAATGGCAAAACCCGGCTACACCGGTCTGACGCGCATCATCAAGGCGGCAGGCTATTCGCTGCAGGGCTTCCGTGCGGCCTGGCGGCATGAATCGGCATTCCGCCAGGAAACATTGTTGACAGTCGCGCTGTTGCCGCTGGCGGTATGGCTGGGGCAGGGTGCCGTGCAGATCGCGCTGCTGGTCGGCAGTCTGTTCCTGGTGGTGATCGTCGAGTTGCTCAATTCCGGCATCGAGACCGTGGTCGACCGGATCGGTGACCAGCCACACAAGCTCTCCGGTCGGGCCAAGGACTTGGGTTCGGCCGCGGTATTCCTGACCCTGCTGCTCATGGTCGTTGTTTGGGCCCTTATCGCGGTCCAGCGCTTCTTTCCGTCGATCTGGCCCGGTTGACCGCGCCCGCCCATCGGCCTTCCGTGCGGCGCTGCGGTCCTGGCAGGGTTCAGTCACTTTCAGGGGGCGACGCGGGTCGTTGTGTCCCGCATCCGGCGAGCCGACTGCCGAGTCGTCGCTGTAGGATGCGGGTCCGCCGAAAGAAGCGGCGGAACGCCGGGTAGCGCCGGGTGGCACCCGCGACTGCTTGGCGCACGGACGGCGAATGGCGGACCAGGGTCAGACCCCCGAGCAGCAACAGGGGCAAGCCGACTGGCAGTGGTAGCCAGAAAGTGACGACACCCAAGATGACCAGGGTGGCGCCGAATAATGTCATCAGCCAGCGCACTGCCACGTAACCGGTGCGATGACGCGAGGGCTGATTCACCGCGTGTGCCTGTACTCGATGCCGCGAGCCAGTAGCCACGACCGGAAGCGGTCGATCTTGAGTTCCAGCGAGCAGGTCGGTGGCAGCTGGTCCTGGTAGTGACCGAACGCCTCCAGCAGTTGGGTGCGTTCGGTATCGGTCAATTCGCGCCATTGCCTGATGGCCTGTTTCTCGGTCAACAGAGTTTCCGTGTCTTTGCGCAAGCGGTGCCTGCTGTGGCTATACCAGGCGCCGTCATTTCGGCGCAGTAGTGCTGGACACGGCCCAACCTGCCCTTTGCCGAATAGCCGGTCCGGATTGATCCCCGGTGGGGCAGGCGGTGTCGGCCGCCGTGCGCCGATCCGATGCGGTGCAAGACTGACAGCCGAACGTTACCCGGCGATGAAAACGCGGCCGGGCGAAATCGCTCGAAGCCGCGCATGCGGTCGCGTCACCCTGCTGACACATTCGCCTGTGATCGTCGCCCGCGTGAGGTCTTACGTCGAGCCGTGGGCGATGAGCGAGCACAGGCGCCGAACGAGAGGGCTGTCCGATTCATTCGCGAACCCGCGCATCGAGCGCAATCGCTCGCGCTGCACCCGACCCTTGTACGCCTTACGCTTGGACTTTGGCCGAGAACGGGGCCAGAATCCCCAGTATGCAGCCATCGATTGCCGATCTGCGGGAAGGTGCGTGAAGACGATCTGCCTACTGGCGCAAAAAGGCGGGACCGGTAAGACGACCCTGTGTCTCCATCTGGCGGTGCTGGCGGGAGAGATGGGTCGCGACGTATGCGTGCTCGATCTCGACCCACAGGCGAGCGCCGGTGCGTGGCTTCGAAGACGCGAACAGGAGACGCCGCCGGTGATGCCCTGCGCGGCCGCCGATCTGGCCGCGACATTGAAGACGCTCGGACGGGGCGGCCGGCCAAGGGATCTGGTGCTGCTCGACACCGCGCCGCACAGCAGCCACGAGGCAGGCACCGCGGTATCCTGCGCCGACCTGGTGCTGATCGTGACGCGTCCGGCCATACTCGACCTGGAGGCGATCGGCGAGTCGGTGAAGATCGTCAAGCGTCGGCGGGCGCGCGCTGCGGTCGTGCTGAACGCGTGCCCTCCACCGACCCGTTATGGCGAGACCGCGATCGTTCGCGAGGCGCGCGAGGCGCTGGCCGGCTATGGCCTGCCGGTCTCGCCGGTGAGTCTGTCGCAGCGTGCCGCCTATAGCCACGCATTGATCGACGGGCGGGCGGTGACCGAGTTCGAGAGCCGCGGCAAGGCGGCCGCAGAAATCCGAAATCTGTGGGACTGGACGCAATCCCAAGGGTGACCAGGCGATGAGCAAACGCGCACGCATCACGTTGAATCCGGCACCGGACAACGACGCCGGACAGGAGCCGGAAGGTACTGCCCGTCCAGCGCGCGAATCCGGGACGCGCGACGATCCGGCGGATACCCTGGTCCATACACCAGAGACGGTCGCGGCGCCGGCATGGCATCTCGGCCGCGTCGTGAAGCTGGCGTTGGTGGGGCTGGCATTGGTCGCGGCCGTGATCATCCTGAAGCGCAGACCCGGCGGCTGACCCTGAGTTCGGGCGCCCGGCCTGAGTAACTACAGCACCATCGCGATCTTTTCGTAAGTCGCCTGGATCTTCTCCGGTCCGTACTGCCGCTCCAGGCGCCGCACGGTGAAATGGCTGTGCGCCATGTCCTGGAAGTGCTGCATGAAAATCAGGTTGACGGTCGCGCCGGCCGCGGCCCCGATCACCGGCACCACCCGTGCCGCGGCCCGCAGCGTCAGTTGCTCGCCGAAACGCGCGCTCACCGCCTGGATGAACTGCACCAGCACCGGCGCGCCCTCGCCAAGAAGCGTCGGGCGTGCGACCTGCGCCGTTGCCAACGTGAGATACGAGGACAGCACCAGGCGCACCCCGTAGTAGCCGGTGTCCGCGGCGTCGTCTACCTCGGTACGCCCGCCCAGTGCGAACACCTCGAGGCAGGCCGAGCGGGTCTCGTCGGTATGAATGTCCTCGCCCTGGTCACGCGCGATCTCGGCGATCGAGCGCAGCATCAAGGTCGTGGTGACTGGCAGCTCGATGATCAGGCCGGGCAGCCCGAGCAGTCCGCTGACTGCGCCCGTGCCGGCCACCAGCGTCTTGTAGAAGCGTCGGTGGGCGCTGTATTCGTGCTCGCGACGCATCGACGACAGCGCGGTGTTCTGTGCCTTGATGATCGCGGTGTCCGCCGTGCGGTGCAGGCCGTTATACCAGGCGCGGGGCAGCAGATTGAGGCCAACCTCGATCGGTGTGCCGATGACGCTGGACAGCCGGGCGGCAAGGCTGGGGTGCTCCAGGTGCCGACAGGCCCTGCGCAGCTCCGCCATGTCCTCGGCTACGATACCTTCACCGACCACCTTGCGTGTCGTCCCTTTGCGTCTGTTGCTCGTCACCATTCGCCGGTCAACGTCCCGTATTGCTCATGAAGCGGCCTCGCGTCGGATTCATGAGCCGTCGGGGCCCTGCTCGGCGACGACGTTGTCGTCGTCTTCCAGCGTAACCGATTCGACCCGCTGGGCATCGCGCGTTCGCGCCAGTTCCTCGCGTATCGGCTCCATGCGTCCGACCTGCTTGCCGAGATAGTACGCGAAGGCGACCATCCCGGCGCTGGTGATCAATCTGAACAACATCGTGCCATCTCCCGTTCATGGGCTCTCTGCTTACTCTAATTCAAGGCTATTATCTTTGCCCGGTTCTTCGAGTTACACTTTTGACATGGCGCAAACGGCCAGTTGAGGAGATGACCGCAATGTTACGAATGGAAGACCTCTTGCGCAGCGAGATGGCAAAGGGGGTCGCGCTGGGCGTCGGGGCAGCGATCCTTGTACCGGTGTTGTTGACCGCGCTGGCGCCGGTGGTCAAGCCAGTGGCCCGGTCGGCCGCGAAGGCGGGCCTGCGTGCCTACGAGCGCGCGCGCGAGGCCGTGGAGGACGTCGGCGAGGTCATCGAGGACCTGGCGGCCGAGACCCGGTCGGAGTTGCGCGAGGAGCGCTTCGCGAGTGAGGCCGGGGCCGCGAGTGCCTCGGCGACCGGCGACGAGGACGAACTCGCTGGCGGACGCCCGGTCGAAGAGGGGGCGGTGCGGCATTGAGGTTCGCGATCGCGCACCAGACCGAGGGACGCACGCGATTGCGCGCGCTGGAGCGTCCGGTCGACGCGTTCGAGCTCCGTGCCCTCGCGGACGGCGTCGCTGAACTGCCAGGGGTCGATGCGGCCGACTGCCGGACCACGACCGGCAGCCTGGTGATCGAACACCCGGACGATCCCTGGCAAGCGATCGAGGGCCAGATCGGCGGCGCGGGCGTGGTGCTCGAAAACGTGCCCGTCGTGCGCCCGGACGGCCTCGCCCCGGTGCGGGCGACGTTCGGTCGTGTCGATGGGTTGATGTCGCGTTTCACCTCTGGCGGCGTGGACATGCGTACGCTGAGCTTCGTTCTGATGCTGGGCCTGGCGCTGCGCCAGATCATGCGCGGCCAGGTCATGGTCCCGGCGATGTCTCTCATTTGGTATGCTTCTGAGATACTGATCAAATCGAGGCTGGGCGGCGATGGCCCACCCGATGCGGCAGCTGATTGAACCCCGCGCTCGCATCGGCTTGCGCGGCGGGCCTGCGGGACAGGCCGTCCGCCGGGCGCTCCGGCAACTGGAAACACCGGATTGGGAGTGACGATATGGCCGTTATCAGAGTCAAGCGACAGCACAAGCTCGGGGCCCGGGAGGCCCGGGCCGCGGTGGATCGGATTGCGCAGAAACTGCAGAAGAGTCTCGATGCGGATTGTCGCTGGGTCGGTTCGACGCTCAAGTTCAAGCGTTCCGGCGCGTCGGGCCAGATCGACGTCAACGACGACGAGCTGGAGATCAATATCAAGCTGGGCATGGTCTTGAGTCCGCTCAAGGGCAAGATCGAAAAATCGATCGAAGAGGAAATCGATCAGCACCTGACTGCCTAGTGGTCCATGCATCCCGTCCTGATCCTGATCCCCGCGCTCGGTCTGATGTTGGGGCCGAGGCTCTGGGCTTCGCGTGTGCTCGAGCGGTACGACGAAGAACAGGAACTTCCGTTGTCTGCGCGGGAGTTGGCGCGCGACATGCTCGATCGGCACGGCTTGCACACGGTCAAGGTCGAGTTGACCGATCGCGGCGATCACTTCGACCCGGCGGCTCCAGCGGTGCGCCTTTCACGCCATCATTTCGACCGTAAGAGCCTGACCGCGTTGACCACCGCGGCCCACGAGGTCGCGCATGCGCTGCAACATGCGAGCGGCTATGGCCCGTTCAAATGGCGCGGCCGGCTGGCCAGGGTCGCCCAGGTCGCCGGCCAGGCGGGCACGCTGTTGATCATCGCGCTACCGGTCAGCCATCTCGCGACCCGCCAGCCGCTGCCGCCGAGGATCCTCGGGACCGCGGCGCTCGGGGTGCTGGGCACCGGCGCCGTGGCCCAACTCGCCGCGCTGCC
>CBFCWF010000166.1:0-9950 GCA_965601425.1 uncultured Chromatiaceae bacterium | reverse complement strand
CAATCCGCGAGGGCGGCCGTACCGTCGGCGCCGGCGTCGTAGCCAAGATTATCGAATAAGTGCGGTGATCCGACGGGTCAGCGGGCCGCTCCCGTCGGGGCGGCTCGTTTGCGTTTTTCGGGGAATGTCGCAGGGCCCCCGGTATGCCGCCCGCTGGACAGGGACCTGTGATTGGAATAGGCCAACAGCTCGCGAGAGGGCTGGGCGAGAACGCCGCATCCGGGTCAAGGCCACCTGTAAGGGGCTTTGCGAAGCGATGGACGCGAGGCCGTGAGGGGCTACGCAGGCGGGCGCCCCAGCGAAGATTGTCCGCGCGGGATGTTGGGATTTTTAGTTTAGGCCAATAGCTCAATTGGTAGAGCAGCGGTCTCCAAAACCGCAGGTTGGGGGTTCGAGTCCCTCTTGGCCTGCCATTTTCGGCTGGTGATGAGCGCAAAAAGCGAAGAAACAGGGTCCGGGCTTGATACTGTCAAGCTCTTGGTGGTCGCCGCACTGCTGGTAGCCGGTGTGTTCGGGTTCTACAGCTTCGCCGACCAGCCGCTTTGGGTGCGTCTGGGCGGGCTGCTACTCGTAGTCGGCGCGGCGGTTTTCGTCGCACTTCAAACGGCGGTGGGCCGCACGGTTTTTCAGTTTGCGGTCGACTCCCGGGCCGAGGTCCGAAAGGTCGTCTGGCCGACGCGCCAAGAGACCCTGCAGACGCTGTTGATTATTACGATCGCCGTTTTGCTGACAGCGCTGTTCCTGTGGCTGGTCGATTCGGTGCTGTTCTTCATCGTGCGTTACCTGACCGGCCAGGGGGATTGAGATGGCGAAACGCTGGTACGTGGTGCACGCCTACTCGGGCTTCGAGGGGCACGTAAAGCGCTCCTTGCAAGAGCGCGTCGAACGTGCCGGCATGCAGGATCTGTTCGGCGAGATCCTGGTGCCGACCGAGGAAGTCGTGGAGATGCGTGGCGGATCCCAGCGCCGCAGCGAGCGCAAGTTCTTCCCTGGCTATGTGCTGGTGCAGATGGATATGACGGATGACACCTGGCACCTGGTGAAAGATGTGCCCAAGGTCATGGGTTTCATCGGCGGTACCGGGGATCGACCGGCTCCCATCACCGACAGGGAGGCGGATGCGATCCTTCAGCGCATGCAGGAGGGGGTCGACAAGCCGAAGCCTAAGGTGCTCTTCGAGCCGGGCGAGGTCGTGCGAGTGACCGATGGCCCGTTCAACGATTTCAACGGCGTGGTCGAGGAGGTCGACTACGACAAGAGCCGCCTCAAGGTATCGGTGTTGATCTTCGGTCGTTCTACGCCCGTCGATCTCGAGTTCGGCCAGGTCGAGAAGGGGTGAGCTGCGGTCGCTGAAAGCGATCAAGGGCCACTTAACGTGGCGCTTGAAGCAGCGAACGCGAGGCCGTGGATGGCCGAGCTGGGAGGCGCTCCAGGGACGGATTAAGGCACGTTCTCGACCCGAGTCGATCGAAGAGAGCGCGGGCTGGCGGGGTTGCGAGCAGCGAACGCGAGGCCGTGGATGGCCGAGCTGGGAGGCGCTCCAGGGATGGAAGCTGGCACGCTCTGGCCCCCCCAGCACGCAATAGAGGAATCGCTTGCGGAGGAACGGTCTCCGCAGCATAAGACCAACGGGGAGTTCAGGTAGCCAGTCCTGAATGTTTGCACCCGAAGCGAGGTTTAAAAGTGGCAAAGAAAATCCAGGCTTACATAAAGCTGCAGGTGAAGGCTCAGGAGGCCAATCCGAGTCCGCCAGTCGGGCCGGCCCTGGGTCAGCACGGCGTGAATATCATGGAGTTCTGCAAGGCGTTCAATGCGCAGACGCAGAATGTAGAGAAGGGGCTGCCGGTGCCGGTCGTGATCACGGTCTACAGTGACCGCTCCTTCACCTTCATCATGAAGACGCCGCCGGCGGCGATCCTGCTGAAAAAGGCGGCCGGCATCCAAAGCGGGAGTGGCCGCCCGAACACCGAAAAGGTCGGCACCGTAACGCGCTCCCAGCTCGAGGAGATTGCGAAGACGAAAGAGCCGGATCTCACCGCCGCAGACCTAGACGCCGCGGTTCGGACCATCGCCGGTTCTGCTCGCAGCATGGGACTGAACGTCGAGGGGGTCGAGTAATGGCCAAGCTATCCAAACGTCAAAAGGCGATCCGCGAGAAGGTGGATCCAACCAAGCTCTACGCGCCCGAAGAGGCCTTCGTCCTGCTCAGGGAGCTCTCCACTGTCAAGTTCGGCGAATCCGTCGATGTTGCGGTGAATCTCGGCGTCGACCCGCGCAAGTCCGATCAGGTGGTGCGCGGATCCACGGTCATGCCGAATGGCACGGGCAAGTCGGTGCGGGTCGCCGTATTTGCCCAAGGTCCGGCGGCAGAGGCTGCCACCGACGCGGGTGCCGACAAGGTCGGTATGGATGATCTCGCCGAGGAGGTAAAGGCGGGCAATCTGGATTTTGACGTGGTCATCGCCGCACCGGATGCAATGCGCGTTGTGGGTCAGCTGGGCCAAATCCTGGGCCCGCGTGGGCTGATGCCAAACCCGAAGGTCGGGACTGTTACCCCCGATGTGGCCCAGGCAGTGAAGAACGCAAAGTCGGGCCAGGCGCGATTCCGCACCGATAAGGCAGGCATCGTTCATGCTTCGATTGGCAAGGTCGATTTCGAACCCGCTGCGTTGCAGCAGAATCTCGAGGCGTTGCTCAACGACCTGAAGAAGCTCAAGCCGAGTGCGTCCAAGGGCGTGTATATGAAGCGCGTCACCGTGTCTTCGACCATGGGCCCGGGACTAGCGCTCGATCAGAGCGGTTTGGCGATTCTTTAGCAGAACAGTTCGGCCGGGCGCAGTCGCCCGGCGCGTAAGTGATTGGGGGCATCGGTGTGGCGTCGGCCACGCCGCGTGCCGTCAAAGACCGCAGGCGCCGTCGAAACAACGGCTTAATGCATGCCTGCGCAGATGGCGCTCCGGAATCAGGTCCCTCCTGATGACGGGCACCACAAAGGCGGGGCCCTTGGGCCCCAGGTGTAAACGGGACAATCTGTCCCACGTTGTCCGGAGGTGACGACTTTGGCACTCAATTTTGAGCAGAAGCAAGCCATCGTCGCCGAAGTTGCTGAAGTGGCACGCACTGCCTATTCCGCCGTGGCGGCCGAGTATCGTGGCATTACCGTGGAAGACATGACGTTATTGCGCGCCCAGGCGCGCAACAACGGCGTGTATCTGCGGGTGGTCAAGAATACGCTCGCCCGTCGTGCGATTCAGGACACCGAGTTCGAATGCATGTCCGAAGGCCTGACCGGTCCGTTGGTCCTGGCCTTCTCGCAGGAAGACCCGGGTGCGGCTGCGCGCGTAATCAAGGATTTCGCCAAGGAAAATGACAAGCTGAAGGTCACACTGGTGTCCGTCGGCGGTCAGATGCTCGCTCCCACGGAGCTCGAAACCCTGGCGAAGCTGCCTACTTACGATCAGGCGGTCAGCATGCTGATGTCGGTGATGAAAGCACCGGTTCAGAAGCTGGCGCAGACCATGAACGAGGTCCCTGGCAAACTTGTGCGCACACTTGCAGCAGTTCGCGACGCCAAAGAGGCCGCCTAAACGCGGTTTCCTTAACCTTATTGTGCTAAAGCATTTTTTGGAGTTTTAAGATGTCGAAAGAAGATATCCTCGAAGCCATCGCCAATATGTCGGTGATGGAGGTTGTCGAACTGATCTCCGCGATGGAAGAGAAGTTTGGCGTAACTGCGGCTGCCGCGGTCGCGGTCGCTGCACCGGGTGCCGGTGGCGACGCAGGTGGTGCCGCTGCGGAAGAGCAGACCGAGTTCGACGTGGTGTTGACCGGCTTCGGCGACAACAAGGTCGCGGTGATCAAGGCCGTTCGCGGCATCACCGGGCTGGGCCTCAAAGAGGCGAAAGACGCCGTCGAAGGCGCGCCGACCACCGTCAAGGAAGCCGCTTCGAAGGAAGAGGCCGAAGAAGCCAAGAAGACACTGGAAGAGGCCGGCGCAACCGTCGAGCTCAAGTAATTCGGCTTGGCGGTAGCGCGCGTCAACCGGGGTCGGGCTGGTGGCCAATGGGTCGCCGGCCCGCCCCCGTTTGCGCGTCTCTAGCATTTGAGAAAGGGTGGCGGATCTGTATTCGCACACCTCGGATCTGACGTTCCGGCATCGCTGGGGTGTCAGCCAATACGCGTTCGGTGCGGCATGGTTACCCATTGCTCAGATCGCCGGCCGATTCAAGAGATAACAGTCGAGGGAAGGCACGCATGGCCTATTCGTTTACCGAAAAGAAACGTATTCGCAAAGACTTTGGCAAGCGCCCCAGCATACTTGAGGTCCCCTTTCTCCTAGCTACCCAGATCGAGTCCTACCAGGGTTTCTTGCAGGCCGATCAGCACCCGGACCGGCGCGAGAGTCTCGGACTGCATGCGGCCTTCCGGTCGGTGTTCCCGATTGTCAGCTACTCCGGCAGCGCCGCGCTCGAGTACGTGCACTATCGCCTCGGCGAGCCGGTTTTCGATGTGCGAGAGTGCCAGCTGCGCGGTGCAACCTATGCGGCACCGCTGCGCGTCCTGGTGCGGCTCGTCATCTACGACAAAGATGCGCCGGCCGGTGCCAAGCAGGTCAAGGACATAAAGGAGCAGGAGATCTACATGGGCGAACTCCCGCTCATGACGGACAATGGCACTTTCATCATCAACGGCACCGAGCGCGTCATTGTTTCTCAGCTGCACCGTTCGCCCGGCGTCTTTTTCGATCATGACAAGGGAAAGACCCACTCCTCGGGCAAGCTGCTGTTCTCGGCCCGGGTCATCCCGTACCGTGGATCCTGGCTGGATTTTGAGTTCGATCCGAAAGATTCAGTGTTCGTACGTATCGACCGCCGGCGCAAATTGCCCGCGACCATTCTGCTGCGCGCCCTCGGCTACGAAACCGCCGAAATTCTCGACCTGTTCTTCGAAAAGGACAGGTTCCAGATCAGCAAGAAAAAGATCGAGCTGGCGCTGGTGCCCTCGCGACTGCGCGGCGACACCGCGGGCTTCGATATCAAGGCAGGTCGTAAGGTCATCGTCGAGGCCGGCAAGCGGATCACCGCGCGGCACATTCGGGAACTCGAACAGGCCGGCGTCGACAAGCTGGAAGTGCCGCACGATTTCCTGGTCGCTCGCACCCTCGCGCACGACGTCGTCGATGCCGAGACCGGTGAGCTGCTGGCAAAAGCCAACGACGAGATCACCGAAGAACTGAGCGCGCAGCTCGCAGACAAGGGCATCAAGCAGCTCGAAACCCTGTTCACCAACGATCTCGATCACGGCCCGTTCATTTCGGACACGCTGCGGATCGATCCGACCAGCAGCGCCCTGGAGGCGATGGTCGAAATCTATCGCATGATGCGGCCCGGCGAGCCGCCGACGAAGGAAGCCGCGCAGAACCTGTTCCACAACCTGTTCTTCACCGACGAACGCTACGATCTGTCGGCGGTCGGCCGCATGAAATTCAACCGTCGCCTCGGCCGTCACGAGGCCGAAGGGGCCGGCATCCTTTATGATCAGAAGTATTTCGGTGCGCGCGATGACGAGGTCTCCAGGGGGCTGGTCGAACAGTACGGCGCGACCTCGGACATCGTCGATGCGCTCAAGACCCTGGTCGACATCCGTAACGGTAACGGCACGGTGGACGACATCGACCATCTCGGCAACCGCCGAGTCCGTTGCGTCGGCGAAATGGCAGAGAACCAGTTCCGTGTAGGCCTGGTGCGCGTAGAGCGCGCGGTCAAGGAGCGCCTGACCCTGGCCGAGTCCGAGGGCCTGATGCCGCAGGAGATGATCAACGCCAAGCCGGTCTCGGCCGCGATCAAGGAGTTCTTCGGATCCTCCCAGCTGTCGCAGTTCATGGACCAGAACAACCCGCTGTCCGAGGTCACGCACAAGCGCCGGGTTTCGGCGCTGGGTCCGGGCGGCCTGGCGCGCGAGCGCGCCGGGTTCGAGGTGCGCGACGTGCACCCGACGCACTACGGGCGCGTCTGCCCGATCGAAACACCGGAGGGTCCGAACATCGGACTCATCAACTCGCTCGCCGTGTATGCGCGCACGAACAAATACGGATTCCTCGAGACGCCCTACCGCAAGGTGGAGAACGGCAGAGTGACCGACCAGATCGATTACTTGTCCGCGATCGAGGAGGGGCGGTTCGTGATCGCGCAGGCCAATGCCGTGCTGGACGAGACCGGCAGGCTGGTCGACGACCTGATCTCGTGCCGCCACCTCAACGAGTTCACTTTGTCCACGCCGGACAAGATCGAGTACATGGATGTCTCGCCGAAGCAGATCGTGTCGGTCGCCGCCTCGCTGATCCCGTTCCTGGAGCACGATGACGCGAACCGCGCCCTGATGGGGTCGAACATGCAGCGCCAGGCGGTACCGACGCTACGCGCCGAGAAGCCGTTGGTGGGCACGGGCATGGAGCGCACCGTGGCGGTCGATTCGGGCGTCACCGTGGTGGCCGATCGCGGTGGTGTGATCGAATCCGTCGACGCAGCACGCATCGTGGTGAGGGTCAACGACGACGAGACCGTCGCCGGCGAGGCCGGTGTCGATATCTACAATCTGACCAAGTACACCCGCTCCAACCAGAATACCTGCATCAACCAGCGGCCGCTGGTGCTGGTGGGCGATGAGATCGCACGCGGCGACGTGCTCGCCGACGGTCCTTCGACCGACATGGGTGAGCTGGCCTTAGGGCAGAACCTGCGGGTCGCGTTCATGCCGTGGAACGGCTACAACTTCGAGGACTCCATCCTCATCTCCGAGCAGGTTGTAAAAGAGGACCGGTTCACGACCATCCACATCGAGGAACTGACCTGCATGGCGCGCGATACCAAGCTCGGCGCCGAAGAGATCACCGGGGACATCCCGAACGTCGGGGAGGCCGCGCTGGCCAAGCTGGACGAGTCCGGCATTGTCTATGTCGGCGCCGAGGTCCGCGAGGGCGACATACTGGTCGGCAAGGTCACGCCGAAGGGGGAGACCCAGCTTACGCCGGAAGAAAAGCTGCTGCGTGCGATATTCGGTGAGAAGGCGTCCGACGTCAAAGACACCTCGCTGCGCCTCGGCTCTGGCATGAACGGTACGGTGATAGACGTGCAGGTGTTCACGCGCGACGGCGTCGAAAAAGACGTCCGTGCGCTGCAGATCGAGGAGGCCGAGCTGGCCATGGTTCGCAAGGATATGAACGACCAGCTGCGCATCATGGAGGAAGACACTTTTGACCGTGTCGAGAAGATGCTGCTTGGCAAGGTCGCCGATGGCGGCCCGAACCGGCTCAAGGCCGGCTCGAAGATCACCAAGGGTTACCTGCAAGAGATCGACCGCGACCAGTGGCTGGAGATTCGACTGAAGAGCGAGGAATCCGCCGCGCAGCTCGAGGCGATTGCCGCACAGATTGCGCAGTTGCGGGACGACTTCCGTCAGCGCTACGAGGAGAAGAAGCGCAAGCTGACCTCCGGGGACGACCTGGCCCCCGGTGTGTTGAAGATGGTCAAGTGCTACGTGGCCGTGAAGCGCCGCATCCAGCCGGGCGATAAGATGGCCGGCCGTCACGGCAACAAGGGCGTGATCTCGATGATTGTCCCTGTCGAGGACATGCCGTTCGACGAGAATGGCCGCCCGGTGGATATCGTGCTGAACCCGCTGGGCGTGCCCTCGCGGATGAATATCGGTCAGATTCTGGAGACTCACCTCGGCTTTGCAGCCAAGGGTGTTGGCGAGCGCATCGGGCGCATGCTGGACGCACAGGTGCAGGCCAGGGAGCTCCGTGAGTTCCTCGACCTGGTCTATAACACCAGCGGCAAACGGGAAGATCTCGCAGGCCTGACCGATGACGACGTGTTCGCGATGGCGAACAATCTGAGGGGCGGTGTTCCGATCGCGACGCCGGTCTTCGACGGTGCGGACGAAGGTGAGATTCGCCATATGCTGCAACTCGCCGAGGAAGATGCGGACGGCCAGACCCAGCTCTACGACGGCCGTACCGGCGAGGCTTTCGAGCGTCGCGTGACGGTGGGATACATGTATATGATCAAGCTCAATCACCTGGTCGACGACAAGATGCATGCGCGCTCGACCGGTCCGTACAGCCTGGTCACGCAGCAGCCGCTGGGCGGCAAGGCGCAGTTCGGCGGACAACGTTTCGGGGAAATGGAGGTCTGGGCCCTCGAGGCCTATGGTGCCGCCTATACGCTGCAGGAGATGCTCACGGTCAAGTCGGACGACGTGAACGGCCGTACCCGCATGTACAAGAACATCGTCGACGGCGACCATCGCATGGAGCCCGGTATGCCGGAGTCGTTCAACGTGCTGGTCAAAGAGATCCGCTCGCTCGGCATAAACATCGAACTGGAGCAGGACTGAGGAATCAGCCTCTATCCGCCCATAAAGGACATAGAACGGGAGATACCGTCTTGAAAGATCTTCTGAAAATTCTGAAGCAACAGGGTCAGAATGAAGAATTCGATGCCATCCGAATCGGCCTGGCATCGCCCGAAATGATCCGCTCCTGGTCGTATGGCGAGGTCAAGAAGCCGGAGACGATCAACTACCGCACGTTCAAGCCGGAGCGCGAGGGTCTGTTCTGCGCCAAGATCTTCGGCCCGATCAGCGATTACGAGTGCCTGTGCGGCAAGTACAAGCGACTCAAGCATCGCGGCGTCGTCTGCGAAAAATGCGGTGTCGAGGTGACGCTGGCGAAGGTTCGCCGCGAACGCATGGGGCATATCGAGCTGGCAAGCCCGGTGGCGCACATCTGGTACCTGAAATCGCTCCCCTCGCGCATCGGCCTGCTGCTGGATATCACGCTGCGCGACATCGAGCGTGTGCTCTATTTCGAGTCTTACGTCGTGATCGATCCGGGCATGACCCCGCTCGAACGCTTCCAGCTGCTGACCGACGAGCAGTATTTGGAGGCGATCGAGGAGAACGGCGACGAGTTCGACGCCCGCATGGGTGCGGAAGCGGTCTATGAGCTGCTGCGTACCATGGACATCAGCAAAGAGATCGCGCGCATGCGCGAAGAGGTCGAGGCGACCAACTCCGAGACCAAGATCAAGAAGATCGCGAAACGACTGAAGCTGCTGGAATCGTTGCAGGACTCGGGCAACCGGCCGGAGTGGATGATCCTCACCGTGCTGCCGGTGTTGCCACCCGAGCTGCGTCCGCTGGTGCCGCTCGACGGCGGCCGCTTCGCAACGTCGGACCTCAACGATCTGTACCGTCGGGTCATCAACCGGAACAACCGCCTGAAGCGGCTGCTCGATCTCAATGCGCCCGACATCATCGTGCGCAACGAGAAGCGCATGCTGCAGGAGTCGGTTGACGCGTTGCTCGACAACGGCAGGCGCGGCCGGGCCATCACCGGCACCAACAAGCGGCCGCTGAAGTCACTGGCCGACATGATCAAGGGGAAACAGGGCCGTTTCCGCCAGAACCTGCTGGGCAAACGCGTCGACTACTCTGGCCGTTCGGTCATAGTGGTCGGCCCGACTCTGAAGCTACATCAGTGCGGCATTCCGAAAAAGATGGCGCTGGAGCTGTTCAAGCCGTTCATCTTTTCGAAGTTGCAGTTCCGTGGGCTCGCAACGACGATCAAGGCGGCCAAGAAGATGGTCGAACGTGGTGCGCCGGAGGTCTGGGATATCCTCGAGGAAGTCATTCGCGAGCACCCGGTCATGCTCAACCGTGCCCCGACACTGCACCGGCTCGGCATCCAGGCATTCGAACCCGTGCTGATCGAGGGCAAGGCCATCCAGCTGCATCCGCTGGTCTGTACTGCATTCAACGCGGACTTCGACGGCGACCAGATGGCGGTGCATGTGCCGCTGTCGATCGAGGCGCAGCTCGAGGCGCGCACGCTGATGATGTCGTCCAACAACGTGCTGTCGCCGGCCAACGGCGAGCCGATCATCGTG
>CBFCWF010000165.1:0-9992 GCA_965601425.1 uncultured Chromatiaceae bacterium | reverse complement strand
TACCTTTCCCGCAGCGGCCCGCGGAACCATTCCGCGAGCGGTATCGAGAACCCCTGTTTCGGCCGGTACATGATGCCGTCGGGCAGATAGGGTTTGAGGGCGCGCTTGAACAGGTGCTTGCCGTCGCCGCCGACCAGTTTCCACTCCGGTTTCAGGCCCGACATCCACTCGACCAGCTGGTGATCGAGCAGCGGCACCCGGACTTCGAGTGAGTGCGCCATGCTGGCGCGATCGACTTTGTGCAATATGCTCACGAGGAATGTCTTGAGATCGAGATACTGCACGAGTGACAGCGGGTGGTCGGTCGGTGCTCGAGCGGCGTGTTCGCGCAAGACCTGCACCGCATTGTAACCTGAGAGATCGTTGCGCATTGCCGGGCTGAAGAGTGCGTGACGCTGCGTGTCGGTCGTGCGCGATACGCTATGGAACCAGGCACCCACGGAGTCGCGCGCCAGCGACTGGAAGGTCGTTTTGGCGCGCAACACGCGGGGGGCCCAGTCCGCTTTGGGATAGAGCGCACCGAGCGCACCGAACAGCGGCCGCCGCAACGCCAGCGGCAGCCGGCCGCGCAGGCGTTCCTCGGCCAGATGCATGCGATAGCGCCGATAGCCGGCCAGGTTTTCGTCCCCGCCATCGCCGGACAGTGCCACCGTGACGCGTTTGCGTGCCGCCTCGCAGACGCGGTATGTCGGCATCGCCGAGCTGTCGGCAAAGGGTTCGTCGTAGAGCCAGCCGAGCCGGTCGAGCAGTTCGAAGTCATCCGCTTTGACCGTGTCGGTCTGATGGTCCGTGCGGTAGCGCTCGGCGACCTGTCGCGCGTAGCCTGTCTCATCGAACGCCGCGACATCGAACCCGATCGCGCAAGTCTTCACCGGCTGATCCATCAACTCGGCCATGAGTGCGACGATTGCGCTCGAATCCACGCCGCCCGACAGAAAGGCGCCGAGCGGGACTTCGGCCACCAGCCGAATATCGACCGCCTCGCGCAGCCGCTCGATCAGCTCCCGTTCGGCGCCGGCCTGCGAGGCGCTGCCGTTGTCGTGGAAAGGTACGTCCCAGTATTGGCTGGTGCGCGGCAGCGTGGTCTGGCCTTTCTCGATCAGCAGCGTGTGGCCGGGCGGCAGCTTGTGCACGTCGCTGTAGATCGTGCGTGGCTCGGGTATGTAGCCGTAGGCAAAATAATCCTCGATCGCCAAGGGATCTCGTGCGCGCGGCAGCCGCGGGTGTGGCAGCAGCGCCTTCAGTTCCGAGCCGAAGAGGAAGTGCCCATTCGGCAACAAGGCGTAATAAAGCGGCTTGATGCCGAGGCGGTCGCGCGCCAGAAACAGATGGCGGCGTTTCTTGTCCCAGATCGCGAACGCGAACATACCGCGCAGGCGCTGCACGCAGCCACTGCCCCACGCCTGCCACGCATGGAGGATCACCTCGGTGTCGGAGTGTGTCCGAAAACGAAAGCCCAGCGCCTCGAGTTCGGGCCGCAGCTCGCCAAAGTTATACACCTCGCCGTTGAATACGATTGCGACAGAACGGTCTTCGTTGAACAGAGGCTGCTGACCGCTCGCGATGTCGATGATCGACAGGCGGCGGTGCCCGAGCGCCAGGCCGGGCTCGCAATGAATACCGGATTCATCGGGACCCCGGTGCAGGATCGCGTCGGTCATGTGGCCGATCAGGTCGGCGGACGGGATCTCGTCGCCGCGTGTGTCGAAGATTCCCGCAATACCGCACATACTGCTTCAGCGCGCGATGCCGCGCTGCCCCATCAGTTGATCGTAGACACCGCCATAGGCAGCGAGCATCCGCGGCATGCTGAAATGCTCCGCGATACGCTGGCAGCCGGCCTCGCCGTGGCGAATGCGCAGATCGGAATGTTGCGCGTAGCGTAACATCCGGTCGGCCAGCGCCTGCGGGTTGTTGGCCGGCACCAGCGCACCGTTGCTCCCGTCGATGACGAGTTCGCCGTTGCCGCCGACGTCGGTCGCAATCACCGGAAGCCCGCTGGCCATGGCCTCGAGCACGGTGTTCGAGATGCCCTCCGCCTGCGAGGGCAGCACGAAGACATCGAAGGCGCGCATCAGATCCGGGATACCGTGCTGGTTGCCGGGTAGCCAGGCCTGCCGATCCAACGCCGCTGCCGCGAGCATCGAGAGACAAGTGTCGCGCAGCGGCCCGTCACCGACCAGCACCAGGCGCATGCGATTCGCAATGTCTGGGTGTTGCGCGCAGAGGAGGATGAAGGCGCGGCACAGATTGCCCTGGTCCTTGACCCCATGCATGCGACCGACGGTCCCGAACACCAGGCTGTCGTCATCGACGAAACCGACCGGCAGTGCATCGCTCGAACCGGGGTGGAAGCGTTCGCTATCGACCCCGTTATAGATGCGGCTGACCTTGCGCTCGGCGATGCCGGCGCGCTGCACCAGATAGTCTTCTATTTCGCGCGACAGCGCGATGAAACGCTGCACCAGCGGAGAGTGCAGGCGGCGCAGCAGTTGATACTTGCGATTGTTGCCGTCCGGGTCGCTGAGGTCCCAGCCGTGCTCGCCATGCACGCGACAGGGAACACCCGCGAGCCAGGCCGGAATCTGTGCCTCAAGGCAACCGATGTTGCGCGTGTGCACCACGGTCGGGTGCAGTTTCCGGAACAGGCGGAAAAGGCGTCGCCAGGTGCCAAAGTCCTGGCCCGGCCGCTTGTGCATCTCATACACGGCGACATCGTCGCGGCTGATACGTTGCCGGAAGTCGGTCGCATCACTCAGACACACGATCGCATGTCGATAACGGTCCGCCGGCATCTGATTGACCAGGTTCACGACGCCGTTCTCGAGTCCGCCAACCTGCAGTCGATAGATCAGGTGGACGATCAGCGGGATGGGATCGTCGCTGGCTGCGGCGGACGGCAAGACGTTGACCTCGGTGTTGCGCGAAGGCGCCAGGCTCTAGATTATCGCAGGCACGCGCGACAGGCGGAAGTGTCTAACCTTCCAGCATGCTGCGGACCTCGGCGATTTCTTCCGCGGGCCCTTCCATGTCCACGATGACCATCTCTGGGTCCATCCCGACCTTGGCAAAGGCCGGAACGTTGCCCCAGTCTTCAGTGGCGTCCGATCCGCCCTTGGCGAAGAGGTTCTGCAGCCGCGCGACCAGCACGATGTCTGCGTAAGTCGCCGACGGGTCCGGGTCGTAGCGGCTGTCCTGGCAGGCGATGGGGATATTCGCGAGCGAATCGGAGAAGTTCCAGTGGCGCAGGATGCGCTCGCCGAGTTCGGGCGCGAGTTCCTCGACAAGGCGGATGATCGTCGCTTCGTTCGCGTTGAAGCCGCAGCGTTCGTCGACCTTGGTCAGGATGGGCAGTGCGCCGATGTTGTGAATCAGGCCGCCGAGCATGGCCTGCTCACGTTCGAGTTCCGGCACGTTGTGCGCGAGCACACGGCTGATCGCGGCGACCTGCAGGCTGTCGTCCCAGATCGAGCGAAACTGCCTGTCGAGCGCGTCGGATGTCGCCTGGAAGATCTGCTTCATCGCCAGGCTGACCACCAGGCTGCGCACCATCTTGAGCCCAAGCCGGGTCACCGCCTGTTGGATCGAGTCGATCTCGACCCGGCCACGATACAGCGGGCTGTTCGCGACCTGCAGCAGTCGGGCGGAAAGCGCGGCGTCGTTGGCGACCATGCGGGCGATGGTCGCGGCGTTCGCCTGCTCGCTCTCCACTTCGTCGCGCACCTGCAGTGCGACCTCGGGCAGCGTGGGGAGCTGGATCTGGTTGCTCTCGATTTCGTCGCGGATCTCTTGTGCCAGGTCGTCGCTCTTCACGGCGTTCAGCATATCGGTACCATTTGAGGGGTTGGCGATACCTCTACTGCGGACCCGGGGCGCGAAACTTGAGAGGGAATCAGCCCTCGGGCGGCGGGAACGCGTAGGGCAGTTCGAGCAGTTCCAGCGCCGGTCCATCGCTGTCGTGCAGCCGAATGTCGCCGGCGTCGGCACTGCTGATCTGCAGCACCGCCAGCGCCTCGAAGCCACCGTTCGGCGCGGGTGCGGCATCGACGATGCGACCGGCGCCCTGGCCCGACTCACTGCTCGCGGAATAGACCTCGGTCCCCGGTAGCGGGCGCTCGGTACCGCCGATATGGGCGCGGTACATGCGGCGCTTGAGCTTGCCGAGGTATTGCATCCGCGCCACGACCTCCTGCCCGGTATAGCAACCCTTTGTGAAGCTGACGCCGCCGACGATCTGCAGGTTGGCCATCTGCGGCACAAACGCCTCGACGGTATCGGGGTAGACATTCGGGATGCCTGCCCGTATGTCCATCAGGGCCCAGAAGTCCCGACCGGTTTGCTCGGCGCGGTCGGCGGCCCGTGTCCACAACGCCGCAAGTGTAGACGGCGGCCCGAGGACCTCGAAGCGGGGCCGGTCACCCGGCAGCCTGATCACTGTCAGCCCGTCACGGGTCGTGCTCGCCATTGCATCGGCGGGTACGAACGGCAGCAGCTCTGCGGCGCAGTCACCGGCCAGGCCGAAGCTCGCCAGCTCGTCGCCGACCGCTTCGAATGTGACCTGCGAGCGCAGTACGAACATGCGCAGGCGCTTCAGTATCGCCGGGACAAGGTCGATCGGCATTTGCAGATACAACGCGTCGTCGCGCTGAAAGATCCAGAAGCTGCCCAGCATCCGGCCCTTGGGGCTGCAATAGCTGCTGAGCTGTGCGACCTCCGGCGTGACGCGCTTGATGTCGTTGGTCAGCTGGCCCTGCAAGAAGGTCCGTAGGTCCGGGCCGTGCGCCCGGATCAGGCCGAAGTGCGACAGATCGGTGATGCTGCACCCGGGAAACGCGGGTCGCAGCGGCTGCTCGGGGGTGACGGTTTCCTGCCAGTTGTTCATGATGATTACGCTGCTCTGAGGTGTTTGATGCCGAATCAACGGCGCGATGGCGGTATCATAAACAATCCGACCCGCCGAAAGATGTGCTTCGCTTAAGGATTTTCCGTGTCCCCAGTCTCCCTGCGCCCCGGCAGCCTCGTGCTGTACAAGATTCACCCGGCGATCGTCAGCAGTGTTGCGGACAAGATCGAGATCCAGCTCGCCGGCGGCAAGTCCAAGCGTGTGCGCGACAAGGACGTGACCCTGCTCCACCCCGGGCCGCTGAGCAGCCTCGAGGTGCTCGATGCCGGAGAGGGCGCGATCGACGAGGCCTGGGAGTTGCTCGAGGGTGAGGAGGTCGGCCTCGCCGACCTTGCGGAGTTCCTCTACGGCGAGTATTCACCGGCCGCCGCCTGGGGTGCGTGGCAGACGCTGCAGGACGGCCTGTACTTCGACGGCTCGCCCGGGCGGATCCGCCGACGCAGCGCAGAGGCGGTATCGGCGGAGCGCGAGGCCCGCGAGATTAAGGCGCGCGCCGAGCGCGAGTGGGCCGAGTTCCTTGAGCGTGTGGATGCCTCACGGCTCGAGGGCGAGGATCGCAAACGCCTCGCGGAGGTCGAGCGGGTCGCGCTGGGGTCGTCCGAGCACAGCCGGATCCTGGCCAGTTTCGGGTTGCCCGAGACCCCTGAATCCGCGCACCGTTTCCTGATCCGGTGCGGCTACTGGGATGCGCATCAGAATCCCTGGCCTGAGCGTGTCCGGGCAAGACTCGAGCTGCCGGAAGTAGGCGTCCCCGAGCTGCCCGAGGAGCCGCGTCGCGACCTGACTCACTTGGCGTCCTGGGCAATCGACGACGCAGGCAACCAGGATCCGGACGACGCCATCAGTATCGACGGCGACCGGCTGTGGGTACATGTCGCCGACGTTGCCGCGCTGGTGCGTGCGGGCGGTCACATGGACCTCGCTGCCCGTGAGCGCGGTGCCAACCTGTACCTGCCCGAGCGCATCCACACGATGCTGCCGGCACCGGTCACCCACCGACTGGGCCTGGGTCTCGCCGAGCAGTCGCCGGCCTTATCGTTTGGTTTCGGCTTTGACGGCGACGCGGTCGTCGACATCGAGGTGGTGCCCTCCTGGGTGCGCGTGTCGCGTGCCAGCTACGAGGAGGTAGACGCGCGCATGCAGACGTCGCCTTTCGACGAGATCGCACGCCTGACCGACGCCTACCGCCGGCGCCGCCTGGCACGTGGCGCGGCGCGCATCGATCTTCCCGAGGTGTCGGTTCGGGTGGTGGACGGCGAGGTCGTGATCCGGACGCTGCCCAAGCTGGCCAGCCGCGACATGGTCACCGACGCGATGCTGATGGCCGGCGAAGCCGCCGCCCGGTTCGCCCAGGCCCACGGCATCGCGATTCCGTATGCGATGCAGCCGGCGCCCGACGAGATTCGCCAGCCGCAGGGTATCGCGGAGATGTTTGCCTACCGGCGGCTGTTCAAGCCGAGCCGGGCCTCGCTCGAACCCGCGGCGCATTTCGGTCTTGGGCTCGATGTCTACGCGCGGGCGACCAGCCCGTTGCGGCGCTACGCCGATCTGCTGGTACACCAGCAGCTACGCGCATTCGTTCAGGATAAACCCACGCTGTCGGCCGATCAGGTGCTCGAGCGCAGCGCGCTGCTCGACAGCGCCTCTGCGACCATCCGCAGGGCGGAGCGTCTGTCCAATCTGCACTGGAAGCTGGTTCACCTGAACCGCAACCCGGGCTGGCAGGGCGAGGGGGTGGTGGTTGCGCTCGAAGAGCGCAAGACAGTGCTGATCGTGCCCGAGCTGGCGCTCGAGACGCGGATCCGAGTTTCGCCGGAGCACCGTGCGGGCCAGCCAATCCGGCTGGGGCTGCGCGAGGTCGATGTGCCGGGACAATCCGTCTACTTCCGGGTTCTCGGGTAGGCACAGGGCCCATCGGCCACTGATGCGCCGGGCGGATGTCGCGAAGCATGGCGTTCCCATCGCGTGCCGGTTTTCCCGGTCGACCCGCTAGAGAATTCGCACCAAGTCCGTATACTTTGGGATTCTGAAATTGCGCGTCACTCCAGGAGAGCGAAATGACCGCGAGCGACCAGCCCGGTGAGCGGGCATACCCGGAAACCAAGACGCCGTCGGAGGAGTTTGCCGCCTTTTGTGAGCTCGAGTTCGAGCGGCGGCTGAACTCCGGACAACCCTTCGACGAAGCCGCCTATCGCAAGGCGATGAGTCTGGTCGTCGACCGCCTGGGCAGGCTTGAGCTCGAGGGCAAACTATGATCATCACCAGCATCCGCGCGAAGAACGTGCTCCGGTACGCAGAGCTGTCGATCGATCCCGCCGAGCAGGGGCTGATCGCGATCAGCGGTCAGAACGAATCCGGTAAGAGCAGCATCGGCGAGACGGTGTGTTTCGCGCTGTTCGGGCGAACCTTTTCGTTCTCGCCCCAAGAGACCCTCAAGATCATCCGCTGGGGCGAAAGTGAATGCAGCGTGGATCTCGAGTTCTCGGTCGAAGACCGCCGCTATCTGCTGTCGCGGTTTCTGGACAGCGACGGCAACCAGGGTGCAAAACTGGTCGCGACCGACGATCCGGAAAACTATATCGCGCGCGGTGTGCAGAACGTCGCCGATGCGTTGTTCGGTATCCTGGGTTTCGAGTACGAGGAGTTCGTCGAATCTTTCTACCTCGCCCAGCGCGAGATCACGACACCCCATCCGCACAGCCAGGCGGTGAAGATCATGGCCGGCATTGCGCCGCTCGAGCGCGTAATGGGTGCACTGAACAGCGAGATCGCTGAGCGCAAGGAACTGCTCGGCGAGATGGCGGCAGAGTGGGATTCGGTCGACGGAGACGTGCAGGCGCTCGGCATCCAGGCCGGCCGCATGCAGAAACTGGAGGAGGAACGCCACCGGAGCAGCAGCCAGCTCGAACAGATCAACCAGCTCAGCGGCGAAATCGACAGCGGTCTCGCGACCTGCGCGAGCAATACCGCCGAGGTTCGGCGCATTGCGGGCGCCAAAGGCCGTGCCGGCTTCCTGCGTTTTGTCGTGCTGTTGTTGGCGCTCGCCGCGGCCGGGTTGTGGGGCCTGTTGCAGTACTGGCCGGAACTGCCGCAGGCGGGCACTGCGCGCGAGTTGCTGGTTCGCTTCGTCCCGGACTGGAGCGAACAGAAGCTTCCCTGGATCGGCTACCTGGCGATCGGCCTCGGCATCCTGTTCCTGCTGCTGTGGGTGCGGGTCGCCAGTCTCAGGCGCCGGATTGCGATGCTGCAGGAAGAGACCCGCCAGCTGGGCGTTGTGCTGGGGCATGCGCGCGAGCTTGATATCGAGGATGTCCCGTCCGGGGATGAGGCCGACGAAGGCGGTGACCTCGGGGTGGGCGAAGAGGCGGCATCCGACGATCGCCCGATACGGCCGGACGACGCCGAGTATGACGCGCTGCGCAAACTGCTCGATCGGGACGAGGCACCGCTCCGCATGGTGCAGGACTACGGTGAACGTGAACTGGGGTGGTTCCGACAGGTCGCGGAAACACTGCGGGGGCAGGTCGCCGCCTTGGACCAGGACATCGAGGACGAGCAGGCGCGACTGCAGGAGGCGCTGGATCTGTCGGAGGTCCTGAATGGCCTTACCGACAAACGCGAGGAGGTGCAGGAAAGGATCGCCGACCGCGGGCGCGCGCTCGAACTGCTCGATGGCGCGACCGTGCATGCGTCGAATGTGTTCAACCGCGATATCAAAGACCTGGTGGTCCGTATGCTGCCGCTGTTCACCGATGGTCGGTACGAGCACCTGCAGATCGACCCGGATCTGAAGGTTCGGGTCTTCTCCGGCGACAAGCGCGCTTTCATGGATCTCGACGAGGTCTCCAGTGGCACGCAGCGCCAAATCATGCTCGCGTTGCGCCTTGCGCTGTCGAAGAAACTGCTGAGTCGCACGATCAAGGGCAAACAGTTTGCGTTCCTCGACGAGCCCTTCGCATTCTTCGACCAGGAGCGCACGCGGCGTGCACTGCACGCGTTGGCGAACATCGGCGACGACATCAGTCAGGTCTGGATCGTGGCTCAGGATTTCCCGGAGGACTGCGAGGTCGAGTTCGACACCAAGATCTACTGCGACCGCGACAGCGATGTCCTAAATGTGACGGCTTGAGGTAGAATGCGTGCCGGCTCGGTCGGGCCGGGCGTCCGACCTGCCCGGGTTGCAGGCCTGGATACCAGCAGTTTTGGAGAGGTGGCTGAGCGGTTGAAAGCGCACGACTCGAAATCGTGTGAGGGCTAATACCCCTCCGAGGGTTCGAATCCCTCCCTCTCCGCCAAACTTGAAAGGGCCCCTCGTGGGGCCTTTTTTCGTTTGTTGCTCCGAGTGATTGATTCGAACCCGACGAAATCAAAATGGTGGTTCGACGAGGAGCAGCGTAGCTGCGACGAAGAACGCTGCCACGCAGTGGCGGCGACCCGAAGGGCGAGGGCGCAAGCCCGAGTAATTCTTCCCTCTCCGCCAACCATTTCGCACAATCCCGTTAGCGACAAGGGCTTGTGGGGGTAGCCTGCGCAAATCCTGACCTACAACTCAACCCACAAGATGCCAGATCGGATGCTCAGAATTGCATAGCTCATGGAGCTGACCGGCCTGTCGCGTTCGACGATCTACGCTATGGTCAAACGTGGTGAATTCCCCGAAAACCACCCGAGCGGTCGCCTGGCGTGAGGCCGAGGTGTTGCAGTGGCTGCGTGATCGGGTGTACCCGTCGAGCCCGAGACGAGGAAAGAGCAGATTTCGAATTCGGACCGGCAGGATGGAAATGCAGTGCAACGTGCGTTTGCGAACCGGATCAGGCGCGTCGACCTGGTGCGCGAAAAATTGTCGACTGACCCGCCATCCGGCAAGAAACGTCGTTGTTAGGCTCGCGGTGTGCCGATCGTAATCGAATCCAGCGGCCAGTACCGGATGCGGCCGCATTGTGAAATACCGGGATCGGCTTTGGCAGTACGAGAGTACCGGCTGCTCGTGAGGTTGCTCTGTGGTGGGAACGGTCCCCTGTGAAGCGCAGCCGTCGCCAACTACTCGCCCAGGTGCCCGCATCGCCATGACCATCCTTGCCGGCTCGTA
>CBFCWF010000164.1:0-10041 GCA_965601425.1 uncultured Chromatiaceae bacterium | reverse complement strand
ATCGGGCAATGACGACACGTCCTCGGAGCGCGCCTGAGCGATCTCTTCTTCATTTCGGTGGCGGATAAAGACCGGTTTGCCCCGCCAACTTACTGTCAGTTGTGTTCCAGGCTCTACATCCGAAATGTCGACCCGGATGCTTGAGAGAGCCCGAACATCTGCAGATGGATTCATTTGATTGATCAAAGGCCAAACTGCCGAGCCAGTGGCAACTGCTCCCGCTCCGGCAGTCGCATAGTAAAGAAAATCCCGGCGATGCTGTTCGGTTTGCAACTCTGTCATGATTCGACTGTAGGGGCTTCCTGCGTGGGAAGGTCAATGTTGAGCAAGGCGGGTGAAGGAGTTGCTCTAGTCGGTAATCCAAACTCAGGAAGCTTTGTTTCGGCCGGAGGGGCGCAAAATCGCCACCAGAATCAACGGTGTTGCTGTCATCACTCCGAGACCAACGATGACCCACTCAGCGGCGTCGAAACTCCCTGACATCGCTTCTGCTCCAATATGCGCGAGCAGGAAGCTCGCAGGAAGAATTCCGGCGAGTGTTGCAATCAAAAAGCGCCAAAGGTGAAGGCGGCTAAGGCCCGCAGCATAGCTCATTGCATCAAACGAGATGAAGGGCAAAAGACGGGAAGCAAACACCGTCAAAGTAAGCAAATTTTGAGACCCGAGCAAACCATAAGCGGCCTTGTTACCTAGCCATCGCTCGACGTAGACGCGCCCTAGGTAACGCGCGATGATGAACGCTGACAATGCACCCAGTTCCGACCCGATGGCTACATAGATGGCTCCTTCCATGTGGCCATAGGCAACTCCGCTTACAAGGGCGATCGGGGCACTGGGAATGGGGCTTGCAACGATTGATCCCATCATCAGCAAAACAATGAGAAGTGGCCCCCAAGGACCGGCACCATCAATCCAGCCCTCGATGGTTTCCCGGGTTATGTTCGGCCAATAATCCAAGGCCCACATGCCAGTGAGCAGCGCCGCAAGCACTGCGATCAGAACTAGTCCCAAGTGACGGGGATGCGTGTTACCCGATCGCATAGAGCGCCACGAAAACCGCTACAACGTCGACGTGAAAAGGACGCCCGATGTTCGATCCATTATCCATTTTGATCCCTCAATAAAGGCCAAGCACAACTGTCATGGTTCCAGCGAGTAGAGGGTCAAGCACATTCTTCATCATGAGACACTGAATTGTCCCATCATGCCGCCGTCTTCATGTTCAAGAATGTGACAATGATACATATACGGTGCCGACGATGGCGCCGGTTTTTCGAACGTTATCGCCAGTTCAACCTCGCCAGCCACGAGAACGGTGTCTTTCCAGCCCCTGTTCTCTGCCCGCGGCTGGCGTCCGTTGTCGGACAAGACTTGAAAGCGCACCCCATGAATATGGAACGGGTGCATCATCATGTCGCCGCGGACAATCCAGCGCTCGGTGCTGTTGAGCTTGGTAGAGAAATTGAGGGCGTTTTGATCATAGGGCGCGCCATTGATTGAAAACTGATTGCCGGAGCGGGACATCATCATGCCCATTCCCATCGACATGTCTAGAGTTAGACGCCGAACTGGGATATTGTTGGAAGAAAGGTCAGGCAACGGGCCATCCATGGCATCGGGCAGGGTGTCGATACGGACGGGGAGGGTTGTATCGACGGCGAAGTGCAGCACCGTAAAACGACCGCCAGAACCACTTCCCATCATTCCACCCATGGCGGAGTTTGCAATATCGTCGGACACCAGGACGCTGTCCCTGCCATCCGTGAAATCAATGAGAACTTCGACCCTTTCTCCTGGCGCAAGCACCATACGAGTGAGTGCAACCGGTCGATCCAGGAATCCGCCATCCGTCGCCACGAGGTGAAGTGGCCGATCGTCGGCCAAGGACAGTCGGTAAATCCGCGCATTCGAACCGTTGACAAGACGGCACCGCACGACCCCCTTGGGAACCGCCGCTGAGGCTCCTGCCTGCCCGTTCACGAGCATTGTGTCACCTCGAAAACCATTCATCGATTGATGCATGCCGACATCGTATGTCATGCGACCGCGCCAATTAAATTGACGGTCCTGCAGCACGAGGGTCAAGTCATCAACCGCATAGGTGGACGGCAGACCACGTTCATCGTCTTCCCCATCGGTAACATGCAGAACACCTGCCAGTCCGAACATGACCTGTCGGGCTGTCGAACCGTGCACATGGCTGTGGTACCATGCTGTTGCTGGAGGCTGATCAAGGTTGAGTACCGGGTCCCATGATCGTCCGGGCGCGATGGCCTGATGCGGCCCACCATCGAAGGGGCCTGGAACAAGCAACCCATGCCAATGCGACGAGACGGGTTCGTCCAGAGTGTTTTGCACCTCGGCCAAAGTATCTGCATCGGTCAAAAGCCGGATCGTTGGTCCAAGATAGCCTTGGTTGTAACCGATGGTTTCGGTCGCGGAACTGCCGCGAAATCGGGTCGCGCCAGATTGAGCTTTCAGCTGAAATCGTCGCGATGTTGTTGCATCCAGAAGCTCTGGGTATTCAAGCTTCCGCCCTGTGCCGGATAGCGCAGCAGATGGCAGCACAGCGGCGGCTCCGAAACCTGCGGCATATCCAATGGCTTCACGGCGGTTCAAGAGGCGCACGTCAGGCCAAGCCTTCCGGAAGGGCCGCCAGGGCAGCTTCCATGCTGACAACCCGATGGCCGGCTGCAATCCAACCTTGCCCGGCGGCAGATCCGAGCATTCCTTCGGATACATCAACAAAGTCACTATACCCAGCTTGCTGGAGACTCCGCATCACACTTCCTGACCGACCACCAGTTGCACAAATGAGGGCGACAGGCCGGCCTTTGGCCATTGCACGGGCTGAAAAAAGCCGCTCGGGGAACCGATCTTCGTGCATGCTGATCGGCCAGGCTCCTTCAGCAATCCCGGTGTCGGCCCATTCCGGCCGCGAACGGACGTCGATCATCCGGACGCGATCTTGCCGCAGCGCATTATACGCGGAGTCAGATGACCAAATCTTGGCTGTCTGTGCGACGGCTAAAGTTGGTGAGACGGCTGCAGCGATCAAGGCTAATCCGACCGTGCGACGTGTCAGATCGGATGGCATCGGAGGCCTCCTTTGGAATAGGCAGGCCTGAGGCTTTGTTTATTCATTGTCGCTACCATGGTGATCGGCAGATCCGGACGCATCCGACGTTGTTTGCATGTCGCCCATCCGTGTACCGGCGGCGTCCATTTCTTGCTGAGTGATCTGACCATCGGCATCCGCGTCCAGATGCTGGAATCGGTCAACCATGCGGTCGCGAACGACACTCATGTGCAAGGTCTCGAATTCCTCGAGGGTCAGCGCACCGTCGGCGTCGGAATCAAATTCTCGCAACTTCACGCCCATGTGTGCGCGCATGTTCTGAGGATCACCGCTGGGCATCATCATGGCCATCATATCACGATCCATCATACCCATCATACCGCCGCGGCCACCCATCCTGGATGCGTGCATCTTCATCATGTTCTGCATCATGGACATCATGTCCCCACTCATCATACCAGTTTGCGCGGCACCATCGCCCATTGTCATGTTGGACATTGCGCCCGTATCAGGCTGAGTTTCGCCGCCGACATGCGACTCCGCAAACGCAGCTTGCGATATGCCAAAGGTAGTCAGCACGCAAAGTGCAAAAATGCTTCTATTTGCCATCGGTCCTTCCTTTCCAACTTACTCTCGAAACATCGTTATTATGTCGGATCAGATAAAGACCGGGGGAGGGGGTGTTTTGTAATGATATGTCACAGGGCTCTTTGTTACAAACGGTGACAAAGCAACCCCTGACAGTCTGCAGGCCGACTTGATAGGAATGGTACGAACCGCACAAAGCGGTGAGTTCATCGAAGGGGTGGATGATCAGATGACACCTGAAGTTGGTCATTTCGCGCTGGCCTTGGCCTTAGCTCTGGCGCTTGTTCAAAGTGTATTGCCAATCCTCGGTGCCAAACGTGGGAATATTCTTTGGATGCAATCGGCCCGATGGTCCGCGTTTGGACAGGTGCTCTTCGTCACCGTTGCATTCCTTGCGCTCATGCAGGCATTCATCACCAGCGACTTTACGGTCAAGAATGTTGTTGAGAATTCGAATTCACTCAAACCGATGTTGTATAAGGTGGCGGGCACATGGGGCAGCCATGAAGGCTCGCTTTTGCTCTGGACACTCATTTTGACGGTTTTCGGGGCTGCTGTTGCTTTGTTTGGATCCAATATTCCGCAAGCACTGAAGGCGCGAACGCTGTCGGTGCAGGCATGGATCAGTGTCGGCTTTCTGACCTTCATGCTGTTTACGTCCAACCCTTTTGATCGCGTCTTCCCGCCACCCAGCGACGGCCAGGACCTTAACCCGCTGCTGCAGGATGTTGGCCTCGCGATGCATCCACCGCTCCTTTATTTTGGATATGTCGGGTTTTCGATTGTTTTCTCTTTTGCCGTTGCAGCCCTTATCGAAGGACGGGTGGATGCCGCCTGGGCGCGGTGGGTGCGTCCGTGGACACTGGCCGCCTGGATGAGCCTGACCGCGGGCATCGCCTTGGGGTCTTGGTGGGCCTATTACGAGCTTGGCTGGGGCGGCTGGTGGTTCTGGGATCCTGTCGAAAACGTCAGTTTCATGCCCTGGCTGATGGGCACGGCACTGCTGCATTCCGCAATCGTGACAGAAAAAAGAGACGCCTTCAAAAGCTGGACAATTCTCCTCGCGATCCTGACCTTTTCCCTGTCCCTCTTGGGAACGTTTGTCGTCAGGTCGGGGCTGCTGACCTCTGTGCATGCATTTGCGGTTGATCCCGAAAGAGGCCTCTACATTCTGGGACTGCTGGCGGTGTCAATCGGTGGCTCGCTCGCGCTATTTGCATGGCGCGCGCCGATGATGGAACCGGGTGGGCTGTTCAAACCGATCAGCCGTGAAGCGGGCCTGTTGGTAAACAATCTGATTCTGACAACGGCCACTGGCGTCGTCCTTTTTGGTACATTGTACCCTCTGTTCTACGAAGCAATGACAGGCGGCGAAAAACTGTCGGTAGGCCCGCCATTTTTCAATGCTGCGTTCATTCCGGTCATGTTGCCGCTTGTCTTTGCAATGGGGTGTGGACCCTTCTTGTCGTGGAAGCGCGCGGATTTGCCGGGCGTCCTGCAACGTCTGCGCTTTGTCGCCCTTCTTGCCGTTCTGGGGACGCTTGCGGTCTGGTATTTGGCGGAAGGTGGCCCGGTGTTGGGCTATCTGTCTCTGATGCTCGCCTTTTGGCTGTTCATGGCGACGGTGCGGGAATGGACGATGCGGATCAAGCTGTTTGAGGGCCCGGTTTCAACATCCTGGCGCCGGGCTTCAAATCTGCCCAGATCTGCGCATGGCATGACGTTGGCTCACGCAGGTCTTGCTGTTGCGATGTTCGGATTCATTGGCTCAACAGTTTGGAAATCCGAGGAAATTATGTTTGTCCAGCCCGGCGCTGACATCAGTATCGGCGGGTTTGATGTGAGGTTCAACGGAGTCGAACGGGTGCGTGGGCCCAATTACTTTGCGGATCGCGGTGAATTGACCGTTTCGAGGGATGGAAAATACTTGACCGATCTCTTCCCGGAGCGGCGGACTTACCCGGTTGCTCAAAGCACCACGACCGAGAGCGCGATACGCTCCACACTGGCAGGAGATCTCTATACGTCCATCGCGAACCCGGCCTCGGAGGACGCCAGTACACAAGGCGCATGGACTCTTCGAATTCTGTATGAACCGTTGGTCAATTTCATCTGGATCGGGTCTGCGATGCTTGTTCTAGGCGGCGGTCTTTCGCTGTCGGATCGTCGGCTGCGCGTCGGTGCACCTCGTCGCAAAGCAGCTGTGACCGCTCGGGTTCCGGCAGAGTAACGATGGGACGTATACTGGCATTCATCCCGCTCGCGATCGCGACGGTATTTGGCGGGTTCTTCCTATGGGGGCTTAACCCCGATCGGGATCCAAACAACATTCCATCTGTTTTGATCTCCCAGCCTGCGCCCCAGTTCGATCTGGCTGCCATTGAGGGGCTGGAGACGCCCGGCTTGTCCCGCGCCGATCTCGTGGATAACGCCGGACCGGTCATCGTGAATGTGTTTGCTTCGTGGTGCGTACCCTGCCGGGCGGAGCATGGCATACTGACCCAAATGGTCGAAAAAGATGGGCTGAGGCTGTTCGGTATCAACTACAAGGACAAGCCGGAAGATGCGACAAAATGGCTGGCGGAGCTTGGCAATCCCTATGAAAGGATTGGCTCAGACTTGAGTGGAAGGGCTGGCATTGAATGGGGCCTGTCGGGCGTACCCGAGACGTTCATTGTCGGACCCGATGGAACTGTGTTGTTCAGATACGTGGGGCCTGTTGTTGGTGATGAAGCCATTGCTAGGTTCAGAGAGGCGCTCGAACAGGCAGGCGCATTGCCGAGGGGGCAGAACGGATGAGGCATGTGATCATCGCGCTTTTTTTGCTTCTTCCGGTGATGGCCTTTGCGGTCGAGCCGGACGAGATGTTGCAGGATCTGGTGCTTGAAGAGCGCGCGCGGGTGATTTCAAAGGAACTGCGCTGCGTCGTCTGTCAAAATCAGGATATCGACAGCTCCAATGCTGGCGTTGCGCGGGATTTGCGGATTTTGGTGCGTGAAAGGTTGGTCGCTGGCGACAGCGATGAAGAGGTCATCGCGTTTATTCATGCGCGCTATGGCGACTACGTTCTGATGCGCCCGCCTTTCAATGCCTCCACCCTGGCCCTTTGGTTGGCGCCCTTTGTTTTGGCTGTCGTTTCTCTCCTGGCGGGCTGGGCGATCATTTTGAAAAGCCGGCGCAAAGGCGTCGTGGCGGATTTTTCCGAAGTTGAGGAAGCCGAGATTGCGCGTTTCATCGACATTAACACTCCAAAGGACAATTGATGATCTGGTTGGTTTTTGCCGCACTGTCCACAATTGGACTGCTCTTTGTGGGACTACCGCTCCGACGCCGGTCAGAAATGACGTCGGTCATGGCGGATACAACCCCCGCCGTTCTCTTGGACCAATTGGATGAGGTCAAACGGGACCTTGAGCGCGGTGTCATTTCTGGCGCAGAAGCCACCGCGGCAGAACAGGAGATCAAGAGACGGATTCTCATGCAGTCGCGCAAGACTGCTCAGGCGACCAAGGAACTGACATCGGGTGGTCGCTTTGCCATTGTTCTGAGTGCTATGTTCGTTCCGGCCTTCGCATTCGGTTACTACGCGGTCATGGGATCACCGGAGATACCCGGCATTGCATTTTCCGAGCGGACAGCTGAACGTCAAGAGACGGCGAAAGTCGCAGATTTGACAAATCAGCTTTATGATCGGCTCACGACTGATCCCTCCGGAGGACCGTCAGAAGGCTGGATGCTTCTGGGACAAACCTATTCCAGAATGGGTCGGTTCGCAGATGCTGCCGAGGCCTTCGGGATTGTCGCCAAACGACCAGAAGCCACTTCGGCCGTTTTCTCCATGCTTGCAGAGGCCCTTATCTCGGCAGAGCAAGGTGTTGTGACACCGGCTGCGGTGACCGCAATCGAGCATGCGATGGAACTGGACCCGTCCAATCCCGCGGCGGTCTTCTACAAGGCAGTCGCATTGAGACAGAAGGGCGACATCGCGCAGGCACATGACTTGCTGATAAGACGACTGAACAACGCGGACAGTTTCTATCCCTGGATGGAAAGCTTTGTTGCTGAAGCAAACCGAATTGGCGCCGAGATCAGCAGAGCTCCGATCTCACTGGCTGATTTTGCACCGTTGGTCAGTGCACCCGGGCCTTCTCAGGAAGATATAGAAGACGCTCTAGACCTGACCGTGGAGGAGAGACAGGCGTTCATCATGTCGATGGTTGAACGGCTGGCTGCGCGTCTTGAAGATGAGCCGGATGACTTTGACGGGTGGATGCGGCTTGGCAACGCTTTCTCCGTCTTGGGTGATAGGGAACAGGCAATCGCCGCACTTGAACGTGCTGAAGTACTGTTATCAGTAGCTCCGCAAAACGATCCGCGGCGGCAAACTCTACAAGAGGCACTGGCCAGGATGCGCCAATAGCATCTTTCCAGACCTGTTTTCGTGCTCATGCATCGAAAAGCGCATCAATGATGGCACAGTCGGGTGCCGCATCGCCCGTGCAGCGCGCGACGGTTTCCGATAGGACGCGTTCTATCCGTGTCAGATCGGCTATTTTTGCGCGCACTTCTCCGAGATGTACTTCGGCCATGGCTTGGACTTCGGCGCAAGTCTGGATCCGATTATCAACCAAGCCCAGCAACCCGCGAACCTCTTCTAGCGAGAAACCGAGATCTCGGGACCGCATGACGAACTTCAATCGTCGTACATGGGTATCATCGTAGCTGCGATAGCCTTTCACACTGCGCGGTGGGTCCGGCATGATGCCGATTTTCTCGTAATAGCGAATGGTTTCGAGGTTGCAGCCCGTTGCGCGGGCCAAATTGCCCCGCCGAATTGATCTCACGCTTGTGTTACTCATTGTGCCGAAAAAACCCCTTGAGCCTGTATCAACTACAGACCTTAGAACGGTGGAAACATCTGTTCAAGGACGATTCGATGGAACAAAATTTGGCGGAACTTCCGCAATCTCGGTCGCAGAAAATTGGCGACGAAACCACCAAGGGATGGGGCGTGACCGGCCTCGGCGTCCTCGGTGCGCTGGCGATGACCTCGTGCTGCATTCTGCCGCTTGTTCTGGTCAGCTTTGGCGTGACGGGCGTGTTCATCGCGCAGCTCGGGGC
The DNA here is from genome assembly GCA_965601425.1 of uncultured Chromatiaceae bacterium. Lineage (GTDB taxonomy): Bacteria > Pseudomonadota > Gammaproteobacteria > Chromatiales > Chromatiaceae > Thiosocius. Next base: position 1,253 of record CBFCWF010000164.1, on the reverse strand, counting down.
CCTCTATGCCTACAAGTGGTACACCTTCGCGCTGAGCGCCGCGTTCTTGGGATACGGCTTCTACAAGGCTTACAAGCCTGTAGATGCCGAGTCCTGTGCCGATGGCACCTGCGCCCGCCCCATCGACCGCCAAATCATGCGGGCGACCCTCTGGGCCGCTTCCGCGATTGTCGCTGTCGCCATGATCTTTCCCTACATCACCCCCTTCATCCTGAAATTCTGAACGAGGACAATGACCATGAAGCATCTTCTGCTATCCGCCCTGACTATCGCCGCACTCTCGACTCCGACCCTCGCTGAAGAGCGCCAGGTCGAGATCGCCGTCAGCGAACTGACATGCCCGTCCTGTTCATTCATCGTCGCCAGCTCGATGCGCGGTGTTCCGTCGGTCGAGATCGCCGCATTCGAGGACGGCCCCGAATACGGGCAGGGTGTTTACAGCGTGACCTACGATGACGCCGAAACTTCCATCGAAAGCATCATCGGCGCGGTGACGGCCAATGGCTATCCGGCGCAGGTGCTGCCCGACACAGCCTCCTGAGCCGCCTGCAATGCGTGACAATCTGATGGGTGGCCTGCTGGCCTTCGGAATAGCAGCTCCGGTCGTGGTCGTCTGCTGCGGCGGCGGAACTGCCGTGCTTGCAGCGTTGTTCGGCGGCGTTGGGGCTTGGCTCTCTGGAATGAGTGGCATTGCCGTGCTGGTTTTGGCGGGTCTGACCTACCTGATCGTCCGCGCACTGCGTCGTTCGCAAATGAAACGCGCCTCCGGCCCCGACCCATCACAGAGAAAGACGGCTCCTTGACTGGCACACCTGAAAATTCCGACCGTCTGCTGAAATGGGGGCTTGGCGGTGCGCTCTTCGCCGCGCTCTGCTGCTTTACGCCGCTTCTGGTCGTCATCGTCGCTGGCGTCGGATTGTCGGCCCTAACGGGTTGGCTCGATTACGCCCTGTTCCCGCTGCTGTTTTTCAGCCTCGCCGTGGTGGCACAGGCCCTTTGGCTGCGCGCTGGCAAGCCGGGACCGGCCCCGAAACTTTGGGCCACCGGCCTCGCGGTGGCCCTGTCGATCCTGATCATTCTTCTCGAATTCAGGTTCGCAATACGGATCACAATCGGCGTTTTCGCCGCCACAGCACTCTACGCGGTTCTGCTGAACCGTGCGCAAAAGAAAGGAACGCTCTCATGATGATGGGATGTTGCACCGCCACCGGTATGTTCTTCGGTCTTCTCGGCATGCTCACACCGCTGATCGC
>CBFCWF010000163.1:0-10167 GCA_965601425.1 uncultured Chromatiaceae bacterium | reverse complement strand
ACATTGTGCCCGGCATGCTTTGGTGTGCATTTTCTCGGCATGCAATATCCGGACGCTAACAGCGTCCGGTGACAGAGAGATGGCAAAGAGGACCGATAGCCGCTTCGCGCACGCATTTTCATGCGCCAAGCGGTGCGAGAGCCCTCGGTCCCCGATGCCCATCCCCAGCCGGCACGGAGCCAGCCGGCTTGCGGTACTTCAGCCGTAGGGTCGAACGTGGTTTGCTGATAGTCTTCCGACCAATCATCGTCAGTACCTCGAATGCCCGTCTCGATAAACAGGGTGCCGACGTTGAGCAAGACACCGGACCCGGTGGGGTGCCGGTTTCGCCGCCAGTATAGGCTTTGACGATCGAAATCCAGACCTGAATAGCGAACTGCTCCACACTGGAAAAGAACCGTGGCAGACCCGCATAGGACCGGCGAAAAGAACACAACTCACTGAAATCGATGGCTAGAACGGCAGAAAATCGCAGCAGAAAGAAGGACTCAGACGGCCAGCACACCCCGATGATGCGGCAATACCTGCGCATCAAGGCCGAGCATCCTGACCGGCTGGTCTTCTATCGCATGGGCGATTTCTACGAACTGTTCTACGACGACGCACGACAGGCGGCACAGCTACTCGACATCACCCTCACCCAGCGCGGCAAATCGGCGGGCCAGCCGATACCGATGGCTGGCGTGCCCTTCCATGCCGCGGAGAACTATCTGGCCAAGCTGGTCAGACTGGGCCAGTCGGTCGCGATCTGCGAACAGGTCGGCGACCCGGCCAGCAGCAAGGGCCCGGTCGAGCGCCAGGTCGTGCGTGTGGTCACGCCGGGCACGGTCAGCGACGAGGCGTTGCTGGACGATCGCCGCGACAACCTGCTGGCGGCCCTGCTGCAGCGCGACGGCATGTTCGGCCTTGCCTGGCTCGACCTGAGCGGTGGCCGCTTCCTGGTCCAGCAGCTCGACGACCGCGAGACACTCACCGGGGAGCTTGAGCGCCTGCGCCCGGCCGAGCTTCTGCTGCCCGAGGATCAGGTAGTGCCGCCGCTGCCCGACACACGGGGCGGCATCACCCGACGGCCGCCCTGGCACTTCGATCACGACAGCGCACAGCGTCTGCTCAACCGCCAGTTCGGCACCCTGGACCTGAGCGGCTTCGGCTGCGGTGACGCGCCGCTTGCGGTGGGCGCCGCCGGCGCCCTGCTCCAGTACGTGGCCGACACACAGCGCAGCGCATTGCCACATATCGGCGAGCTGCGGGTGGAAAGCCATGACGAGGGCATCATTATCGACGCGGCGACCCGGCGTAACCTGGAGATAGCCGACGCCGCATCCGGGCGGCGCGAACACAGTCTCGCCGGCCTGCTCGACAGCACCGCGACCGCGATGGGCGGACGACTGCTGCGACGCTGGATCAACCGTCCGCTGCGCGACCAACAGGCGGTGCGCCGACGCCACGCGGCGATCGCCAGCCTCATGGATGCGGACCGGGTCGAGGCGCTGCAGGACGCGCTGCGCGGCGTTGGCGACGTCGAGCGCATACTGGCACGCGTCGCCCTGAAGAGCGCCCGACCGCGCGACCTCGCGGTGCTGCGCGACAGCCTGGCCGTGCTGCCGGATATCCGGGCCGTCGTACAGGCGCTGGACGACCCGACGCTGCGGTCGCTCGGCGCGGCGCTCGACGGGCAGCAAGCGACCGGCGAACTGCTCGCTCGGGCGATCGTAGCGAACCCACCGGTGGTGCTGCGCGACGGCGGGGTACTGGCCCCTGGTTTCGATGCCGACCTCGACGAGCTGCGTGGCCTGTCGCAGAACGCCGACCAGTTCCTGGTCGACCTGGAGCAGCGGGAGCGCGCGCGCACCGGCATCGACACCCTGAAGGTCAGCTACAACCGCGTACACGGCTACTACATCGAGATCGGCAGGAGCAAATCGGACCGCGCACCGGACGACTACATTCGGCGCCAGACACTCAAGGGCGCCGAGCGCTTCGTCACACCGGAGCTCAAGGCCTTCGAAGACAAGGTATTGTCCGCGCGCGAGCGTGCACTGCAGCGCGAGAAGGCCCTTTACGAAGAGCTGCTCGAGCGACTGCTCGGACCACTGCCCGCGCTGCAGCGGATCGCGGCGGCACTCGCCCGACTCGATGTGCTGGGCTGTTTCGGCGAACGCGCCCAACGCCTCGATCTCTGCCGCCCGGGCTTTCGCGAGGAACCGGGACTCGAGATCATCGGCGGACGCCACCCGGTCGTCGAACGGGTTAGCGAGGCGCCGTTCGTCGCCAACGACCTGACGATGGACGAACGACGCAACATATTGATCATCACCGGCCCGAACATGGGCGGCAAATCCACCTTCATGCGCCAGTCGGCGCTGATCGTGCTAATGGCCTACGCAGGCTGTTTCGTGCCGGCCAGCCGCGCCGAACTGGGGCCGTTCGACCGCATCTTCTCGCGCATCGGCGCCTCGGACGACCTGGCCGGCGGCCGCTCCACCTTCATGGTCGAGATGCAGGAGACCGCGAACATACTGCACAATGCGAGTGCGCGTTCGCTGGTGCTCATGGACGAGATCGGCCGCGGCACCAGCACCTTCGACGGCCTCTCGCTCGCCTGGGCCTGCGCGGTCGAGCTGGCCACGCGCATTCATGCCTTCACGCTGTTTGCGACCCATTACTTCGAATTGACGACCCTGCCCGGGGAATACCCGGGCATCGTCAATGTGCACCTCGACGCGGTCGAGCACGGCGAGGGCATCGTTTTCCTGCATGCGCTGCGCGAGGGCCCGGCCAACCAGAGCTATGGGCTGCAGGTAGCCGCGCTCGCCGGTGTGCCGCAGCGGGTGATCGGACTGGCGCGTGGGCGTCTGCGGGAACTCGAGCAGGCCGCGCAGCAACATGCACAGGCCGAGTCGAGCCAGCTGTCGCTGTTCCAGCAGACCCCGCGAGCCGACGCGGCCCCGGCGCAGGATTCGCTGCGGGAACGGCTCGCCGCGCTGGATCCAGACCAGCTGACGCCGCGCCAGGCCCTCGAGGCCCTTTACGAGCTGCGCACTTTGAACGATGCTGACGCGGACAGGAATGAAATCGAGAAGGGGGCTTGATGACCTACGTTGTCACCGAGAATTGCATCAAGTGCAAATACACCGATTGCGTCGAGGTCTGTCCGGTCGACTGTTTTCACGAGGGGCCGAACTTTCTGGCGATCGACCCGGATGAGTGCATCGATTGCGCGCTGTGCGAACCCGAGTGTCCGGCCGAGGCGATATTCGCCGAGGACGAGTTGCCCAAGGATCAGGAGGCGTTCCTTGCGCTCAATGCCGAATTGTGCGCGAACTGGCCGGTGATCACCGAGTACAAGGCGCCCCCGGAAGACGCGGCCGATTGGGATGGCAAACCAGACAAGCTGCAATTCCTGGAGCGCTGAACAGGGATCGCATGCAACGCGAGGGGTGGCTGGCGCGACGGGCGTGGGCTGCGCCCGATCTGTGTAAGGTGAAGACAACCCGCCCTACCAATCCGCGCCGCGGCATGGGTGAGGCGGGTTGAGCTCCCCTGAGGTCCCTGCCGACCGGGGGTCCGTGCCTCGGGTCGGACCACCCGAAAATCACTGTCGGGCGGCGATCGTCGCTCAAAGCCTCGGCCGCGCGAGAATGGCGGTGACATTGTCATTGCCGCCGGCGGCCAGCGCAGTGTCGATGAGCTCCTGCACCTGCTGCTCGAGATCGCCACGCGGGTCACGCAGGATACGGGCGATCTGGCTGTCCGGCAGCATGCCGTGCAGACCATCGCTGCATAGCAGGTAGGTATCACCCGCCTCGAGTAGCGCGTCGCCGACATCCACCTCGGCCTGACGCTGCATACCGAGGCTGCGGGTCAGCACATTGTCGCGCACGCCGGCCTCGCGCGCCTCGGTGCGATTCAGGAAGACACCGTCATCGATCATCTGCTGGATCAGTGAGTGGTCGCGGGTCAGCCGGCGCATCCTGCCGTAGCGTACACGGTAGAGCCGCGAATCGCCGACATGCGCATGATAGATACGGCCTTTCCGGAAGGTCGCCAGCACAATGGTGGTTCCCATACCGCTCAGTTCCGGGTGCACCTGGCACATGTCGAGCAGCGCCTGGTTGGCCACCTCTACCGAATGGCCGGCCTGCAGCTGGCCCTCGGTGGCGTCACGATCTCGATCATCGCGCTGGGCCGGCAGCAGGTCGGCCAACGCGGCTTCGACCGCAATGCGGCTGGCCACTTCACCACTGCGGTGCCCACCCATGCCGTCGGCGAGCACGACGATGCCCAGTTCCGGATCCACCCGGAACGCATCCTGGTTGCTGACCCGTACCAGGCCCTGATGGGTACGCACCGCCAGTTCGATCGGATTCACCGACATCCAGCCAACCGTCCGTCAGCCGGTCAGCTTTCGCCCACCTCCGGCGGGCAGGCTCGCATCAACCACCGGCCTGGGCCCGTTGCTGGTCGAGCAGGGCGCGCAGCTTGTCGGGCGGGACGTAGCCGGGCACCATCTCGCCGCCCTCGAGCAGCAGTGCCGGCGTCCCCTGCAGCTGCATCGCCTGACCGAGCGCATGGTGTTCGGCGACCGGATTGGCGCACGTCTTGGTCGGGACCGACTTGCCCGCCTTCGCTCTATCCATCGCGGCATGCCGATCGTCGGCACACCAGACCGACACCGCCTTGTCGTAGGATTCACTGCCGACGCCGGCCCGCGGGTAGAACAGGTAGCGGATGCGGATGCCCTGCTCGTTGTACTGCGGCATGTCGGCATGCAGCTTGCGGCAATAGCCGCAGTCGATGTCCGTGAATACAGTCACGGTATGGTCTGCGTCCTCCGCGCCGTAGCTGACCATCTGCTCCTCGCCGACCTTGGCGAGTGCCGCCATCTTGAGCTCGGAAAGACGCTGCTCGGTGAGCTCGGTCCGCGTCTCCAGGTCGATAAGTTTACCCTGAACGAGGTAGCGACCGTCGCCGGTCAGGTACACGACGCGAGTACCGAAGGTCACTTCGTAGAGGTTATCGATCGGCGTGGCCCGAACGTCGTCCGGACTCAGGCCCGGCAGCACGACGCCGAGCGATTTGCGGACCTGCTCTTCGGTGGCCTCATCGACATCGGCCAGAACCGGCCCGGCCAGCAGCAGCGCACAAAAGGCATAAACGTACTTCTTCATGATGATATGCACACTAATCCCGAAAATTGATGTATTGGAGCGGCAGGCCGTAGTCACCCTTGCGCATCAGCGCTATCACGTCCTGCAGGGCATCGCGGCTCTTGCCGCTGACCCTGACCTGCTCGCCTTGGATCTGGGCCTGCACCTTGGTCTTCGAACCCTTGATGTCCTTGACCATCTTGCGCGCAGTATCGGTGTCGATACCCTGACGGATCGTCACCGCCTGACGGGCCCGGTTGTTGGCCGTCTCCGGCTTGGCGGCATCGAGACACGCGATATCGACCGAACGCTTGACCAGCTTGAGCTGCAGGATATCCATCATCTGCTCCAGCTGGAACTCGCTGTGCGCATGCAGCGTGACCACCGCGCCGTCGAGTTCGAAACGCGCGTCGCTGCCTTTGAAATCGAACCGGGTGCCCACCTCTCGATTCGCCTGATCGGTGGCATTACGCACCTCCTGCAAATCGACTTCAGACACGATATCGAACGACGGCATCGGCACCCTCCGCATGGATGAGCGGCAAGGCTATCACAAGGCAGGACCGGAGATCCGCCCGGCCACGCGGAAATCGATCTCGAGCACATCGCGGACCTGCAGCGCACCGCCCATTACCGAGAACGGCACGACACCGAAATCGCTCTGTTTCATTTTCAACGAACCGGACACCGAGACCGCCCCGGTCGTCCGTTCGACAGTGACGGGCAGGCGGTAGCGTCGACCGACCCCGCGCAGGCTCAGATGCACCTCGGCCTGCGGCTGCGCGGCACCGAGATCATCGATGCGCGCAAGCACGCGGACCTGCGGCCAGCCGGCCGCATCGAGCACCTGCGGCCCGAGCATGTTGCTGCGCGTCCCCTCGATGGCGGCGGTATCGGGCATCTGTGCGAACGCCTCACCGGCCCGGGCACGCGCCGCCGGGTCGTCGACGCGCAGCCGGTCCGGGCGGAAAACGAGCCGCGCGACACCGCCGCCGGACGGCAGGGCCCTCAACTCACCGTCCAGTTCGGTCACCTCGACCAAATGATTGTGTCCCAAGCGGGCCAGCCGGCCGGCACGATAGACGCGTACCGCGATCCGACTGCGGTTGCGGTCGAGCGGCACGACCTCGGCGGCCTCGGCCAACCAGCCCTGCGGTACCGGATCGCCGCTGAGCACCGCACCGCCCGGGACGTCGGGGCGCCCGCTGCAGCCGACAAGCAGCAGACCGACGACGAGCAGTGAGGCTGCGACACGGCACCGCTTCATTGCCGTTCCCATTGGAGGTCGAAGGATACCGACACGGTCGCGCCGACCGAGCTGTCGTCATCCGGCCCGACACCGAACCAGCGCCGGTCGAGATCGACCCGGCCGCGCATCGCCGCACTGGATCCGTCGGACCGCCAGTCGAACGGGATCTCGATCCGGCGCACCGCCCCCTTGATCGCAAGGTCACCGGCGACGACGTAAGCGCCGTCACCCAGCGGCGTCACGGCGGTCGACCGGAAGCGCGCCGCCGGGTGTTCGGCCAAGTCGAACCACTCGCGGCTCGCCATTTCGCGATCGCGGTCGCGATTGCCGCTGTCGATCGCGGCCAAATCGATCTCGACATCGAACCCGGTCGGCATCGCCGCAGGATCGATCGCCGGGGTCACCTCGAAACGCCGGAACTCGGCGACGAACGGCTCCCCCTCGACCACTGCGCGGAACGCGAAGCGGCCCTGCGGCTGCGGCACCCAGGCACTGGCCAGGGCGACGCCGGTGAGCAGCAGCAGGTACGGCAGGCAGCGGCGCAGAAATATCGCTCGGCACCCCATCTCAGCCTCTCGGATGGTGGGCCGCATGCAGCGCCTGCAGACGCTCGCGCGCGACGTGGGTGTAGATCTGGGTCGTGGACAGCGAGCTGTGGCCCAGCAGGAGCTGCACCACGCGCAGGTCGGCCCCGTGGTTCACCAGGTGCGTCGCGAACGCGTGACGCAGGGTGTGCGGCGAGAGCGGCTCGCGGATGCCCGCAGCGAGCGCGTGCTTCTTGATGCGGTACCAGAACGCCTGCCGGGTCATGCCGGCACCGCGCCGCGTCGGGAACAGGGCCGCGCACGGCTGACCCGCCAGTAGCTCGCGCCGGGCGGTCGCCATGAAGCGGCGCACCCAGTCGACCGCCTCGTCCCCGAGTGGCACCAGGCGTTCCTTACCGCCCTTGCCAATCACCCTGACCAGGCCCTGCGCCAGGCCCAGCTGGTCGGGCTGCAGTCCAACCAGTTCCGACACACGCAGGCCGGTGGCGTAGAGCACCTCGAGCATCGCGCGGTCCCGCAACCCCTCGGCGGACTCCAGGTCAGGCGCCTCGAGCAGTGCGTCGACCTCGGCCTCGCTGAGCGATTTGGGTAGCGGCCGGCCCAGGCGCGGCGCTTCGATCTGCGCACTCGGATCGCCATCGACCAGGCTCTCTCGCAGCGCCCAGTGGTAGAATTGGCGCAACGTGGACAGTCGGCGTGCGCTGGTGCGTGGGCGCAGCGACTGGTCGACGGCAGCCGCGAGGTAGCCGAGCAGCTGGCCGCGCCGCGCCTGCAACAAGCCCGGGCATCCATTGTGCCTCAACCAGCGCGCACAATGCCGCAGGTCGGACTGGTACGAATTGAGCGTGTTTGCGGACAAGCCGCGCTCCATCCAGATCGCGTCCGCGAAACGCTCGATCAGCTCGGCCTCAGACGGCGGCAGCCCCGCTGTTTGCGCATCCATCGTCACACGGCCCCCGGTTGTCCTCATGCCACCCCTACCGCCACCCGGTGGATTTCACCGCATCTGCGTGCAAGGATAAAAGACCCGTGCTGCTGGAGCCACCGTGCGCGACGAATTGAACCTCTTGCTGCGGAAACTCGAGTCCGAACTGCGCGCGCAGGGCCGCTGGGGCGACAGCCCGCCGCCGCCCGACGCGTTGCTGAGCGAGGAACCCTTCGCGGTCGACAGGCTGGATTTCGATCAGTGGCTGCAGTGGGTCCTGCTACCCAAGATGAATCAACTACTCGTGCAGCAACTGCCGTTGCCGGCGGATTGCGCGATCCAGCCGATGGCCGAGGAGGTCTACGGCCCCGCAGACCCGGGCGGTGCCAGGATCACGCGCATCGTCGGCGAGATCGATGCGCTGCTGACGGCCGGACAGGCCGGGCGGAACTGACCCGGCTCAGGCGTTTTTTTCCACATTGCCTGTGGAAAACTCTGTGAGAAACTTGAACACAAAGGTCGCAAGACCGCATGCTGACGTACATGCCGTTAGATTGGCCAATTATTGATCAAAAGCATTTATTTTCAATAAAAACAATTATTTATATTACTTACTTAATAAATGACTTTGTAAAAAAACGGCAACTAACAATGAAAACCCTGTCGACTAACAGCCTGTGCATAATCAATCTCTAATTTACTTACGCTACTGTGGGGTTACGCGCGGTGTCTCGTAACGCCAAACCGTTCTGGCGGCACAAGACCCTGGAGCAAATGGATCGGCAGGAATGGGAATCCTTATGCGACGGTTGCGCGAAGTGCTGCCTGTACCGTCTCGAAGACCAGGACACGCGCGAGGTCTACTTCACGAACGTGCACTGCCGGTTGCTGGATACGACCTCCGGCCGCTGTACCGACTATCCGAACCGGTCGGCCCGGGTCGCTGACTGCGTCACCATCACGCCGGCCGTGCTGCAGGATCCCTATTGGCTGCCGGCGACCTGCGCCTACCGTCTGCTCGCCGAGGGCGGCGAGCTGCCGGCCTGGCACCCGCTGCTCACCGGCGACCCGGGCAGCGTGGCCCGCGCCGGCCAACGGGTCTGTCACCGAACCATTTGTGAAGACGAAGCCGATGCACTCGAAAACCACCTGGTCGACTGGATCGAATGAGGCGCTGCCAGTGGCCATGCTGAGGGACTGATGGAGTCCCTGACCCTCTATGAGTTCCTCGAGCAAACCGGCGCCCGGGTGCGTGGCTATGACCTGGGGCGACGCATCGGACCCATCGCACGCAACGCATTCATCGCGTTCGAACGGGCCACTGCCCCGTATCCGCGGCCGATGCAGCGCAAGGCCTGGTTCGCGTTGGTCCAGGTCGCCGCGGCGCCCGCTGCGGAACCGCTGATCTGGTTTCTGCGTCTCGATCTCGACGAACAGGGCCTGCTGGTGCAGGCCGGGCGGGACTACCTGCTCGGCCGTCTGCTCGAATCCGCGCAGGCGAACGCCCGTGGCGCCGATCCGCAGGTCTTCCTGCAGGACAACCCGTATGCGTTCACGCCGCGCGAGGACCGCATGGCGTTGTTCAACGCGCTGCTGCGTGCCGATCTCGGCCTGCCGCCATCGCGTTTCTACGGGCATGCACTGGACTATTTCCACGGCCGGCCGGGATGGTCGCAATGGGGCTTCGTCGGCTATCAGGGCATCGCCGACGTCGCCTGCCGGCATGACGACGAGCCGCTCTCGAGCGCGCTCGCCCAACTGCCGCCGGCGCCGCTCGTGGTGCTGTGTCACTGCCTGGAAAGCCGGGCAGTAAGCCCGGCGCTGGCCGATGCGCTGATCGATCGCCTGCGGCTGGCGGTGGCGGAAGAGACCGGCGACATAGCGCTGCTCGCGGCCCTGCTCCGCGGCCTGGCCGCGAGTGTCGGGCAAGGCCGCGTCGCGCAAGCGATGGTCGAGCTACTGCGGCTTCCAGTCGCCCGGCACATCGAGGTGCTTGCCGCGATATCGGGCCGCGCCTGGGAACTGCTACTGGCACCGGGCAACCTTCGACTGTTCCTCGAGCGTCTCGCCGAGAACCCTCACGGCCAGCCGGCGTTCGAGCACTGTGTCGCCGACCTGCTGAGCCTGCCGGCACTTGCGCCACCGGTCCGCAGCGCGATGCGCGACGCGGACCAACCGGCTGCGGTGCGCGCGGCGTTCGAGCGCATGCTTCCTGCCGGTGGGCGCGACGGATAAAAGAAGCCGGTGCGGGCGCCGGATCGCCCGCTTGCCGATGGTTCAATCGAGCAGGCGGGTCAA
>CBFCWF010000162.1:0-10182 GCA_965601425.1 uncultured Chromatiaceae bacterium | reverse complement strand
ACGGCGACTGCATCGCTGATCATGCCCGAATGTCCGCACAGCATCACGTGACTGCGCGTCGGGTCCATGCTCAGGTCGAGCAGCCCTTCCAGCCGGCCATCGGCCAGCGCCTCGGTGATGCGGCAATCGAAGCCGCCGGGCGGGGCGTTTTCGCCGCCCGTCACGAACGGCACGAATGTGAAGCGATCGGCGTGTTCGCTCTGCAGCCGATCAATCAGGCCCCGGTAGCCGAGATTGGCGAGCGACCGCACGCCGTAGCCGAGGACTACCCGGTCGAACCGTTGCCAGGGTTCGGCGGTCTGCAACATGGATAAAAAGGGACCGACACCAGTACCGGTTGCGAGTAGCCACAGGTCGCGCGTGTGCGCCGGGACTTCGGCAAGGGTCAGGAACCCGTTGGCGGCATTCGTCAGCAAAACGGTGTCACCGGACTCGAGCGCGGCAAGACGGTGGCTCAGCGGACCCTCGGGGACGATGTTGAAGTAGATCTCGAGCAGCGGCTCGTGAGGCGGGTTGACCAGGGAATAGGGTCTACCGACGCGCTCGGCACCGAGATCCATGCCCACTCGAATGAATTGCCCGGCGACGAAACGCGGACCGTCGACCGCGATCGCCAGCGAAAAATGCGTATCGTTCCAGCGGGTCTTGCGTGCCACCCGCCCGCTCAGCCACTCTGTCATGTCTCTATCCCTCCAACCGCTGACGATAATGGCGGACCCGCCGAAAGCAACCCGGGCACGCGCCGGGTAATGCACCGTCGCTTGATCTGACCCGCAATGCGTTCGCGGCCGTTGTGGCAAACTCCCATCGAATGGCTGGGGCGGGACCCGGCCGGAGGAACGGTGAAGAGTAAGCTCGGTGGCACGCTTTTCGTTGCGGCATGCGTCCTTCTCGCGTTCTTGGCCTACCATCTGACGCGCTCTTGGCAGACGCAACAACCGAGGTACGACCGTGTGGCGCTGCCCGGAGCCTGCGATCTGCGCCTCGGGCCATGCGGACAGCGCGTCGGTGGACGGCGGCTTTCATTCTCCATCAGCCCGACCTCGATTCCGTTGATGCAGCCGCTGAAGTTGCTGGTCGAAGTCGACGGACCCGCGGTGCAGGGGGTTTCGGTGGAGATTCGTGGCCTGAACATGGACATGGGCCTTAACCGGAATCGCCTGGTGCAGGCTGGACGCGGGCGTTGGGAGGGGGAAACGATTCTGCCGGTCTGCAGTCAGCGAACCATGCGCTGGGAGGCGGCCGTGCGCGTAGACGGCGGGGACGGCCGGTTCGAGGTGCCCTTCCTGTTCCACACCCGGCGGCCCTGACGAACGCGCCGGGCGGCACGCCCTGGTTGCCTACTTAAGCGGTTTCTGATACAACCGCTGGCCGAAAAATTAAGTTTGGCCTGCAGCCGCATCCGCAGGCGCTGTGAGTCCTTCAGCCCGCCGGGAGACAAACGACATTATGTCCAAGACGTCCGCGCTGTTCGCGATACTTTTTTGCTGTTCTTTCGGGACGGCCTCGGCCGCTGACCTAGCGGCCGGCAAGGCAAAGTACGCTATCTGTGCCGGGTGCCATGGGCCGACCGGGGGCGGTAACGAGGCGATGAAGTACCCTAAACTGACGGGCCGCGATGCGGCCTTCGTGCGCGAACAGTTGGATGCGTTCAGGACGGGAAAGCGTGACAATGCGACCATGAAGGTCATGACGGCGGGGCTCAGCGAGTCCGACATGGACAACCTCGCCGCCTATATCGCCACCCTCGAATAGAAGAGGGCCTCTGGGACTTTGCCTTCGCCCCAGTGGCCGCGCTGGCAGGCAGAACCCATAGATTTTTCAATCGACCCGGATGTAAGTTATGAAACACTTGTTGATCGCCTCAATCGCCAGTCTCGTTCTGCTCAGCCCGGCGCACGCCGCTGGTGACGCCGAGGCCGGAAAAACCAAGTCCGCGGCATGCGCGGCCTGTCACGGTCCGGACGGCAACAGCCCGGCACCCACTTTTCCCAAGGTCGCGGGACAGCACGCGGACTATCTCGCGAAGCAGCTGACCGAGTATAAGAACGGCGATCGCCAGAATGCGACGATGACTGCCATGGCGGCGGCATTGAGCGAGCAGGATATCGCCGACCTCGCGGCATTCTATGCGTCCCAGCAGGTGACCGTCGGCAAGGCGGCCGAAGACAAGGTCGCGACCGGCGAGGCGATCTACCGGGCCGGTAACAGCGAAACGGGCGTGTCGGCCTGTGCGGCGTGCCACGGTCCTCGCGGAAACGGCAACCCAATGGCGAATTTCCCCAGTCTCTATGGCCAGCACGCGGAATATACCGCGGCCCAGCTCAAGGCATTTCGTGCCGGTGAGCGGGCCAACGATGCCAATTCGATGATGCGCGGGATTGCGCAGAAGATGACCGACGCGGAGATCGAGGCCGTTGCGCAGTACATCCAGGGGCTTCACTGAGGATCCGGATAGCTTGTCATCATGAGGGCGGCTTCGGCCGTCCTATATCGCGACACGCCCGACAGGGCGCGCCCCCTCGACGATGAACGTCCGTACATGCCCGGCCCGCGCGAATAATGGCCGAATCGGCAAAGGTGCCCCGGGTGACTGCGGCGCTGCAGGAAGCCGAGGACATGCGTTCGGACGCTACCTTGACGACTGCAGCAGTTGCGCCCGAATCAAGCGGTCGGCGCGGGCGTTTCGCTCGGGCTTCAACGGACGCAGGCCCCGGTGGAACAGGGCCGCACGTCACATCGGCCAAGCCTTCCGACAGTCGAATTTGCATCGTCTGGGCCTCGTGTCTTTGCTCGATACCGTGCGACGACTCCCGTGCGACCCTTGAGTCGCCGGACCCGGAACCGCACGTCCGGTGGTGTCAGAGTTGCGGTGGGAACCCCGCCTCCTGCCCGATGTGCGCTACGGAAGGCCTTCCCCATCGCCTCGTCGTGCTTGCAGCCAGGAGGCGCAACGCGCCAGAATGCCTGCCTGAACAACAGTTGACGCTGAACTCACCCTGCAACGGCGGGTCCGAGTGGCGGTAAGTGAACTACGGAGTACGAGCGTGAGAAATGTCTTTGCAAGCCTGCTGATCGGTTGCCTGTGGATTGCCGGCGGGGCGGTCGCAAAACCATTCGAGGAAGGGGTGCAGTATGTGCCGATCGAACCCCAGCCGCCGCTGGGGCAGGGCGATGCCGTCGAGGTGGTGGAGTTCTTCTGGTACGGCTGCCCGCATTGCCGCGATTTCGAACCCGCGGTGACAAAATGGTCAGCGGGTCTGCCCGACAACGTCAAGTTCAGCCAGGTGCCGGTGATGTTTGGCGGCCCGGCGGACCTCCATGCCCAGGTCTACTATGCCCTGGAGGGTATGGGCGAACTCGAGCGCATGCATGAAAAGCTGTTTCACGCGATGCATGTGGAGAAAAACAAACTGAAGACCCGGGACGAGGTCGATGCGTTTCTAGAAAAGAATGGGGTGGACATGGCCGTTTTCCGGGAGGCGATGAACTCGTTCGCGGTTGCGGCCAAGGTCAATCGTGCGCGGGCGCTGATGCGGCGCTACGGGGTGCGCGGGGTGCCCGCCCTCGTCGTGGACGGCCGCTATCGCAGCGGGACCGGATTCCGCAGCTACGAGGAAATGACTGAAGTCGCGGACTATGTGGTCGATAAGGTTCTGTCGCAACGCAAGGCGCAGGCGAGCCGCTGACTGCCGATATGATTCACCCCGGGACAAGGGTTCAAGCACGGGCAGACGGGCCGGACGGTCCAGCTGCCCGCGGTCGAGACCTGAGGCTGCTGAGCTATAACATCCAGGCCGGAATCGACACGCGCCAGTACCGCGACTATGTCACCAAGGGCTGGAAGCATCTACTGCCGAACCGTGAACGCCTGCGTAATCTCAACCTCATTGCCGAGATGATCCGCGGCTATGACCTGGTCGGGCTGCAGGAAGTTGATTCGGGCAGCCTGCGCAGCGGTTTCGTCGATATGACCGAGTACCTGGCGCACCGCGGCGGCTATCCGCATTGGTATCGGCAGGTGAATCGCAATATCGGTGTGCTGGCGCAGCACAGCAACGGCTTTCTGAGCAGGATCCGGCCGACGCGCGTCAGCAACCACCGTCTACCGCCGGGTAACGGCCGCGGTGCGATGCTGCTCGAATTCGGTGATGGTCCTGAGGCGCTCGTCGTGTGCAGCCTCCATCTCGCGCTGGGCCGTCGAGTGCGCAGTCGACAGCTCGATTTCATCAACCGGCTGGTCGGTGAGTACAAGCATCTGGTCGTGATGGGTGATCTCAATGCCGGCTGTGACAGTACCGAGGTGCGCAGCTTCATCGATAAGACCGGCTTGACCGAACCCGTCTGCAACAAGGCCACATTCCCAAGCTGGCGCCCGGTGCGGCGGATCGATCATATCCTTGTTTCGCACGCACTCGAGGTTACTCGTACGCGAGTGGTCGACTACGCGCTGTCGGATCATCTGCCGATCTGCGTAGAGATCGCTTTGCCCGAGGGTGTGCGCCCGGCCGCGTGAGGCTGGCCGGTGATCGCATGACCGCAGACTGGCGCGAACGCTACCTCACACTCGCGGATCAGCACGAGCGTGCCACCCGTTCCCACGCTGAAGCAGAACGCGAGCTGACTCGACTCGTTACCCGCTTGTGCGTTGCCTGTTCGGGGCTTGATCCGGTGCTCGATCCCCACCTTCGGCGGCTGCGGCAAGCGGCGAAGGGCGGCGAGGCCCGGAAGCTGCTGCGCCAGGCCGGTGATTTCGCGGATTCCGTGGTGCGGGCGTCCGACGGGCGTTCGCCCGCGCGAACGCTCGAGGCATTGCTCGCGCGCAGCACTGCGGGCCGGCGCGAGATCGACGAGGCGGTCAAGACCTGGAACGCGGTTGCGCGCGACCCGGCCAGCGCGCCGGATGACCAGCTCGACCGCCTGGCAGATTTGCTGCGCCGATGCATTGGGGGGACGCCCAGCAAGCAGGCGGAACCGCGTACCGGACTACTCGGCCGATTGATCGGCAAGTCGGGCGCCCCTGAGGTCGAGCCCGACCGCGTGTTGCTGGACTTGCTGCGATCGATTGCCTGGCCGGAGGCGATGGCGGCCAGGATCGAGGCCTTCAGCGAGACGCTGCAGTCGGACAGCGTCGGTGACGCCTGGATCGACGTCGTGCGCGAGATCAGTGAACTCGCGCTCGGCGCCCTGAACCAGTCGCAGGACGACGCGCGCTCGGCCGAGGAATTCCTGAACCAGTTGAATCGGCGCCTGGAGGAAATCGATCGCCACATGCTCGATGAGGTGCAGCGCCGCGAGGACTCGCGCCAAAGCAGCGAGCGGCTGGGCCATGAAATGGACGCAGAGGTGGTGTCGCTGACCGCCAGTGTCCGCGACAGTGTGAACCTGTCGCAGCTTCAGGCGAACGTGATCGGCAGCCTCGATCGCATTCAGGACCATGTACGCCATCACTTGCAGGAAGAAGGCACGCGCCGTGCACAGGCGGAGGCCGAGAGCGAGCACTTGCGCGGTGAACTGCATCAGCTCGAGCAAGAGACCTTCGATCTGCGCCGCCAGGTCGCGCAGACCTACCGGGAGGCAATGCGCGATGCGTTGACTGGCCTGCCGAACCGTCGCGCCTACGACGAACGCATCAATCAGGAATACGCGCGCTGGAAGCGTTTCGGGGAGGCGCTCGCACTCCTGGTGGTCGACGTCGATGATTTCAAACGGGTGAACGACACGTTCGGGCACAAGTCGGGTGACAAGGCGCTCGCGATGATCGCCAAACTCCTTAGCGAACGCTTGCGCGAAACCGATTTCATCGCGCGCTATGGCGGCGAGGAATTTGTGGTCCTTTTGACCGGCGCGGACCGCGCCGACGTGTTGCGTATCGCTGAGGCCATGCGCGGCTCGGTAGAGGCTGGCGGGCTGCATGCAAAGCAGCGTCCGGTGACCATCACCGTATCCTGTGGTTTCGCAATGTTCGGCGAAGGCGATATCCCCGAGGCGGTTTTCGAACGCGCCGACAAGGCCCTGTACCAGGCAAAGCGCAAGGGCAAGAATCGCGTGGTTGCCGGCTGAGGCCAGTGGGCTGGCGCAGCGGGAGCGCAGCTCCGTGAATCGCCGGACTTCCCGCATGGCCCGCTAGCCATCATGTCTCGCTATCGAGGTAGGCCGCCCAGGCATAGCGCCAATCCTCGCAAGTTGCACTTCGCAGTTCCCCGAGCAGCCGGTCGCTCGGGCTCGCCTCGCCCGGGAACACATTGCGCAGCTCGATCAGAACCCGCCCACTGATTGCCTGCCCGCGCCAGTCAAGCCGATGCGGCGAAACCCTTTGACCGCAATGGGTGCAATGTGCGTCTATCCGCCCCCGCCGCCAGTCCCCGAGCCGATCCTGCCAGTCGGTGTAGCGCGCGCGGCACACCGGGCAGCGCGGCCGTGTCGTATTCGGACCGACGATCAGCCGCGGTGCATCGAATGGGCCGTGCAGCGCGACGTGACAGAACTGCAGGCTGCCATCCGCCGGCGGCTGCAGCACGAGGTGTGGCGAGCAGCCGGCGAACACCACGTGACGCTCGAAGCCGGGGCCGGCGGCGAAGCGACCGTCGCCAATGGGCGTGCCGATAATCTCGAGCATGCGCAATACGCCGCTGATGCGGTCCAGTTCAGGCGCTGCCTCCGGGTCGAGGCTTGCAAGGTAGAGACTGGTTAGCGGCGCCATCGACCGGATCTTGGCGCACTGGCGCACGCCGGGCAAGCCCGGTAAGTTGGGGCCCTGGAAAGAGGCATCCCGCACGGCGGGTGGTGCGATGTTGAAGAGCCCGATGATCCGTTTGGTACGCGGCTATCAGCTGCTGATAAGCCCCTTCCTGGGCAACAACTGCCGTTACCTGCCGAGCTGTTCCGCCTATACCATCGAGGCAATGGAAAAGTGGGGGGCCTGGCGCGGCCTGTGGATGGGCATCCGGCGGGTGGCGCGCTGCCATCCGTTTCACGAAGGCGGTTACGATCCGGTGCCCGACCCGGACGAGCAAGATGGCCGGCACTGACGTGCGAGGCGCACCTTTCTCGTCGTCGGCTGCGTTGCGGGCCGCGTTCGAGGACGGGCTTCGGCAGATGCTTCGGCACGACCTGCTTGGCGTCTTCGTCCTGGTGCTGGCCAACGCCAGCTACCAGCGTTGCATCTTTGAACGCCTGAGGACCCCGCTGGAACTGGCCTTCACCCGCTGGAGCGAGCGATTCGATTGTGCAGACGCTGCCGCGATCGGCGCCGCGGTCGATGACAGTGCGGTGTTCGCGCGCCTGCGCGCTCGCGGTTTCGACAGTCTGGAGGTCACGCGCTGGCGGCGGCTGGGCCCCTGGGAACTGCAGTTCAACCCGCTGCGTGCGTTGCGCCCGCCCCGCTTGAGCAGCGCGC
Organism: uncultured Chromatiaceae bacterium; assembly: GCA_965601425.1. Taxonomy (GTDB): domain Bacteria; phylum Pseudomonadota; class Gammaproteobacteria; order Chromatiales; family Chromatiaceae; genus Thiosocius. Next base: position 2,783 of record CBFCWF010000162.1, on the reverse strand, counting down.
CGGGCGGGCCTTTGCACCAGGCATTCGACCCTGACGGCTTCCATTTCAACAAGCCGTTCCTGCGGCGGGAGATCTTCTGGGAGGGGGCGGTCGAGGGCACGCCGCTGCGTCTGCTCTACAACAAGTTTCCGTTCGCCGAACTGCACGGCCTGCTGGTGCCCGAGCCGTTGGCGAATCGGGCACAGTTCCTGGATCGGGGCAGCCATGAGATGATTTGGCGTCTGGCTCAGCACCTCGGGCAGACGCTGCCGGGCATCGGCTTTGGCTACAATGCGCGCGGCGCCTATGCCTCGGTCAACCACCTGCATTTCCAGATGTTCGTCCGCTCGGCCGGCCGCTATCCGGTCGAGGCGGCAGACTGGACGCACAACGGCGGGCCTGAGCACTACCCCTTGCCGGTACAGCGGCATACCGATCCCGTCACTGCATGGCAAACGATCGCGGACCTTCACGCCGCGGAAACCCGCTACAATCTGCTGTATCGCCCAGGCGCCGTCTACGTCCTGCCGCGCGCTTCCCAGGGTAGTTACGTACACGCCGAGTGGACCGGCGGCTTCGCCTGGTCCGAATTGGCCGGTGCGATCACGGTCTCGGGACGGGCCGACTTCGAGCGCCTGCGCCCCGCGGATATCGAAGCCGAGTTGGCGAAACTGACGATCGCCAAGGGAAACGCTTACATCTGATCAAGGCCATCCTGGCTTCAACATCAACGACTGTTTGTCGTCAATGCCGCTGACACATCCCCGTGTCACGGAAACCGCAGATAAAGCAACGTTTCCCGCGCCGCGCCGCCGACCCGGCCCGCCGTTGCGATCAGTTGCGCCGCTCGAGCGCGGCGATGCGGTCTTCGAGCGGCGGATGGCTGGCGAACAATTCCTTGAGGCCGGCGCCGGTAATGCCGAGTGCGGCCATTTCGTCAGGCAATGGCTTCGGGTCGTGGACCTGTTTCAGGCGGCGCAGCGCGCTGATCATCTTCTGCTGCCCTGCGAGTTCGGCGCTTCCGGCATCGGCGCGGTATTCGCGCCAGCGGGAAAACCACATCACTATGATGGTCGCCAGGATGCCGAGCACGAACTGGGCAACGATTGAAGTGATCCAGAAGGCTGGCCCGTGGCCCTGCTCGACCCGGAACACGACCCGATCGACCAGGTGGCCGATGATGCGGGACAAGAACACGACGAAGGTGTTGACGACGCCCTGGATCAGCGTGAGTGTGACCATGTCCCCGTTCGCGACGTGGCTGATCTCATGCGCCAGCACGGCCTCGACTTCGTCGTGGTTCATCGACCCGAGCAGGCCGGTACTGACGGCGACCAGCGCGTCGTTCTTGTTCCAGCCGGTCGCGAATGCGTTTGGCGTACCCTCGAAGATACCGACCTCCGGCATCTTGATGCCGGCTGCCTGGGCCTGCTGTCTCACTGTTTCCAGGAGCCATGACTCGTCGCGCGTGCGTGGCTGGTCGATCAGGTGTACGCCCATGGTTTTCTTGGCCATGGTCTTGGACAGGAACAGCGAAATGATCGAGCCGGAAAACCCGATGATGGCTGAGTAGACCAGCAGCGCGTTCATATCCAGATCGACATTGTTCTGCGCCAGCAGGTTGTCGAACCCGAGCAGCCGGAAGGTCACGCTGATCAGCGCGATGATGGCAACGTTGGTGCCGAGAAAGAGTAGAATGCGCAGCATATCGGCCGTCTCCGAGGAACGCGTCGGTCCGTTGGAATGTGCGGGCAGCAGCGGGAGAAATCAAGGTCCCAAAGTCTGTTTCGCCGTCGTGTCCATGACCGGGAGGTGGGCGATATACAGGGCCACCGCGGCGACGCAGAGGCCGCCGATGACCGCGGCCCAGGAAAACGGCCCAAACGCCGCGGCGGTGATGAGGTAGGACACTGCGAGCGCCAGCAGGGCGATGCGCTTGGCCGCGCGCGGCATTGCGTGATGGCTCTCCCACGCGCGAACGGTTTCCCCGAGATGTTCGTGGTTGAGCAGCCAGCGATACCAGCGGTCCGAAGAACGCGAGAACGACCACGCGGCAACCAGCAGGAACACCGTCGTCGGCAGGAGCGGCAGAAATGCGCCAATCACGCCGAGCGCGACGCAACACCACCCCAGCAGCAGGTAGAGGTATCTCAGAGGCGGCGATTCCGCGCGCCGCGGCATCCGTTTCATCACCACAGGCCTCGATCAAGGTTAAGTTCTTGCCGGGATTCTGGCGCAACAGCACCAAAATACTCGACGCTGACGACGCAAAAGGCCAAAATCAGGCCGCGTAGCCGATGCCCGTGATTGTCGCAAACGATTCTCATCGGGATGAAATCAATAATAGCGAGGAATTCGAGCAATGAAGACGACCAACCTGGCCCTCGTGGCACTGATCGCCCTCCTGACCAGCAGCCTGGCGCTTGCAGCGCCGGCAAGTTTCGACAAGGCAGACGCCAGCGGCGACGGCGTTGTCGACGCAGAGGAGTTCGCCGCCAGCGGCATGGAGAAAGAATTGGAGAAACTGGACAAGGACGGCGATGGCAAACTGAGCAAGAAAGAGTACTCGGCCGGGCTGGACGAAGACTGCGAGTGAGTTCCCGGTAGCGCTGTAGCCTGGTCGCAGCGCTACCCGGTCTGCCACCGCCCTGCGCGTGCGAGCGCTGCAAGCCGATGTCGGCGTTGCCCGATAGGCGCGTCGTTGCGCCGCCGCACCGCCCGGTGGCGGCCAAAAAAGCATGGGTCAGCGCGGGCGCCCGCTACCGCGCTTTCGTCAACCGCAACCGGAGATTGCTCAGGTGTCA
>CBFCWF010000161.1:0-10202 GCA_965601425.1 uncultured Chromatiaceae bacterium | reverse complement strand
GAACCTTTTGCTGGGACGGTGGCTCAAGGGGCTAGCCTTCCAAAAGTTCGAGAAGTTAGTGAGTTGAGTTTCGGGCGAAACCAATTGCCCGCGCAAATCCGGGTGTTAGGGGTGCGTGGGAGAAGAGAGTGTGTCGCTTCGATTTTCGCGGCAGTTGAATTCGAGTCCGTGCTCACCATGATTTTTTAGGGTGTTTTTGTACCCGATGCTGGAAACGTCGAGAAACCGGCTGGTACATGCGCGTTTGTATCGACTTGCAAGCTGAAGATGTCCGGCCGCGAGTAGTGACCGACTATGTCGAGGGTCCTGCGCGCCATGGCAGCACGATCGATATCGATGTCGGCGTTTAGGACTCCCTCTTCGTTGCGCAGTGGGCCGGCGACTATTTGCCCGCCGGGAGCGATGATTGCCGAGTCACCACCATTGACCCATTCGTCGGCGTCGGGGTAGAGGGTGGCAAGTTCTTCGAGATCTTCTGGCATGTCGCTGGCGCGCAGCAGGTTGCCGCTGTTGATCACCCAGCAACCGCCTTCACGCGCGATATGCTGCATGCTGCAGATCCAGTCGTCGCCGCTGTCGTAGGTAGGGGTAATGTAGATGTCGACGCCTTGGGCATACAACGCATACCGGCTGAGCGGCATATAATTTTCCCAGCAGATCAGGGTGCCGATGCGCCCGACAGGGGTATCGATCACTCGCAGCCCCGAACCGTCACCCATTCCCCAGATCATGCGCTCGGGGTTGGTGGGCATGAGCTTGCGGTGTCGGTTCAATAGCGTGCCGTCAGGACCGATCACTATCACGGTGTTGTACAGTGTTGAACGGCTGGCACCGTGGTCGCGTTCCTGCATACCGCAAACGACCGTCACCTGATGTGCGGCTGCGGCCCGATATAGCGGGTCAAGCTGATCGCTTTCGAGATCGACGGCATTCGCGAGTAGGCGCAGGTGCAGCGCCTCATTAGTTCCCCAATCGCTTCCCGGGCGCAGGCGCCAGATCCACGCCGGATACCCGGGAATGAATGCCTCGGTGAAGACAACAAGCTCGGCCCCCTGGGATGCCGCCTGGTCGACCAACTCGACGGCGCGGGTAACGCAGGCATCGCGGTTCAACACGACGGGCGATTTCTGGATGACGGCGACTTTACTCATCGAATTGCTCCGACAATAGCTCAGATGGGCTATTGGGCTGTAGAAGGATCGAGCAGACCTTTGATCTCTTCAACCCGATCCGCCGGAAAGCCGCTGAGTTCAGAGTGTTTGAGTATCAGGTCGGCGCTCGGTGCGATGTAAACGCAATAGAACTTGTTTTGGGTCAGGTAGCTGTGAACCCATTGGATCTGCTCGCCCAGTTTGTCGATGGCCTCATTGGACATACGGGCGCCACCCTGCCGCTCTTCCGGGCTCATATCGCCTACACCCTGGGTCTCTCGTTCAATCATGAATTTCGGCATTGCTGCTTCTCCTGTTGAGAATGCGGGTCCATGACCCGAAGTGAACGCCGGTGGCGTGTGCTGTAATCGTTGTAGCGAGGCCGCAGAAAGACCTGCAGGAAACACTAACTTTTTCCGAATAAGAGAAAATGCAATCAAATACAGATGCTTATGTCGGACAGCCTGGTGCGGGCCAGAGCATGCACCCGTATAGGGAGCACCGATGCGAGGGCTAAGTGATGATCCTCGGGCGCCCATACGCGTCGGTTCATGGCGGTTCTATCCAGAATTGAATCGAATTAGGGATGCCAATTCGGTCATTCATCTGGAACCCAAGGCCGCGCTGGCGCTGAAGCTGTTGGTCGAACGTGCTGGCAAGCTGGTGACACGTCAGGAACTGCTCGAAACCGTGTGGGCAGATGTGGTGGTAAGCGACGATGCGCTCACCCAGGTGATCATCAAGCTGCGCAAGGCACTGGGAGACGATGCGCGCAATCCCCGATACATCCAAACCATCCCGAAGCGCGGTTACTGCCTGCTGGCGGAGGCGGAGCCCGAGTCCGGTTCCCCTCACACTGAGGAACAGGCCGAGCGCCGCGTTTCGGATAAGCGCCGCAGCCCGACCTGGGCAGTCACCGTGTTGGCGGTGATTCTGACGGTGGCGATGTTCGGCTATCTGCAAGTCGATGATCAGTCGTTGCCCAGCGCCACGGTGGGTTTCCCGGGTGAGCCTATACCTCCCAAAGGCCGAACGCTCACGGTCATGCCTTTCGAGGCAATTACCGGGAGCGAGCGCGAAAAGCGTTTCGCGCGCGGCATGCGTTCAGACCTTGTCACAGATCTTGGCAGGGTGCCCGACTTGCTGGTGATCCGATCATCGTCGCTCAAGACGGCGCCGGTGGCTTCGCGTTACCAGGTTCATGTCGACGTGCAACAGGTGGGTGACCGGATCGGGGTGCATGTACGCCTGATCGAAGCAGAATCTGCGCGGCAATTGTGGTCACACCGCTATGAACGCAGGTTGAATGATCTCTTCGAGGTTCAACACTCGATCAGCCAAGAAGTGGTGCGGCAATTGGCGCTTGAGGTGACCGCGGCCGATCTGCAGCGGCTGGCCGATCGGTACACGCCAAATGTCAGCGCTTATGAGGATTTTTTACGAGGTCAGGCTGAACTGCTGAGGCGGGGCCGAGAGGCGAACGTCACGGCACGTTTCTGGTATCGGAGGGCCATCGAGCGTGATCCGATCTTTGCACGTGCCTATGCCGGTCTCGCGCTGAGCTATGCAGCTGACTACAGGAATCATTGGGCCGAGGATGGAGAGAAGGCGCTGCAGCAGGCGCAGGAGATGGCACAGACGGGAGCCCAAATAGACCCCAATATTTCTGAAGTGTATTGGGTGCTTGGCTATGTCGCGGCTCAGAACCGGCAGCACGAAAAGGCGTTGACGTATTTGCAGCAGGCATTGGAGGCTGATCACTCCTACGCGGATGCCTATGCACTCATGGGCGGGATAAATACCTACGTGGGTCGACCCGAACGGACTATCGGCCAGGTACGTAACGCCATGCGCCTCAATCAGGATGCCGGTTACCTGTACTACTTGCTTCTTGGGCGTGCATATTATTTCACCGATAGGCCCGAACAGGCAGCAATCAATCTGCGTGAGTCACTTGCGCGCAATCCGACCAATCTCGAGACACACATCTATCTCTTGGCGACGGCAGTATCACGGGCCGATGCCGACACAGCAGATTGGGAAGCGGAAGAGATTCGCGCGATCGAGCCGGATTTCAACTCAGGCGTGTGGTTGGAAACCTACCCCATGACCGACAAACCCCAGATTGACAGGCTGGTAGAGGTGCTAGCCCATTTTGAATTGTGAACCCTGCCTGCGTCCTCAAGGCTTTTGGAGGTTTTTGCTGACGTGCAGCAGCGGCGATGGGACTGCTTTTCGCGCGAGATAACTGTCGTGAGAGGCTGTCGGCAATATCGTCGACAGCCTTCATCCCCGCTTTCCTAACTGCGCAAAATCCGCAGCAAGAACGCCGGGCAACACTTCTGGCCGAACCTTTCCCTGGGGCGGTGGCTCATTCAGCGCCCGTCTGTGCTGCGCCGAAACCGCCTTGTAGGCGACCCGTCGTATGCCGTCACGCGATCGCTTCACGTACCTGCCGGGAAACCGGTCCCAGTCGCCATGGTCGATCCGCCGCGTGTCGGACGTATCGTGCTGCGCCCAGCGTTCCCCTAACTCGGCCTTCGGCGCGAACAGCCGTTCCAGCGCGCCGGCACTTACCGCGCCGGGCAGAACCACAAACCACACCAACAGCGCGTATAAAAATGCGGGTGGATAAACGACCCTGTTGGCGAGTAGGCATCCTATAGCGAAGACACCTGCTGGACAATGCGAGCCAGCCTGTTGCGAGTGTAGACTGGCCAGCGCCGCGCGTTCTTTCGGCGATCGCTCAATTGATCTCGGTGGCGCCATAACGGACAAACGCCACGCCGATTGGCATCTACGCTTGCAGGAGCGCCGGATCTGCGGCCGTTCAAAGAACCGGGCCAGTGCCGGGGTCTCTTCGACGACGATGGCCGGCACGCCTTTACGGTCCGGTCCGAACAATAACCGACGGCCGCGTCCGAAACCCCAGCGGCGACGATGGCAAACCGCCAGGAGCCTTGACGTGTCGAAGCCGAAGATCCTCTTATTCGTTGCCATCGCCGCCGCGATCGTCGCCTTTTTCGCCTTCGACCTCGGCCGCTACCTCGACCTGGCGTTCTTCAAGGAACAGCAGGCCGCGATCGAGGCCTATCGCCAACAGAACCCGCTGCTGACCGCCGGCATCTTCTTCCTGATCTATGTCGCCGTGACCGGGCTGTCGCTGCCCGGCGCCGCGGTAATGACCCTGGTCGCCGGTGCGATCTTCGGGCTGTTCTGGGGCCTGGTAATCGTCTCGTTCGCATCGACGATCGGCGCCACGCTGGCGTTCCTCGCCAGCCGCCTGCTGTTCAAGGACACGGTGCAGCAGAAGTTCGGCGACAAGCTGCGCAAGGTCAACGAGGGCGTCGAGAAGGAAGGCGCGTTTTATCTGTTCGCGCTGCGCCTGGTACCGATCTTTCCGTTCTTCGTCATCAACCTGGTGATGGGCCTGACACCGATCCGCACCTGGACCTTCTACTGGGTCAGCCAGCTCGGCATGCTGGCCGGCACCCTTGTGTTCGTCAACGCCGGTACCCAGTTGGCGCAGATCGAGAGCCTCAGCGGCATCCTGTCGCCGGCGATCCTCGGCTCGTTCGCGCTGCTCGCGCTGTTCCCGTTCATCGCCAAGCGCGTGGTCGCCTGGATCGAGGCGCGCAAGGTATACGCGCGCTGGAAGGACAGGAGGCCGGAGCGCTTCGACTACAATCTGCTGGTGATCGGCGCCGGCTCGGGCGGACTCGTCTCCGCCTACATCGCCGCGGCGGTCAAGGCCAAGGTCGCGCTGGTGGAAAAGCACAAGATGGGTGGTGACTGCCTGAACACTGGCTGCGTGCCTTCCAAGGCACTGTTGCGTTCGGCCAAGTTCCTGGCCCAGGCGAAAAAGGCCGAGCGACTCGGCATGCAGGCGGTCAAGGTCGACTTCCGCTTCGCCGACCTGATGCAGCGTGTGCAGCGGGTGATCAAGGGCGTCGAACCACACGACTCGGTCGAGCGTTACACCGAACTCGGCGTCGACTGCATCCAGGGCACCGCGCGCATGACCTCGCCGTGGACGGTCGAGGTCGACACCGACGAAGGCACCCGTGAGATCTCGGCCAAGTCGTTGATCATCGCTGCCGGCGCGGGCCCGCTCGTACCGCCGATCCCCGGGATCGACGACGTCGGCTACCTCACATCGGACAATGTCTGGGAGCTGACGGAACTGCCCAAGCGCCTGGTCGTACTTGGCGGCGGCCCGATCGGCTGCGAGCTGGCGCAGGCCTTCGCCCGGGTCGGCGCGCACGTGATCCAGGTCGAGATGGCGCCGCGGCTGATGCCGCGCGAAGACCCCGAGATCTCCGAGATGGTGCGCCAGCGCTTCGTCGATGAGGGCATCGAGGTGCGTCTCGATACCAAGGCCCAGGCGTTCCGCATGGTCGACGGCGAAAAACACCTGACCGCCGAGTACGAAGGCGAAGAGATCGACATCGCGTTCGACGAGGTGCTGGTCGCCGTAGGTCGCGCCGCCAACACCACCGGCTACGGCGCCGAGGACATCGGTATCGAAACGAGTGACCGCCGTACCATCGCCGTCAACGAGTATATGCAGACCAAATACCCGAACATCTACGCCTGCGGCGACGTCGCCGGCCCGTACCAGTTCACGCATACCGCGGCACACACTGCGTGGTATGCCTCGGTCAATGCGCTGTTCGGCAGCTTCCGCAAGTTCAAGGTCGACTATTCAGTGATCCCTTGGGCGACCTTCACCGAGCCCGAGGTGGCGCGCGTCGGTCTCAACGAAACGGATGCCAAGGCGCAGGGCATCGACTACGAACTGACCACCTATGGTATCGACGACCTCGACCGCGCGATCGCCGACGAATCGGCCGAAGGCCTGGTCAAGGTGCTGACCGTGCCGGGCAAGGACAAGATCCTCGGCGCAACGATCGTCGGCGACCACGCCGGCGACCTGATCATCGAGTTCATCCTCGCCATGCGTCACGGCCTCGGCCTGAACAAGATCCTCGGCACCATCCACATCTACCCGACCTGGGCCGAGGCGAACAAGTACGCGGCCGGCAACTGGAAGCGCGCGCACGCGCCACAGAAGGTGCTGGAGTGGGTCGGGCGCTTCCACAACTGGCGCCGGGGCGGCTGAGGCAGCCCGGCGTCAAACGCCCGGCTCGATGATTCGACAACCCGACCGCCGGTGCGGGCCGGCACAACCGGCCGGCCAATCTGCCGGCCAACACGACAACGAGGAACAGCCGTGAGCGGACGCATCCGATTCGAGTTTCCCAACCCCGACGGACACACGCTCGCCGGACTGCTCGAGATGCCGCCGACGGGTACCCCGGTGGCACGCTACGCGATCTTTGCGCACTGTTTCACCTGCGGAAAGGACATCGCGGCCGCATCGCGCATCGGCCGCGCGCTTGCCGCCCGCGGCATAGCGGTGTTGCGCTTCGATTTCACCGGCCTCGGCAACAGCGACGGCGACTTCGCGAACACCAACTTTTCGTCCAACGTCGCCGACCTGCTGGCCGCCGCCGCGGCGCTCGAACAGCAGTACCAGGCGCCGGCCCTGCTGATAGGTCACAGCCTCGGCGGGGCGGCGGTACTGGCCGCCGCGCCACAGCTGGCCTCGGTCGAGGCCGTGGTCACGATCGGTGCCCCGGCCACTCCGGAGCACGTGCAGCATCTGTTCAGCGCCGCGCGTGACGAGATCCACAGCGCCGGCGAGGCCGAGGTGAGGATCGGCAGTCGCAGCTTCCGCATCAAGCGCCAGCTGCTCGACGACCTCGCCCGCTACGGCGACGCCTCGCACCTCGGCGGCCTCGGTCGCGCGCTGCTGGTGTTCCACTCACCGGTCGACACCATCGTCTCGATCGACGAGGCGGCGCGCATCTACCAGGCGGCGAAACACCCGAAGTCGTTCGTCTCGCTCGACAGGGCCGACCACCTGCTGAGCAACCGCGACGATGCCGAGTACGTCGCCGAGACGCTGGTCGCCTGGGCCAGTCGCTACCTGGGTCTGCGCCAACACGGCTTCGAGCGCAGTTACGGCACGGCACCGGCCGTCGACGATGGCGAGGTGGTGATCACGGAACTCGACAGGAAGTTCCTGCGCGGCGTGTTCACGGCCAGCCACCAGTCGATGAGCGATGAACCGCTCGCGGTCGGCGGTAGCAACCTCGGCCCGGCACCCTACGATCTGCTGCTGGCGGCGCTCGGGTCCTGCACATCGATGACGCTGCGCATGTACGCCAATCACAAGCAGCTCGACCTGCAGGATATCGAAGTGCGTCTGCGCCACGACCGCGTACATATCGACGATTGCCGGGAATGCACCGGCGACGAAACGACCAGCGGCGGCAAGATCGATCGCATCACCCGCAGCCTGGCGCTGACCGGCGACCTGGACGACGCGCAGCGCGAGCGCCTGCTGCAGATCGCCGACCGCTGCCCGGTGCACCGCACGCTCGAGAACGACCTGCAGATCGTGACCAGTGTTTATCCTGAAAATTAGGTCGTGTCATCCGTCCATAGCGATGGTGTAGCCCACCCACAAAGGGAAATGCGGTAACTTTGCCTACGTCCGGCGGTTCGACAGTGCGCGACTTGGGTGAATCTTCACCCAGCGATAGATGCGTCCTGGCTTTTCTCTTTGCGGTTGCTGCTGGCCCGAAAGCCCAGCTATGAAGCACCGGGATGTTAAACGATCGGACGATGACAAGAATGGAGCGCCGGGCGGCAATTCGATCGATCCGTGTTATATCCTTGAAGGCCAGATCAAATGTCGTAGTATTTTATGGCACTAGTTCCCGGGAGGTTTCGCTTGGTACGCAGCTATCAAAGGCTCTATGGCGCCGCTTCGATACTGGCGGTCATGTTCTGTCTTTCGGTACAGGCATTCGCAATCGTTTCGTCCGACGTCTTTTCGACTGTCAGGGTGCAGCAGCCTTCACCGTCGTTGTCACCGACTGAGGTCGTCAAGATACAGGTAGCGGCCCTCAAGGTGAACGACGCCAGCAATTCGGGGATCGAACTGACCTTTCGCTTCGCCTCCCCGGAGAACCGCTCAACGACAGGACCTCTGGAACGATTCATCCGCATGGTTCGATCGTCACCCTATGATCGCCTCATCAATCACCGGAGTGTGGCCTATGGGCCAATACGTATCTCCGGTGATGACGCGTCCCAAGAGGTGACGGTAGAGGATATTCTTGGCGAAAAGACGACTTACCTATGGGTCTTGGGTCGACAAGACAATGGAAAGTACGCCGACTGCTGGATGACCGACGCTGTCCTCCCTTTGACTCGTCCGAAGCCTCGTAGAGTGGCCTCGACAGTGAGCCTTCAAAAAGTCTGAGCAATGAATGCGTTCAGTTTCGGGCAAAACCAAGAGCGTGCGCAAATCAGGGTGTCAGATGCTTGCGGGAGAAAAGCGTGGGTCGCTTCGGTTTTCGCGGCGAGGAAGATGAAAGCTATTGACGCTGAATATTCATTCGCTTGCTCATGATGCGCTGTGCGCTTTTGATAAGCGCGGACATCCTATTGCTCGACGGCGACCGGTGCTTTCGGCCATCAGCGGGCGGGCAATCCATACCATTCACCGGTTTGACACTCGCCATCAGCAGCCGCTGAAACAAGATGCGCCGGATGGACCGGGGCGCAGGGCCTGAAACACGTATTCCGAATCGACATCGAGACATGCCCGATTCGGCTCGCCATGCTCGGCGGCATCCATCGGGAAATAGCAGGGCGCTGGCTTGGCATCGCGCTGACTGTGATGATGGCGATGGCCGAGAATGTACTGGACTGGTGGTGAGACGAGGTTGAAGAGGCCCTAACAGTGAAAACCTTGATGATTGTCCTGACGGTGTTGTTGGTGCTCGCGATCGGCGCGTTGCTGGTGTTCGTCTACGTCGTACAGAATGTCGAACAACCCGCCTACGAGTCGGTCCTGCTCGATCGCGATTTCGAGGTGCGTGACTACCCGCCGCTGGTCGTTGCCGAGGTGCGCCGCAGCGGAGACAGGGAGCAGGGACTCAGGGACGGTTTTGGCCCCCTGGCGCGCTATATCTTCGCGCGCGAGCGCGGCGGTGAGCCTATTGCGATGACCGCGCCCGTGCAGCAGCAAGCCATTGCAGCCGATGAGAAGATCGCGATGACGGCACCGGTGACCCAGTCGCCGGATGGTGAGAACAACTGGGTCGTGCGCTTTATCATGCCGTCTGCGCTGAATCTGGAGGCGCTGCCGACACCGGGTAACGATGCCGTTCAGCTTCGGCAGTTGCCGGCACGCCGGGTCGTCGCCGTGCGTTTCAGTGGTCGGACCGACGACGCGTTGGTCGCCGAACAGGAACAACGCCTGCGTGACTGGATGGCCGCCCGTGCCTTGTCACCGCTCGGGCCGCCGACCTACGCGTACTACAACGACCCTTTTACTCCGGGGTTTCTGCGCCGCAACGAGATCCAGCTGCCTGTCAAGCGCAGTGCCTTGCCGGCCGGTTGAGTCCGGGCGGTCAACCACAATCGTGCAGGCCTGTTAGCTCGGCACTCAGCTTCCACAGCTGCGCGATCGCGGCCGGAGCCTCGCCTGCGCCGGCGCCCGAATCAATCGCCGGTTTCCAAAATAGCCGCCGGTCGTCGATGGCGCGGTAGAGGCTTTCCAGGTCCCACTCGAGCAGCGCGCTTTGCGCATCCTGCTGGATGCCGAGCGCCTTGCTCAGCAAGTCTTCGAGCATCACCGCTCTAGGGGGTAGTTCCAACCAGCTGAGATGTTTCAGTGTGCTGTTGACGATCGCATCGGCACAGACATTGAACAGTTCCAGGTCGACGTCGCCGAGCTGGCGTCGCAGTTCGAGAAAACGCGGGGCATGACGCAGCGCGACATGCAGTACCTGGTGCGCAAGCACCCCGCCTGGCGCAGCAGGGGCAGGCGATCAAAGCCGGGTGCATAGCTGATTGTCAGTCCATCATTGCGGGCATCGATCGCCGGCTCGGCGGCGTCGACATTGCGATGCCGGCTAGCTGGCATACTGCAGGAAAGCAATCTACCGGCGATTACTCTTTGTCTCTAGA
>CBFCWF010000160.1:0-10213 GCA_965601425.1 uncultured Chromatiaceae bacterium | reverse complement strand
ATTCCGAGAAAAAAGATACTGACATACAGGTCGGCGACATCCTCACTATCGAAGGTGGCCTTGGAAAGACCCTCATGGACGGGGCTCTCAGCGTAGGGGCTGCCTATTACGCGCAGTGGAAAATAACCGAAGACGACCTGGGACGCGACAATGCCTTTCCTGGTGGCCGGGATTTGGGCAAACATCGGGTATATGGCTTAGGCCCTGAAGTCACGATTGCAGTCGCTCCAAAAGGTAAGCTCTACGGATTCATCAACGCGCGCTACTTCTGGGAGTTTGGAACACGCAGCACCCTGGAGGGAAATACGTTTGTGCTTACCGCGATGTTTCCTATTCCGTAACGTCGACGAGTACTGACTTCTTGGCGCCGATCTGAATACCGCAGGCCAACAACCCGCAAAACCCAATCCGGAGGAGACTGATCATGGAACAAACCCTTCCCCTGCCCGCAGCCGCGGCGCTCGTGGCGACTTTGGCAGCGCTGCCCGTCTGCACCTCGGCTATGGATTTCGGCGGTGCCACGCCGGAGATCAACAACGCCATCTACCCCGGCAAGACCTTCTCACCGTATGCCCAGCGCGCGTTTCCAAGCCGGGTCTACTGGGGTGAGACGCACCTGCACACCGGGCTGTCGCTCGACGCAGGCCTGTTCGGCAACATTCTGACGCCGGACGACGCCTACCGCTTCGCCCGCGGCGAGGAGATCAAGTCATCGACCGGTCTGCCAGTCAAGCTCGGACGCCCGCTCGACTGGCTGGTGGTCACCGACCATACCGACATGATGGGCATCGCCACCGACATCCAGAAGGGCACGCCGAACATCCTCGCGGTGCCGAAGGGCCGGGAGTGGCACGAGGGTTTCGTCGAGGGCGGGCAGGCCGCCGGCGAGGCCGCGTTCGACTTGATCACCCATTTCTCGCAGATGAAGCTGCCGGAACAGATGGTCGAGGACTATGCGCCCGGCTCACGGATCTCCAACAACATCTGGGACCAGATCGTCGATGCGGCGGAGCAATACAACGAGCCCGGCCAGTTCACCGCCTTTATCGGCTACGAGTGGACCTCGGTGCCCAAGGGCATGAACCTGCATCGCAACGTGATCCTGCGCGACGGCGCGATGCGCGCCAAGCAGGTCGTTCCGCTGACCACGCAGCCGCCGTTCGGCACCACCGACCCGCTGGACCTGTACAAGTGGCTGGACGACTACGAGAGCAAGACCAACGGCCAGGCGCTGGCGATATCGCACAACGGCAACCTGTCCAATGGCTGGATGTTCCCGATCGACCGGACCTACGCCGGTGGCGAGGTCGATACCAACTATGTCGAGCAGCGTGCGCGCTGGGAACCCCTGTACGAGGTCACCCAGATCAAGGGTGATGGCGAGACGCACCCCCTGTTGTCGCCGAACGACGAGTTTGCCGACTACGGGACCTGGGACAAGGGCAACCTCGACCTGACCGAGCTCAAGGCCGACGACATGCTGGCGCGCGAATACGCACGCGAGGCCCTGAAGAACGGTCTGATGCTGGAGGCGAAGCTGGGTACCAACCCCTATAAGTTCGGCATGGTCGGCGCGACCGACAGCCATACCGGTCTCACGACCGCCGAGGAAGACAACTACTTCGGCAAATCGGTCAGCGTCGAACCTTCCAAGGGGCGCATCAATCACCCGTTCGTCAAGTCCGAGCTCGGCGCAATCGAGGGCTATGAACTGGTTGCGGCCGGTTACCAGGGTGTGTGGGCGACCGACAACACCCGCGAGGCGCTGTTCGACGCGATGCTGCGCAAGGAGACCTACGCGACCACCGGCCCACGCATCCCGGTGCGATTCTTCGGCGGCTGGGACTTCACCGAGACCGACCTGCACAGTCGCTCGCCGGCCTTCCGCGGCTACGAGAAAGGCGTGCCGATGGGCGGCGACCTGACCGCTGCACCTGAAGGCAAGTCACCGACCTTCATGGTCTATGCGCTGCGTGACCCGCTCGGCGCCAATCTCGACCGTATCCAGATCATCAAGGGTTGGCTCGACCAGGATGGCAAGACGCAGGAACGTGTCTTCGACGTCGCCGTTTCAGACGGTCGCGAGATCGACACCGACGGGCGCTGTAAGACACCGGTCGGTAACACCGTCGATATCGAGGCCGCCAATTGGACCAACACCATCGGCGCGTCGGAACTGCTCACCGTCTGGACCGACCCGGACTTCGATCTGAAGCAGAAGGCCTTCTACTACGCGCGGGTGATCGAGATTCCGACGCCGCGCTGGGTGCTCTACGACAAGCTGCGGTTCGGCACGGAGATCCCGAAGGAAACGAAATTGGTCCACCAGGAACGCGCCTACACGTCGCCCATCTGGTACAACCCGCCAAAGGGCTGATTGGGGCCTGTTAACACCCGGGAGTCTTTTTCAGTCACATGAACCAGGCACTTTCGCGCCTCTGGCGAGAACCGCTGCTGCATTTCCTGTTGATCGGCGCCGCGCTGTTCCTCTACTACGACATCGTGGGTGAGAACGACAGTGCGGCGCCGTCGAAACGGATTCACGTCAACAGCGGCCAGGTGGCCCAGCTGGTCGCCAACTTCGAACGTACCCGCTTGCGCCGACCCACTCAGGATGAAGTCGACCTGATGGTCGAGAGCCACGTGCGCGAGGAGATCTTTTACCGGGAGGCGATGGCGATGGGGCTCGACCAGAACGACCCCATGGTGCGCCGGCGTATGCGTATGAAGCTTGAATTCATGCTCGAGGACCTGTCGGGCCAAGACGCCGGAGACGATGTGCTGAGCGACTTCCTGAAGCAAAACCCCGATCGTTTCCGCGACGAGCCGCAGGCCGCGTTCCGCCAGGTCTACCTGAATCCCGATCAGCGTCCGGATCTAGAAAACGACGCCCGCCAGCTCCTCTCACGCCTAAACGCCGGTGGCGACCCGGATGTGCTGGGTGATCGGACGCTGGTGTCTCGAAGCTATCAACTGGCACCGCAGGGCGTGATTGCGCGTGACTTCGGCGATGAATTCGCGCGTCAGGTCGTCTCGCTGCCCGCTGGCGACTGGAGCGGACCGGTCTACTCCCCGTTTGGTGCACATCTCGTCAAGATCGACGCGCGCGTGGATACCCGGCTTCCCGAACTCGTGGAGATACGCGACGAGGTCCTGCGTGAATACCTCGCCGAGCAGCGCGAGCAACAAAAGAAGCTGGCCTACGAAAAGCTGCGTGAGGGTTACGAGGTCACGGTCGGGTCGTTGAATACCGACGTGACCGAGGTGCTGTCGCAGGCAGCCGCCGGCGAGGCGCGCTGATGCGGCCGGCCGTTGGCTGTCTGGCGATAATCCTGCTGCTTTTCATCGGCCTTGCCGGGCTGGCGCATTCACATGAACGCCAACCCAGCTCGATGGAGCTGCGGCAACTCACGTCCGAGCGCTTCGAGGTCATCTGGCGTGCCCCTGTCTACTACCGAGAACCACACCCTGCCAGACTACAGTTGCCCGATGGATGGCAGACGGTGGGCAAGCCCAGCGTCAAATAACTGCCGGATGCCGCGCTGCATCGAGACCGATGAAGCGAATTACCGCGCCGTCGATCACGCCACCAGGCACATCGGCGACATGGCGATGTAGGTGCCGACAGTTATCCGCGGTTGTTTGCCGCGGACCTGTAGAGGAGCCCTTGCCGCGTTCTGCGCAGGCATGCATGCAGCTTTCCTCGGCATGTGGTGGCGACCGAGGTCTTGGCTGACAAGCCGTTGGGTTTCGATAAGAGAGGGTGGCCGACGAGCCGGGCGTAGCGCCAGCTCTGATTTGACGGTCACGACCGACGCTACGCCCTCACCGTGCGTTCGCACAGCAGGGCCCGCGCGTTCCACGAACTCACGATTTCGGTCCGCGCAAGCCTCCGGGTTCACGACGACGTCTGTACCGAAGGCGATTTTCAAATCGTGTTTCTTGGCGAGCTTGAACATCGTGTCAAGCCCGGCTTCGACCATCTTGCCCTTGGCCAGCCGGACCGGACCCAGGCCCGGTGAGAAGGTCAGATAGACCACCACCTGCGGACTCAGCCAGACACCGTTCTCGGCCATCATCTGGGCGATCTCGTCTGTGATGAGATTGCCGGGCTCGATCGACTTGACGCCGGCCTCAATCGCCTGCTCGGTCCCATCGGGCGTGTAGACATGCGCCGCCACATAGGTGCCGAAACCCTCGGCCACTTCCACGGCCGCCTCGATCTCGTCTCTGGTGAACTGACGTCCATCGATCGGATCGAACTCCGTTCCCACCCCGCCGGCAAGATGCATCTTGATCTGGGACGCATCGCGATTCAGGTTTTCCCGCGCCGCAGCGAGCACGTCATCCCGGCCGTTGACGATCCGGCTATAGCCGAGCCGTTCGAGGTTGTTTTCCGGCCCACCGAATTCACGTGGGTTCACGAACCGTGGATTGGCGTCACCGTGCCCGCCGAACTGGGACAGCGTGCGCAGGCTCGGCCAGACGCGCGGCCCTGCAATCTCACCGCGGTCGGCGGCCAGCTTTGCCCCCCATGAAGCGCCGCCAACGTCACGCAGGCTGGTGAAGCCGCGCATCAGCGCCTCTTCGGCAGCCTGCGCCGAGATCGGGGCCGCGCAGGCCAGCCCGAGAACGCAGGCTGAAAACGCCAGCCGTGTCATTTCATTTCCTCTGGTCAGCAGCTCAGTCGAGCGCGTTCTTGTAGATCACGCCGTCTTTCATGATCAGGTCAAAGTTGCTTTCCGGGTCACCAACGAGGTCGAGGTTCTCCAGCGGATTGCCGTCGACGAGGACCAGGTCGGCGTAGGCGCCTTCCTCGATCACGCCGAGTGGTCCATCGGGATAAGGTGTCAGCTTGCCCGACAGCTTGAGCAACTCGGCGTTGTCGCAGGTCGCCATCTTCAACGCCTCGAACGGCGTGAACCACTTTTGCAGCTTGGCGAGTTGAGCGCCCTGGCGCCTGGCGAGGTCGGCGCTGAACAGGGTGTCGGTACCGAACGCGATTTTGACGCCGAGTTCCTTTGCATTGCGATAGACGAAGTCGGTGCCATCGGTCACGAACTTGTACTTGGCCTTCTGGGCATCGTTCAGCTTGGGGGCATCCTCGTCGTCGAGGAACGGCTGCATGCTCAGCCATGCGCCTTCCTTTTTCATGCGCTCCAGGGTTTCGCGCGTGGACATGTGGCCGTGCTCGATGCTCTTCACGCCGGCGTCGAGGGAATGGTTTACGGCTTCGTCGTTGATCGCGTGGGTCAGCACGTAGGTGCCCCAGTTCCCCGCCGCTTCGACGGCCGCCTCGAGTTCGGCCTTGCTGAACTGCATCGTGTGTATCGGGTCGTATGAGGATGTTACGCCGCCACCGGCCATGAGCTTGATCTGCGTGGCCCCCTGCATCAGGTTTTCGCGCACGCGCTTGATGACCTCGGGCACGCCATCAGCGATATAGAAGCCGTTGTTCCGCTCCAGGCTATGCAGGTTGTCGGGCGTCGACGGCACATCGTAGGTGAACCGGAAATCCATGTGACCGGCCGTCTGCGAGATCGCGGGACCGGACGGGAAGATCCGCGGGCCCACGATCATGCCTTCGTCGGTCGCGCGTGCGATGTCGAACATTGGCCCGGCTGCTTCGCGTACGGTCGTAAAGCCGCGGTAGAGCGCGTTCTCTTGCGCGCGTGCTGCGACAAGGTTCCAGTAGCCTTCGCCGGTCGTCAGGATTTGGGGGATGGTCGCCTCGGCATAGACGCCGTGCCAGTGCGCGTCGATAAGGCCGGGGATCAGGGTATGGCCATGCGCCTTGATCTCGTAGGTCCCATCCGGAACATCGATATCGGGCTCGATCTGGGAGATCAGGTTACCGGAGATCAGCACGTCCGCTGCGACCAGGTCCGGATCGCATCCCTTGAAGACCTGCGCGCCGCGGATTACGACATGGTCGTATCTCATCGCAGGGCCATAGTTGTGGCCGTGCACGATCTCACCACTGGGTGCGAGCGCGATCGCTTCGTGGCCGACGGAAACGCTCGGTGCGACAACGATGGCCGCGGATAGGAATACTGATAGGGCACTGTTTCGCATGAATAATCTCCGTTGAATCATTCGACGGCCGTTTGCTCGACCGACGCACAAGTCCTGAGCTGCAACGCGTTCGAATTGTGACCTCAATGGTGTTGAAAAGGTAGCTTAATAACATGCCGGCAGCGCTTCTTCAAAACACACTTCCGACTCACCGCGGCCGCGGGCCCTGAGATCACGCTGTCAGTTGAATGCGTTGTAGATGAAATCGGGAACGACCGGGGAGCAGTTCATCGTTACCGCCCAATCCTGGCCAAACCGGTCGTCGGATTCGACGAAACAATCGAACCCGAGTTCCAGCTTCAACGGTAGCTTGCCCAGCTTGGTGACCTTTCTGATGGTCAGGTTCAACGGGATGGTCGCCTGGTCCTCTTCCTGGTCGTAGAACCCTTTCCAATCCGTGTAGACGGTCCAGGCATTCGGCAGGTACCTGCCCTAGAACAGCTCCAGCTGCGACGTGGACTAGTTGACGTCGACCTCACCGAAGAGATCTTCGCGCCAATGGTGTCTGTGTACCTGCAGACCCGCCCGGAATCGACGAAAAAATCGGGTCGGGTGCGAAACCCGGGGCGCATCGTCCATGCGGCCGAGGAACGTTTCACGCAGGCCGGGTCGGCGCCGGTTTCGCTCGTCGACTTGTGTGCCGCCACCGGTGTCAGCAAGAGCGCTCTGTGCCTCGCCTTCGGGAGCTGGTGTGGCGAACCGCCGATGGCCTGTTTTCACAAGCATCGGCTGACGCATGCGCGGAGGCGGTTGCTCGGCGCAGAACCCGGACGCGGCGGGGTCAAGCGCGCGGCACGCGATGTCGGGCTGATCGAACTCGGCCGTTCTTCGCGAGACTATCGGCGGTTGTTCGGCGAGTCCCCGTCTTCCACGCTGAGCCGGTCGTGTCCTGCCGGTTAGGTTGGTCATCCGTCGCTAACGTGCCATGTTGGGTTTCGGCGGAGAGAGAATGCTCTGACGCCAAGGCAGGATTGGTTCTTCGTGAGACCTATGTTCGATCTGTCCTTCGGGTTCGGTTGAGCACTAGGGTTTGCCACAACATTGTGCTGAGAAGGAATTTTTCCTAGCGCGTGAACTCGAGTTTTTTGCACAGTGTCGTCAAGAGAATCCCGAACCTTTTCCTGGATCGGTGGATCAAATTATGAAGCAGTGGGCTGGGGATGCCCACGGGGACCAGTCGGTTGGGTCACCTGCGGGCCGATTGCGGCAGACGCCTACGCATCCGCGCACCGATCGTCTGCCCCGCGAAATAGGCCAGGACGGCAAAAGGCAATAGCGCCCATTCGAAAGGGATGCCGAACAGGACGCGGAAGCCAATGATCAGCGGGACTGCCGCATGCACCGCGACGAACCAGCCAAGAGAAAACTTGCGGACACCCTCACGCCAGTAGCCGAAAGGCAGATTGACGACGAAGACGAACAACAGCAGAAGAATGAGCTCGGCCATCTAAGCGAAGGGAATGCTTGCTTTGGTGTAGAGGATAGCAGGCCGCCGCCGGGCAAGAGGCCGCACATCGGGCTGGCGTTGGGTCAATGGGTATTTCTCAGTCGATCAAGCGGCGCCGCTCCGGCGGCGCCGCGGGGCGCATTGTCCGTTGCCTGTCCTGGTATCACGTGACGAAGTTCAATGACTCCGGCCCCTTGATCTGTTTGATCTGTCCGCGATGATCTCGTTCAGCAAGCGGGTGTCCTGGTCCACCCGCTGGGCATAGGCTTCGCTCGCGGCGATCAAGGGGTAGGCCTCTAGGGCCAACGCGTCCGACTGCAGCCTATGAAAACACCAGTCGCATCACGGGCGTCATCTGCGCTGGCGGCATCGGTTTCCGGCCAGTCGTCTCCGGGTGACGGATAGCGGCCCTGATTCACGCCAGCGACGAAATCGGCGGCCAGAAACAGGCTGCTGCAATAGCGTAGCAAGTCCCAGGCGGCGTGGCCGATACAGGCGTCGTCGTAATCATTGGGCGCGAAGATGACATCATCGCCGTGTGAGCCCTCTTCGGTCAGAAAACCGAAGTTGCTGATATGGCAGTCGCCCATTACGGTGGTCAGTGGCACCGCCCCGGTCAGTGCGCCAGGTAGTTTCAGCACGCCGTTGGCAAGGTCGGCGGAGAACAATTGGGCCGCACCGCGCAGGAAGCGGAACGGATTCTCGGCCATGCGTCGGTGTTTGCGGATTGCCGTCTGCCGGCCTGGGGTTGCCCCGTCGATACGATGCAGTTCGTTAAGAATTTGTGCTTTACGCTCACTCATGATTCGGTCTGGTCCCTTTTGCTCAAACGTAATCTCGTCGCCCTCGGCCAGCAACAGGCTGTTACGGCTTGATACGCCCTACGAGTCCAACCAGACGCGGCCCAGCGCGGAGCTGAACCCCCATGGATTTTCGCGGCAGTTGAAGTCGCGACCGGCGCCGATCGCCCTACCTCGCCCCGGGGCTGTTTGGGCGGGGCTGGCTAACGCTGGAAAGCAGACCGAATATCACCCCGACAATCGCCATTGACCAGACGACACTCGGCCCGGTGGGGAGGTCCGTCAGGAGTGAGCCGACCGATCCGAGCAGGTAACCAGCCAGCCCGACACCATACGCGGCCTGCAGGCCTCGATGTCCCCGGGTTGCCAGCGCCGGAATAATCAGACTGGCGAATACCAAGTAGACGCCGACCAGTTGAACGGACGTTGTCACGCTCAACGCAAACAACACGTAGAACAGGGTGGGACTGGCGGCGGCGTTGCCCTTGAACCAGAGGGCCAGGATGGCGGACGACAAAGCGATTGGTATCCAGAGATCCGCGTAGGTGACCCAAAGCAGTTGGCCTGCCAGCAGATCCTTGAGCCGTTCGCCGCCATGCGGATCGTTCGCCAGGATCAGCAGCGCAGCGGTGACAGCCAGCACGAAGATGACACCGATCAGGGCCTCCAATACGTCGTGCCAACGCCTCTCCGCCCAGCGCAGTCCGATCGAGCCACCGAGCGCCGCAAGAAAGGCTGATAGCTGAACAACCCATCCCGGTGGTGCTTCACTCATGAAGTAGACCAGGATGACGCCCAGTCCCGCGAGTTGTGCGATGGCCAGGTCGATGAAGATGATGCCCCTCGCAAGCACTTGTCGTCCGAGCGGTACGTGGGTGCTGAGCACTATCGCCCCTGCGAGCAGGGGCGGCCCGAGCAAAGACAGGTCGATCAGGTTCACGTCTTTTCCGCCTCGGAAAGCCGTCGGATGATCTCGTCGAAAAAACCGAAAAGATCATCGCTGTTCGGCACGGCCCCCACCGTATGCGGCAGGACGACAACCGGCACGCCTGTCTGCTCCTGTAGCCAGGCCGACGGTTTCGGATCGTTCGCCGGCGAAAGGATAATCAAATCGGCCTGCTGCTTCTTCAGATCCGCGAGGTGCGCCATGTTGGGTGGGATACCGGGTTTCGGCTCCAGCGAACCGGCACGCTGCATACCCAGCCAGTCCAGCAGGTAGACCCATTCGCGATGATGAACCACTGCGCGCTTGCCTTTGAGTCCTTCGGCTTCCGACTGCCAGCGCTCCAGCGATGAACGCCACCGCGTCGTAAACTCCTGCAACAGGCTTTCGAAAGCTGGCTTGTTGCCTGGGTCGAGCTGCTGAAGCCTCGACGACAGGGCCTGCGCGACTTCGAGTACGCGGCGGGGGTCCATCTGAATGTGCGGATTACCATCACCATGTACGTCACCCTCCGCGCGGTCCAGCTTGGCAGGCTTCTCCAGCAACACAACCTGTTGAGTCGCTTCAAAGTAACCCGGCTTGCCTGGTAGCACCTTGGGATTCCTGGCGCGGCGCTGCAGCATCGGCATCCAGCCAATTTCCAGTTCCGCACCTGTGCACACGGCCAGATCGGCCGAGCGCAGTTTCGCGATCAGCGACGGTCTGGCCTGCACATAGTGCGGGTCCTGTCCGGCGTGCGTGGCTGCGAATACCGTCGCATGCTCACCGGCCAGCTCCTGGGTCAGCACGGCCCATTCCGGCTCGCAGGCGAAGACGTTGAGCTTAGCGTGGACCGAACCTGTCAGTAAGCATGCGACGAGCAAAACGGTTAGTCGTCTGACTTGATTTTTCATCGACAGACTCCTTCGCGCCGTTAGTACTGATGAGCGCCATGGGCGCCCAGGGTCA
>CBFCWF010000159.1:0-10261 GCA_965601425.1 uncultured Chromatiaceae bacterium | reverse complement strand
GGTACCCGCGTCGGTCCATGCGCCGGATGCGCCGCCGATGCGATACTCGACATTGGTCGTGTTGGCCGGGACAGATGTCAGCGTGACCCTGAGCGTGCCGCCTGTCCCCGCATCGTCCAGAGACCACCCGGCAGGCGCTATGGCCGCAGGGGCTGTGTGCCCCGCGAGGAAGCCGCTGTAGCCGTCATTGTCCACCACGTCACGGATGATCGGCGCGAGCCATGTGCGCTCCTCTGCGCTCGCCAGCGTGGCTTGCCGCTGGCCATCCTCCGCGCTCCAGATGTCATAGGCCAGTGCCACGTCCGCCGGGTCGATCCCGAAGAACTGGTACGACATGAGCGCCGATATGACCCAGTGACCCCGGTCGTTCACATGGACGTTGTCGTCCATGAAATCTTCCATCCGGTTGCACGTCGCGGGAGCGGTCCCGAGGTTGTCGTGGATCGCGGCCCATGCCTGCAGCCACTGGATCGTCCGCATGGCCGGGCTGCCGCCTGCGGTGCGCGCCGCGTTCACATGGGCGACGATGTCGTCTTGGTTCATCTGGTCGCGCCAGAAGTAGCTCCGCCATGTCGCGGCGTCGTTGACACCCTCCGGCGTCGGGTTGTCGGCGTTGGCGAAGCGGTTGTTCCAGAACGTCATCAGGTAGGCGATGCCTGTCGGGTTGCTTGCCCAGAACCGGTCCGCCGCGATCCGCACGCTATGCGCGGGCAGGCCGAAGCCGTTGTCGAAGAACGCAGGCATGACTTGGCCGAGCGGGAAGTCGGTCGGGTTGCTGGCCGTGGTGGCGTTCCCCGAGAACGTAAAGATGGCCTGCCAGCCGCCTGCGTCGATAATCGCGCCCAGCGTCTGCCCCGCGTAAGGTGGCCCGCCGCCGAGAACATCGCTGTCCAAGACCGCGTAGCGTTGGCCGGGGTCGGCAGCGAGGATGGTGTTGCTGGCGCGGTTGTCGTTCGGGACCGCCTGCCCTGCGGCGACGAGCGGCGCGATCCAGCCCTCGCGAGACGCGTCGTGCATCGAGTGCCCCTCGGACAGGATCGATGCGTCCTCCGGCAACTCGCCGGTTGATACGAACTCGGTGGTGTCGGTGATGAACTCGTAGCCCGCGACCCGCCCGGAGTAGCCGGGGAAGATCGCCCCGCTGCCGTCCTCGGCAAACCCGAAATACAGGTGGAACGAGTACCTCGCGCCGTCCGTAAGATCGGTTGGCGGGGTGACGACGACGGTGTTGTCACCGGGGAAGGAGACCCCCGTGGTCGTGTCTATGACAGTTTGCGCGATGATGTTTCGCTGCGTGTCGATCTCGTACAGGTAGAAGAACGGCGTGCCCGTGTCCGACACCGGGCGGTCGAAGGTCAGCGTGATGGTGCTATCGACCGGGATCGCCGTCGCGCCATCCGCAGGCGCGACGCCGACCAGCCTCGGCTGGTCCACGTTTGCCACGGGCGGCGCGACATTCGCCGCCGAAGCTGCCCAGCTCCGCAGGCGCTGCATCTGGAAATTCGACGGGATCGTGTCCGCCACGGCCAGCGCGGCGATGTCCACGACACCGTTCACGTCCCACGGCTGGCCGTCGGGGTCGCGCCCGCCGATGTGGATACGGTCGGCGGTAAGGGTCGGCACATCGATGGCCCCTGCCAGCAGGACACCGTTGAGCCGCACATAGCTGGCCTGCCCGTCCCACCACCACTCGATGATGGTCCAGTCGCGCGGGTACGGGAAGAAGATCGTCACGTCGCCGTAGTCGATCATCGACATCGATCCGACGAAATCGTTGTACTCCAGCGCCCGGTCGTTGTTCCCGCCCGACCCCTTCAGATTGACGAGCGCCTTGAGGTCGTTGACCACATCTGCGGTCCGGATGACGCCGATGAAGTACGCCTGCTCACCTACGTTGACCGGGTTCAGCGTCATGATCTGGCCGTCGACCAGTTCGAGATACGAAACCCCCGCATCCTCGCGATAGATGCCCCGCGCGGCGTCGGTCGCCGCCGTCCAACTCCCGGCCACGCCGTCGATGATCACCCCGACCGGATCGCCGGGCGCTGCAACGGGCGTGCCTGCGCCGTCCTGCTCCATCGTCGATACCGACGGAGCAAACCAGCTGATGGCGTTCGCGCCGAGAATGGCACCGGGGTCGAGGATCGCCCCGCCGCCGGTGGCCCCGCGCCGAAACGGGCGCACACGCGGGGTTGCCATCAACTTGGCGTTTCGGCTGTTGGGGACGCGGATGCGGGATTTCATCGGATCAGATCGGCCCGTGATAGACCCAAGCGGGTTTGCTGTTGCCGCTAGTGATCTGCACCCCGGCGGCGATCACGTCGGCGGCGATGACGATGCTTGTCAGGGCGGGCATGCTGTTCGCCTCGGCCCTGTCGGCATGGTCCAGAGCGCCTGTCGTATCGACGTACAGGCCGCTCCCACGCGCCTCGACGATCTGGTCAGAGCCGGTATCGGGCAAGGTCACCCAGCTATCCGGCGGTGCGGTCAGTAGTGCCATGTGGTGCTCCTCTCATCTGTTCGAGCAAGTCTAGCAGCAGACGCCCGTCAGGGCGATGCCGGTCGTCCCAAGATCGCCCAGAACCGGTCGCCCGGTTGTGGCGCGTAAGTGAATGTCAGCAGCGACCCCACGCCGGGATCACCGGGATCGTCCTCGGTGATGAAATCGACCAGCGGCTCTTGCGGGTGATTGTCGAGATACACCTGAAGCGCCACCGCGTCGGGTTGCGCGACCGGGGTGTTGTTCAGGACCGTCAACGGGAACGACGTGCGCGTTCCGTCGAACAGGCTCTCGATGTTGTCGAGTTTCTCCGCGACGGATGGCACGAGAAGGCCGGATGTATCCGGGTCGGCAAACACCCAGATTTCATAACGATCTCCCGGCTCTGCTACGGCGTCACCGTATAGAAAAACCCAACCCTCAGAGACTATGGTATAACCACTCGTGGTGAAGCCAGCGTCATATTCCAGAACATTTTGACCGTTTTGGAATACCTCAATGTCGGCAGTTACCGGAAAGTCCATGAGATTTCCGTAGAAATCTGTGCCCCTTATCCAGTTGGGCGGATTGGGTGCCTGCATATCCTCGCCCCGGAAATAGTAACGCTGTGTCACCGGGCGACCGCTCATGAGTGCCACCGGTGCGGGCGGCGCGTCAGGTGTCCACGGCAGCAAGACCCCGGTCACGCTGCCCGGAGCGGCGGGGTCCGTGGTCGATGTGTGATTGCGCGTGGCAACCAGAACGGGCTGCCGCCGGAATGTCGTCGGGTCGTCAGGTGGGTCGAGCGTGAGCGCTCCATCGATCCCGGACGCGTAGTAGACACGCCCCGCTTCCCAGTCGCCACCGGGTGGCGTGATCACCGACGGGTCGATGTTGGGCACCTCGCCGCTCGACTGCAGGATCACCCGCGTGTCATCGATCACCTCGCGCACGACCGCGACGATGGCGCTGGCGATGGTCTTGCGGCTGCCGCCCGGCGTCCAAGACAGGGTGGCCGGGTTGAACACCACCGGCATGCCGACGGCGTTGAGGTTGTGACCGGGTTGCTGGATTTCCCAGATCGCCCCCGTGACGTTCTGCAGATCGGTCGCGCCGATCTCCTGCCACCGCCCCGGATCGAGATGCGGCTCGACGGTCGAGGCGCTGCACGGCACGTTGGACCGCTGGATGTACATGGACTGGATGCCCTGAGACGCTGTCCCGCGCGCGGAGACGGCGTCCAGCGGGCAGTAGTCGGCTCCGGGGGTCCAAGCCCCCCGAACATTCAGCGTCGCTCCCTGCGGCCCCTGTGGCCCCTCCGGACCTGCGGGACCGGGCGATCCCCGGAAGCCGTCGGACACGATGATCGTTCGAATTTCCTCGCCGTCCACGACGCTGCGTGCCGGGGTCCGGATGTCGGTCAGGTCGTTGGCCATGGCTCAATCCTCCAGTCGGACATCCGCGTTGAACAGCCGCCGTACCGACTGACCCACGGTGTCGAACACGTCGCAATACGCCACGATGCGGCGCGGCGATGTCGGGAAGCCGGATGTCTCGGTGGGTGTCAGCCGCAAGGCCGCGATGGCCTGCGGCTCGCCCACGATGGTGATGGCATCGGGCTGCGGGACGATCACCAGCTCCTTGCGCAGCAACTCGGGGCTGCTGTCCAGTTGCTTCCGCCGCCAGACCACGTTCACTGTGAACTGGTCCGGGGCCGCAATGACCTCTTCCCAGCCCATGGCGAACCCGATGTCGAGCGAGAACGACGCCCCGCGCGTGATGCACATGTCGATCTGGTCAATGCAGCCGCAACTCATCAGCTTCCACTCGCGTTGTTCGTGTCTCGGGGCTTGGTGCCCACCTCGTCGCGACGGCGGCGTCCGGTCTGTGCATTGGCTTCGGCCAACGCCGCCATCATCTCTTTCTCGTACCGCGCCTCGTCCTCTGCGTCACGCTGGAACACCGCCGCCTGTCGCAAGCAGGCTTTCTCCATCGCGCGGGGGAACTCCTCGGTCAGCACGTTGGTTTGCTGGGCCGGGCCGAGCCGGATGAACTCGACGTTGGCAGTCACCTCGATGTCGTAGGTCTGATCCGGAGTGGGAAACACGCGGTATCTGAGTACCTCACCGTCGGTCGCGTAGTAGCGCGGCACTCCTTGGTTGTAGTCCGCCCCGGAGAACAGTGCGGTCAGGTACTCCATGTCGCGCTTCTGGAGCGGCAGCCACGGGTCATCCGTTCCCGAAAGCCGCTTACGGAAGGCCCGTGTCTCCAGCACACGCGGCGTCCGGTTCGTCAGATCGATCTCCGCCGATCCCGGACTGACCGTCAAGCCACCCGAGAGCTTGGTCTGGAACAGGTCGTGGTCCATCACCTGCAGCAGCTGATCCTCGGCCTGCTCGATGATCACGGACATCTCGTCCACGAGCGGGCGGTTGGATGCGTAGAGCCAGAGCGGGATGCGGCGGACCAGTTCGTCATAGGTCAATGCCATGATCAATACCCCCGTCGTGGTGCGCGGCCCTGCCGGATCGACGCCTTGATCTCGTCGTCAGAGAACCCGAGGTCCGCCTTGGTCGGATAGGTGTCGGGCTGCGGGCGCGCATCCGGGATCGGCGTGGGGTCGCTCATCGGCCCCAACCTCTTGAGGTCTTGCGGATGGTAGGTCCCGAAGCCCGGCGTGCTGTCCTCTTCGCCGCGCTTGACCGTCCCCAGACGCACGTCCTTGACCCGGTCATCGGCGTAGCACATCAGGCCGCTCTCGTCGGAGATGGCCCAGCCGCGCTTGCCCCGCGTGGAGCGGAGGTGTCGGGGTGTGCATCCTCGGGACATGGTCAGAACCTCACTTTGAACACGGTGCGTTGCCGGTCCGCGCGCTGCGCGGCTTCCGTCGCGGCGTCGGCTTGCATCTGCAGCCGCTGGATCAGGCCCTCGTTGTACTCCCCGCCCTTGACGGGGCGCTTGCAGGCCAGATCGTGAGCCAGACCCATCACCAGCGCCTTGAGCCAGCGTCCGGGGATGTCATCGGTCGGGTCGAATGCCGCGAATGCGGCGGGTCGTTCGACGTACATGATGTCGAGATAGGTCGGCCTGTCCTTGTAGCCGACCGGGAACACGAACAGCTCGGGGCAGGTACTGCGCTGCAGGTACCACTGGCTGGGGCGTCCCGTGGAGCGCTTGGACGCCAAGCGGTGATACTCGTCCGGCCCGATCCGCTCCATCGGACCGTCGCGGCCCTTCGCTGTCGTATCGACACGCGATGCGACCGCGATGATGTCGTCGATACAATCCGGCAACCGGATCGACGTGCTCGGCGCGATCACGGTTTTCGTCACGGTGCGGATGCGCCATGTCGGGAAACCCTTGGCCTGCCAATCCTCCATGAGGATGCGCAGGGACCGTGTCAGGTTAAGAACGTCCTCGCCGGTGGCGGATGAGCCACCGGCGCGGGCGATACAGTCCTCGACAATATCCGGCCATTTGAACCCTGTATCGACGAGCATGCTGATCAGACCGGATCAAAGGCCACCGGCGTGACGAGCAGGGACACGAAAGAAAACTCGCCAGCGGCGGCAGTCCCGATTGTGGCCTCCAAGGTGCGATCCACCGAAAGCGGCATAAGGATCGGCGTGTCGAGATCATTCACACCCAGTGTGGCCCCGCCGGTGTCCGCGATGGCGATGAGGTCCACGCCGTCGCCCTCGCCGGGCGCGGTCTCCGCCAGCGACAGGGTGACCGCCCCTGCGACAGTCGTGTCGTTGTGGATCACGCACTGCGTCGCCCACAGACCCGCCGTGAGCGTGCCCAGCGTGAGCACCCCGGTCGCGTTCATGTTGATGGGCAGGAAGATGCTGTACTGCGGCGACCCCGCGAGGCGCATGCCATACCCGGCAGGGCCGGTCTCGCGCGGCTTGCCGAAGGTCGTCATTGGAACGCGCGCCGCAAGGCTGCCACGGCGTTCTTCGAGTGCGTTGTAGGGAAGAGACGGGTTCATCTGCGAAAACTCCTGTCGCGTTGAATGTGACGCGGAGCATAGCGCAGAGCGGCTTCAATAAAAAGGCCCGCCGAACGGCGGGCCTTTCCTCATCGTCAGGACCGGGGAAGAGTGGCCCGTCAGATGCCTTCCGCGCCGAACAGGCCGCGCGGATCGATGACGGTGAAGGAGTACCGCTCGGAGGCAACGACCCGCATGACTTGCGTTTCCGCCCCGTCCAGTTCTTCGACGTCCAGCGGACGCCGTGCGAAATGGACCGGACCCTCGCCCGACGTGATGTCAGTACGGGCGTACCAGCTGCGCGGATTTTCAAGGTAGTTGTTCAGGGCGTAGCCCTTCGCAACCATCCCCATCCGCTGGAACGCCACGACATCGTGGGTGTCGGTGCCGACGCGCCCGCCGGTGGTCCCGAACAGACGTTCCGCCACGAACTGCTGTCCGTTGGGCACGATAACCTGAACCGGACGCAGCGAGAGGCGCAGGCCGCGATCATCGACATAGTCGGCGATCTGGATGCACATCGCTTCGAGCGACGTTTCGTTCAGGTCCGCGTTGGCTGCCGCCTTGTTGGAGTACGTCGCGCCGCTTTTCAGCGGGTGGTTATCCGAGATGACCGGCACACCGTCGCCCGACAGCTCGTCCGCGAACATGCCGTCGTAGAAGCCCGCAGCGCGAACTTCCTTGGTCTGCCGCATGGAGCGCTTGAGGTCCTTGGTGTGGCGAGGGACCAGATCGAAATACTGGTCATCCTCGACCGCTTCCCGCGTGATCCCGAAGCCCATGGCATAGGTCTGGTGCGAGACGGTCCCTTTCCATGTGTCCGACGCGGTGTCGAACGCGATGGGTGAACCTTCGGCCTTGACCGGAGCCAGACCGAAACCGGCCTGCCCGACCCACTCTTCGTAGGCCTTGGTCGAGTTGCGGGTGTCGAACAGGTCGGTGTACTGCTCGGGGTGATCCTCGTACTCGGTCCCGAACCACGTCAGGATGCCGGGCCAGAGATGCTCGGAGAGGACCGCGCGATTGATAGTGGTCATTGCTCAACCCTCCTTATGCCGCATCCGAAGCCGTACCCTGCTGGAGCAGGATCGTGCATTCGAAAACAGGTTCGGTCGTGTTGCCGATGGTGTTGCCCGGCATATCGACCAGACGGTGAATTTGCAGCGGGCCGGATGCCTGCGGGGCAATCGTCACGCGACTGTCGCCGAACTGGGCCGAGCCTGCCGCGTAGAAGATGCCAGCGCGCATGCCGGGCGCGAAAGCCGAGGACCAGTCAATCGTGGCGTCGCCCTTGGCCCAGAACAGGCTATGCGGCGGCATGGCCACCTTCGCCTGCGGTTTGTTCGCGCTTGCGCCGGACGCTGCGGACCAGTGCCGCTTGTACGGGCCTTCGCTGACGCCGTACTCCGCCGTCGGCCCGGTGTCCTCCCACCCGGCAAAGACGCCGAGGATCGGCGCTGCCGCGAGAAGTCCGGGGTTGCCACCTGCAGCATCGACGATTGCGCCGTTGCTCAGAATGACAGGATCGCCCACAAAGATCGGGGTGACGGTAGCCGTATCAATCGGGAAATTCGACGTGTTCCCGGTGAAGCCTTCCATACCCTGCGACTTTGCGATGCGTAGACCAAAACCAGCCATGAGCTGTCTCCTTTCAGTCAGTTACACCGAACGCGCAATTTCGGCTCCAGTGAGCCTGCGCGAACTGTCTTGAACGACCGCGTCCGCATCAGGGATACCCTGCATGTTGTTCACGGCTCGTTGCTTTTCGACGGAACGCTCGCGATAGTATGCGCGGATTTGGTCGGCCACATGTTGCGGAATTTTCATGAGGATCAGCCCGCCGTCACGGACGTAGGGATCATCGCCACTGTCCTCGTACACGAAGTCCTCGGGCAGTTCCGCTTGTGTGACCAACGTATAGCCGTCGGCAAGATGCCGATTGACGTTCCGTTTGTCGGGTTGCCCATCGACGAACTCACGCACCCAGCGTGCGTGCGCCCCGTCGGGGAGCATCGGTGTTGCCAAGCGTTCGCTCGGTTTCCACCGGTCCAAGGAAGGCCTCTCCTTGGTGGAGGTTTCGTCACGACCACGCGACTTGGTCGCGCCGGTGTCCCGTGAACGATCATTGCGTGCAGTCATGTCGAAAACTCCTTCATGGCGGGGAACATAGCAAAAGCGGACAGGCGAGGGAAGATCATGAAATCACCTGCCCGGAAACGGGTTGTTCCGCGAGCAGCCCTTTCTCGACCGCTTTCTTCCGGTTCTGCATCAGCGTCTTGACGACCTTCGGATCGTCCATGTCGAAGCCCATGCGCCGGTACCCGTCGGCGATGCTCTTCTTGATGCGGTACTGGACCGGCGCGCCGCCGGGCCCGCCCGTCGAGGAGTTGGACACACCGCCGGGGCTGCCACGCAGGACCTCGGGGTACTTCTGCGCCATCTGGCGGTCGAGCGCGTCGAAGTATTCCTTCGATCCAATCTCCAGCGCACCGGCCTCCTTGATCTGGCGGTGGATCGCCATGGCGTCGCGGGTCATGTCCCGGTCTACCCCGTACCAGCTGGCATGCTTCTGCCGCCATGCGTCGAGGTTGGATCGATCCTCCGGAACGTCGCCACCCGGATTGCGGCCTCCGCTCTCTTCCTGCGCCAGCCGCTTTTTCAGCGCGTCGGCCTGTGCCGAGATGCGCTCCTGACGCGCCACCTTGCTCGTCAATTCGCGCTGCGCACGCGCGATGGCGACCCCTTCACCCTCGTCGTAGGCGTCGGCCAGAGCCTTCTCGGCCTTGTCCACCTCTTCGCTGGCGTTGGCCACCGCGCGGTCGATCTGCTCCTCGGCCTGCGCCCGTGTGGCCAGCTTCTGGAGCTTCTCGTTGTCGGTGGTCACCTTCGACAGCTTTTCGTTCATCCCGGCCAGCTGGCGCTCCAGCTCGCTGGCTTTGTCGGCGGCGGGGGTGGTCGAGGCCTGACCATTATCCCCGCCGCCCATCCCGGCTGCACCGGAATTGCTGTCGTCCTCGATCACGAAATTGAACTCGGTATCTTCCATCTCACACCTCCGCGATGTCTGCGACGTCCCAGTTGTCCACCTTTCCGATGGGCTGGCTGTCGGTCAGGGTTCCCAAGCGCTGCCCGTTGGCCAGCTCGAACTGGCTGGTGTCGTAGCGCTTGAATTGAATGCGGTCACCCAAGGTGACCCACGGCCCGCCGGGAAAGCGATCCGTATCCTTGTAGCAATCCGCGCCCATCCCGATGATGACGCCTTGCACGGCCTTGTAGGAGTGCGCCTCGACGATGTCGCCGGGCAACTCCAGACCGCCCGAGGTCTTGTCCGGGGGCGTCAGGATCAGCACCGTCAGCCGCCAGCCAACGGGGCGCGGAAGCCGGTACAGCGGCTGCACCTCGCGCTTGGCGGCGATGTACTTGCGCAGCTTGTCGAGCTGCTCCGCAATGTCCTTGGGCGACAGAAACTCGTCGCTGGTCAACTCGTGTTTCGAGTTGTCAGAGATCATCTGTGCAGCCCGGACCTCCTTCAGTTTGGCCCCTGCGGCGCGTCCGTCAGGAGTGTTTGGCAGTAGCATTACTTTCGTGCCTCCTTTTTGTAGATGGCGGTCATCTCGTCCAGCGCGGCCTTCAACGCCAGACGAGCATAGATTTGACGCTTGTAGGCGTCCTCGATCAGCACAACCCCGGTCAGCATCCGGTCGCACTCGTCGATCCGTGCCTGCGTTGCCGCAAGCAGACGTTCGATGATCTCTCCCTCGCGCGTAGGGTTAAGCAGCGGGATCGTCACG
>CBFCWF010000158.1:0-10280 GCA_965601425.1 uncultured Chromatiaceae bacterium | reverse complement strand
CGCGGCGCGGCGCGAGGACGACCGGATGTCGGCCGATGATCGATGCGACCCGGGTCTGCGCCGGCGATGGTGAGACACGCCTGCCCATGCAGCCGATACCCTGGGAACACCAAGAGTACTTCAACTCGTCGTATCGAGCCCAGGTCTGAACCCAACGGAGCAACATCCCATGTCGCTGGTTACAACCGAGCTCAAAGATGCCATCGGCACCGTCACGATGGACCATCGCGAAAAACACAATGCGCTCAGCAGGTCGCTAATCGGCGAGATCATCGCCGCGCTCGACGACTTCAAGCAGCAGAGGGCACGGGTCGTCATCCTGCGCGCCCCGGCCGGGGCCAGGATCTGGTCGGCAGGTCACGACGTCAACGAACTGCCGCCGACGCGGCGCGATCCGCTTGGCTGGGACGACCCGCTGCGCATTGTCGTGAGGCAAATCGAGACCCTGCCGATGCCGGTCATTGCGATGATCGAGGGCAGCGTCTGGGGGGGTGCCTGCGAGGTGGCTTTCGCCTGTGACCTGATCGTCGCCGCAACGGACACCACCTTTGCGATCACACCCGCCAAGCTGGGGGTCCCCTACAACGTGACCGGTGTGCTGAATTTCATGAACGCGACCAGCCGGGTGATACTCAGGGAGATGGCGTTTACTGCACAACCGGTCGCTGCGGAACGCGCCGAACGGCTTGGCATGATCAACTACGTGGTCGAGAGAGAAGGTCTCGAAACCTGCGTGCGGCGGCTTGCCGAGCAGGTAAAGGACAATGCACCGCTCAGTATCGCCGTCATCAAGGAACAGTTGCGGATGCTGGAGGGCGCGCACTCGGTGACGCCACTGATGTTCGAGCGTATTCAGGGATTGCGTCGCGCAGTCTACGACAGCCACGACTACGAGGAGGGACTGAAGGCGTTCTTGGAACAGCGCAAACCGAATTTCACCGGCGAATGACGGTCAGCGAAGCGCCTTTTGATCCCCCCCGGCGCACAATGCGCCCAATGACCCGCACCGCCCGCCACCTTGATCGGTGTCTTCGGGCGCCCGGAGGACGCGTCGACGTCAAGGGCCCGCGTCACCCAGACGCGGCGGCGCGCCGGCGGTGCCGGCCTGTCCCAAACCACTTACCAGGACAAGGTCTTGACCTTCGGGTCGAACAGCAGCCCCTTGACGAGGTCGGGATTACCCATCTTCACGCCCTCGATGAAGTCTCCCTGCGTCAAACCGGCCGCCTGGGAACAGGCCGCACAGGCGATCACCTGTCCGCCATCCGCGATGAAGTCGCCGAGCATGTCCTGAACCGACTTTCCCTGCTCCTTCATCAATCCATGCACATGCGAGGGCCGCTTCCGATCGGCAAGGTAGATCGCCCTGACATTCAGCCAGATCGCAACCGGCCTGTGGCCCTGTTTCAATACCTTTTCGTGAGCGAACAGGATGGCCTTCGCCGCTGCCCAGGTGTCATCGGTCGTCAGGTTCACGAACAAGCCCGCTTTTTCGTCAGCTGCGATTGCAGTCGCTGCCGATCCAACGAGAAAAAAGGCGAGCGCGATCGCGATGATCTTCTTCCACTGTTGCATAGCCGAACCTCCAGAATGCTTCTGTGAGTCCAAACTACGCCGATCACGGAGACATGTGATTGACGAATGTCAGTCGCTGGGATCATCCCCTTGCTCGGGGCGCGCCGGTCAAGGCCGACAACACCAATGTCACAACGGGCCGACCCATAGGTCCCCCCGTTTCGTTTCGCCGGTAAATGATCCCGAACCCGGCCCTAGCGGCAGCATCACATCCTGTACGTGACGTTGGTCGGGCACGCGTCCGAAAATCGCCGGCGAACGGGCTTCTGCCGAAACGTCGAGGTTTCGACACTTTGGGAAGTACGGGCCGGGCCGGAGACCCGACACCGCGCAGGGGCGAAACCCTGTGTCAGTATAACTCATTGTTTTAAATAAGAAATGACAACTGGCACGAAATTCGCTTACTGAGAGCAGGCACCCAGTCACCGGAGCACGCAACATGGAAACCCTCGGCCGCAGCAACAACGGCAATCTCGCCCTGGTCAATCCGCTCCAAGCCCAGGGGACCGTGGTGCCTGCCGCACCGGAGAATCTCGGTCCGCGCGTGCTCGAACTTTCGAGCATCCTGCAGACGACGCTCGAAGTCGAGTCGCAGATCGATTTGTTCGGTAAGGAGATACAGCGCTATCTGGCGATCGACGGACTGAGCTATACGCTACCGAATGGCGAGCAGCGCGTGGCCTATGGCAACGACGCGGCCCACCGCGCGACCTATGATCTGAAACTGCACGACCGGTCGCTGGGCAGCGTACGCGTCTGCCGCGAAGTCCCGTTCACGCGCAAGGAAATCGGTTCGCTGGAAAACCTGCTGTGCGCGCTGGTCTACCCGCTGCGCAATGCGCTGAGCTACCGACAGGCCGTCGAGACGGCCTCGCGCGACCCACTGACCGGGGTGCAGAACCGGCTCGCACTGAGCAACGCGCTGATGCGCGAGGTGGATCTCGCCAGGCGCCAGCAGCTCCCGTTGTCGATGCTGGTGATCGACATCGACCATTTCAAGGCATTCAACGACCGGCACGGCCATGCATTCGGCGACGATGTGCTGGTCGCCGTCTCGCAGGGGATCGCCAACACGATCCGCCGCAGCGACCTGCTGTTCCGTTTCGGCGGCGAGGAGTTCGTCGTACTGGCAAGCCACACGCAGGCACAGGGCGCACTGCTGCTGGCCGAGCGCATCCGGGCAAACATCGCCGCGCTGCAGTCGGTGCGTGGCACCAAGGTGCAGGTAACCGTCAGCGTCGGCGCCGCACATTGCGCGCCGGACGAGGACGCCGAGTCCTTCTTCAGCCGGGCCGACCAGGCGCTCTATGCGGCAAAGAACGCGGGCCGCAACTGCAGCCGGCTCGCCTGAGCGCCGATATCAGTCGCCGCGCCCGGTCGCGCACCGGCCCAACAATGCACAGCGCGCGCAGGTCGGCCGCTTGCGACACACCGCCTTGGCATGCACGACGATCAGTGCGTGATACTGCTGGTACGCCGCGACGTCGCCGGACAGTGCGCACTCGAAGCCGGCGCGCAGTTCCTCGTAACTCTCCGCACCCTTCGCCAATCCGAGGCGCAGGAGCAGGCGCCGGGTATACGCATCGATCACGAACACCGGCCGATGCAGTGCGTACAGCAGAATATCGTCCGCGGTTTCGGGGCCGACGCCGTTCACCGAGAGCAGCCCGCTGCGCTGTTGCTCCGTCGGCAGGCCGGCAAACGCCTCGAGCCCACCCTGCCGATCAAGGAAAAGGCACAGGTTGCGCAGCCGCCGCGCCTTGATATTGAAATAGCCGGACGGCCGGATGGCCTCGGCCAGCGTGTCGTGGTCGGTGTCCAGCAATGCCGGCAGCGACAGCAGACCGGCCGCCTTGAGACGGTCGATCGCCCGTTCCACGTTCGACCAGGCGGTGTTCTGGGTCAGCACGGCGCCGACGACGACCTCGAAGGCCGACTCCGCCGGCCACCAGGGTTGTGCGCCGTAGGTCTTGTGCAGCGTCCGGTAAAGCGAACGCAGCGCGCCCGGTGCCAGTGTCGAGGGTAAAGCGCCGCGAGCCATCGACTCAGCGGGGTGGACGGACCTTCCAGGGGGAGGCCAGGGCCTTCGCGGTCTTTCTCGCCGGCCTGCGCGCCAGACTACCCCAGGGACGATCGTCGGACAGACCGACGACCTCGAGCAGCGCACGGCGCTCGTCGGGCTCGAGTTCCCGCCAGCCGCCGGCCTTGACCCGGCTGTCGAGGATGATCGGGCCATAGCGGACGCGCTTCAGGCGCGACACGGTGGCACCGACCGCCTCCCAAAGGCGCCGCACCTCACGCTTGCGCCCTTCCATGATCACCAGATGGAACCAGTGATTGCGGCCCTCGCCGCCGGCATCGACGACGTCTTCGAAGCGGGCCGGCCCGTCGTCGAGCTCTACCCCCTCGACCAGTTTCCGGACCATCGCATCGGTGACCTCCCCATTGACTCTGACCGCGTATTCGCGATCGACACGGTTCCTCGGGTGCATCAGGCGGTTGGCCAATTCGCCGTCGCTCGTGAACAACAGCAGCCCCGCGCTGTTCACGTCGAGTCGCCCGACCGCGACCCAGCGGCCGACCGGCAGGCGTGGCAGATGCGCGAACACGGTGTCGCGACCCTCGGGGTCATGCCGCGTCACGACCTGGCCCTCGGGCTTGTTGTAGATGATCGCGAAGCGCTGATTGCTGACCAAACGCCGGCTGCCGACCGGTCGGCCGTCGACCTCGATCCGGTCCTCGGCGCTCGCGCGGTCGCCGAGCTTCGCGACCCCGCCATTGACCTTGACGCGGCCGGCCGCTATCAGCCCCTCGAGTTGTCGCCGCGACCCGAGCCCGGCGTTGGCGAGGAGCTTCTGCAGGCGCTCTCCGGCAGGCCGCTTCGGCTTCATCGCCGACCTGGCACAGGTTCCGCCTGCTGTTCCGGCCCGCACGCATTGTCAGGCGCGCCGTCCGGGGTTCCGGTTTCTTCGGTCAGGCGGTGCCCGACGTCCGCTTCGGCAGGCACAGCCTGCCCTACGGTGGCGCGATCCACCGCTGCGGTTTTTTCTCCGATCGGGCTGCGCCCGACCTGCGCTTCGGCGTTTTCGTCGATCGGACGGTGCGCGACGTCTCCTTCGGCGTCTTCGTCGATCGGGCTGTGCCCGACGTCCGCTTCGGCGGGCATGGCCTGCCCTGTGCTTGCGTCCTCTTCCGGCTTGTCTGGCCGGTCGGGATCGTCCAGATCGAGCTCGCGGTTGATCTCGTCGAGATCACGCAGTTCCGCGAGCGTGGGCAACTCGTCGAGAGACTTCAGCCCGAAGTAGTCGAGAAACTCGCGCGTCGTCCCGTACAGCGCCGGTCGTCCAGGCACGTCACGGTGGCCGAGCACGCGCACCCATTCGCGCTCCATCAGGGTCTTGACGATATTCGTGCTCACCGATACGCCGCGGATATCCTCGACCTCGCCCCGCGTGATCGGCTGGCGATACGCGATCAGGGCCAGCGTCTCCATCAGCGCACGGGAGTAGCGGGCGGGACGTTCAGCCCACAGCCGCGATACCCAGGGCGAACAGGCCTCACGCACCTGGATCCGCCAGCCGCTGGAGACCTCGGCGATCTCGATGCCGCGCCCCTGATAGTCCTCGCTCAACTGCTCCAGCGCGGACCGCAGCGCCGTCCTTTCCGGGCACTCGAGTTCAGGGAACAGGGCCTGGATCGCCTCGATCGACAACGGCCGGCCGGCGGCCAGCAGGGCGGCCTCGACGATGTTCTTCAGATCGGATGCCGGCCGCATGCTCACCCCCCGCGCGCCCGGACGTGGATTGGCGCGAACGACTCGGCCTGGACCAGTTCGATCATCTGCTGCTTGATCAACTCGAGCACCGCCATGAAGGTGACCACGACGCCGGCGCGGCCCTCACTGATGTCGAACAGATCGGTGAATTTGCTGAAGCCCTCGGACGAGACCGACTGCAGCACCCGGCTCATGCGCTCGCGCATCGACAGCGGCTCGCGCGTGACCTGATGACTGCTGAACATGTCCGCGCGATGCAGCACATCCTTCAGCGCGAGCAACACCTCTTTGAGGTCCACGTCGGGCGGTGACTGGTCGACGTGTTTGTGCGGCGCCTCGACCAGCACGGGGAACACGTTGCGCCCGAGCTGAGGCAGCGCGTCGATGTCCTCGGCCGCCTGTTTGAAGCGTTCATACTCCTGCAGCCGCCGGATCAGTTCGGCCCGCGGATCCTGCTCTTCGTCTTCCTCGACCGGCGGCCGGGGCAACAGCATGCGCGACTTGATCTCTGCCAGCATCGCGGCCATCACGAGGTATTCCGCGGCCAGTTCGAGACGCAGGTCCTGCATCAGCTCGATGTACTCCATGTACTGGCGCGTGATGTCCGCGATCGGGATGT
This sequence comes from uncultured Chromatiaceae bacterium, assembly GCA_965601425.1. GTDB lineage: Bacteria > Pseudomonadota > Gammaproteobacteria > Chromatiales > Chromatiaceae > Thiosocius. Next base: position 4,311 of record CBFCWF010000158.1, on the reverse strand, counting down.
CGAGCACGTCAAGGTTCTGGCGCCGGATCAGATACAGCAGCAGATCCAGCGGGCCCTCGAACGCATCGAGAAACACCTCCAGCGCATCAGGCGGGATATACAGGTCTTTCGGCAGGTTGAACTGCGGCTGCCCCTGCACGATGGCGAACGGCATCTCCTCCTGTTGCGGGGTAGCGACTTCGGTCTGTGTTTCGGCCAATGGGGATTCCCGGGCAGCGTCAGTAATCGAGCGACATCGCGTGGCGGACCTCGTCCATGGTCTCGCGCGCGGCCTCGCGGGCGCGCTCACAGCCCTCGTTGATGATATTGCGCACCAGATCGGGCTGATCGTCATACTCGCGCGCGCGCTCCTGTATCGGCTTCAGCTCGGCCAGCACCGCGTCGATGACCGGCTGCTTGCACTCGATACAGCCGATCGCCGCGCTGCGGCATCCGTGCTGCACCCAATCCCTGACGCCCCGGCTCGAATAGACCTCGTGGAACTGCCAGACTGGGCAGACACCGGGGTCACCTGGGTCGGTGCGGCGCACGCGCGCCGGGTCGGTCGGCATCGTGCGCAGCTCCCGGGCGACATCATCTACGTCGGCGTCCAGCGCGATCGTATTGCCGTACGACTTCGACATCTTCTGGCCGTCGAGACCCGGCATCCGGGCCGCCTTCGTCAGCAGGGGCTGCGGCTCGGGCAGGATCACCATGCCGCCCCCCTCGAGATACCCGAACAGGCGGTCGCGATCGGCGATGCCGATATTCTGCTGCGACTCCAGCAACGCGCGCGCGGCGGCCAGCGCCGCGTCGTCGCCCTTCTCCTGAAACGCACGCCGGTATTTGTAGTAGAGCTTCGCGTTTTTCTTGCCCATCTTCTTGGCCGCCTGCGCCGCCTTATCCTCGAAGTCGGGCTCGCGTCCGTAGACGTGGTTGAAACGCCGTGCGACCTCGCGCGTCAGCTCGACATGCGCGACCTGGTCCTCGCCGACCGGGACCAGCCCGGCGCGGTACACCAGGATGTCCGCTGACTGCAGCAGCGGGTAGCCCAGAAAGCCGTAGGTCGACAGATCTTTCTCTTTGAGCTTCTCCTGCTGGTCCTTGTAGGTCGGGACCCGCTCGAGCCAGCCGAGCGGCGTGATCATCGACAGCAGCAGGTGCAGTTCCGCATGCTCGGGCACGCGCGACTGGATGAACAGCGTCGCCTCGCCCGGATTCACGCCGGCCGCCAGCCAGTCGATCACCATGTCCCAGGTGCTCTGCGGGATCATACTGGGATCGTCGTAGTGGGTGGTCAGCGCATGCCAGTCGGCGACGAAAAAGAAGCACTGGTACTCGTGTTGCAGTTCGACCCAGTTTTTCAGGACCCCGTGATAGTGGCCGAGATGCAGACGCCCGGTGGGGCGCATCCCGGAGAGGACACGTGCGTGTTGCGCGGCGACAGCGGCCAAGACCTTCTCCTACGACGGAAACAGCGTGGGCAGTATACCGAACACGAGGTCCGAACCGGGCAGCAGCGCGACGCTGCCGTACACCACCGGACCCAGGATCATACCCACGACGCCACTGATCAGCAGCGCGATCAGGATGAAGAGCCCGTAGGGTTCGATACGGGCGAAGACCCGCGACGCGCCGGTCGGCAGCAGCCCGGTCAGGATACGGCCGCCGTCCAGCGGAGGCACCGGCAGCAGATTGATCGCCATCAAGACCAGGTTCACGAACACGCCGGCGACGGCCATCAACAACAACGGCAGCGCGATCACCTGGGCGCTGTGGATCAGGCTGTGCGCGAGCAGCAGCACCAGCGACCAGAGCGCGGCCATTAAGAGATTCACGCCCGGACCGGCGGCCGCGACGATCGCCATGTCGCGCTTTGGCGAGTGCAGCCGGGCGACCGAAACCGGCACCGGCTTGGCCCAGCCGATCAGAAACCCGGTAAAGGTCAGCATCAGGATCGGCACCAGGATGGTCCCGATCGGGTCGATGTGCGGGATCGGGTTGAACGTGATCCGTCCGAGCTGGCGCGCGGTCGGATCGCCCAGTCGGTCGGCGACCCAGCCGTGCGCCGCCTCGTGCACCGTGACCGCGAAGATCAGCGGCAGCGCCCAGATGGCGATGCGCTGCAACAGGGTGAGTTCTTCCATCGGCGCGATTATAGCCTGGGCTAATCCGTGAACAGGCTGACATCGCCTTTGCCGGCGCGCAGCAGCTTCGGCGGGTCTACGTGCAGGTCGATGACGCTGGTCGCTTCGTAGCCGCAGTAACCGCCGTCGATGATGAGGTCGACCGCGTGCCCCAGCGTCTGGTTCATTTCGTACGGATCCATCATCGGCATATCCTCGCCCGGCAGGATCAGTGTGCTGCTCAGCAGCGGCTCGTTGAGCTCCTCGAGCAGTGCGAGCGCGACACGGTTGTCCGGTATGCGTATCCCGATGGTCTTGCGCTTCGGATGCATCAGCCGCTTGGGTACCTGCTTGGTCGCGGTCAGGATCATCGTATAGGGGCCGGGGGTCAGGTTCTTGACCAGACGGTGCGCCCGGTTGTCCAGCTTGGTGTACGCGGAAAGCTCGGAAAGGCTGCGCCCGACCAGCGTGAAATTGTGATCATCGCCCAGACGGCGGATGCGGCGGATGCGGTCCATCGCCGACTTGTCTCCGATATGACAGCCGATCGCGTAGCTCGAGTCCGTCGGGTAGACGATCACGCCGCCCGCGCGGACAATCTCAGCGGCCTGACGCAGCAGCCGGACCTGCGGGTTGTCCGGATGGACCTGGAAAAACTGCGACATATTTTATTTCAATGGCTTATGAGCCAATCCTTCCAAATCGCTTTACATCCATCGGGCAACTCGGGCAGCCGCCCCAATTCGATCCAGGGGTGTTCCGGCCCATGGTAGTCGGACCCGGCCGAGGCCAGCAGGCCGAAATCGCGGGCGTGCCTGGCCATCGTGAAATAGTCGTCGCGACTGTGGCTGCCGGAGACCACCTCGAGCGCCTCGCCGCCGGCCGCCGCGAATTCGCCGATCAGTCGGCGCAGCTTGCTGCGGGTCAGTGGATAGCGCGCCGGATGCGCAATGACCGCCTGCCCGCCCGCCTCGCGGATCCAGCGCACCGCGTCGCCCAGTTCCGCCCACTGGCCGGCGACGAATCCGGGCTTGCCCGGCACCAGGTAACGACGGAACACGCCACGCACATCCGTGGCGTGGCGATTATCCACCAGAAAACGCGCAAAGTGCGTGCGGCTGATGAGGCGCCCGTTCGATCGGTCGCGCGCCCCCTCGAACGCACCCGAGATCCCGACCTGCTCGAGTCGCCGCCCCATCTCGCGCGCACGCCAGTCGCGAAACTCACGCAGGCCGGCGAGCCCGCGCCGCAGCACGTCGCTGTCCGCCGCGACGCCCAGGCCGACGATGTGCACCGTGACGCGCTGCCAGGTGACCGAGATCTCGACGCCAGGCACGAAACCGAGCCCGAGACTCGCAGCACGGTGCGCCGCCTCGGGCAGGCCCTCGAGTGTGTCGTGATCGGTGAGCGCGATGCAGCCGACACCCGCCGCATGCGCGCGCTGCATCAGCTGGGCCGGAGACAGGGTGCCGTCCGACGCGGTCGAATGTGCGTGAAGATCAAAACTGCTTGGCATAACTGTTTTATTTTACCAGTTCCGGCCACCACTTCGCCCGTCAACGTTCGGCAGGCCCGTCGGCCGGCAACGGCGCCGCGACCGGGCGGCGACGCATGCTACACTCGCGGCCATGAGACTCCCACCCGTCGATCTGCCCTATCTGCGAGAACATATCCGCGAACTCGCCGCGCAGCTGCGCGAGGTCTGGGAGGGTCCTGGCCCGGCCAGTGACGAGACCGACGACCCGGCCCTGCTGAGCGACGCGATGGCGCAGCTACTCGGCCTGCTGGCGCAGATCGACGACGGTGATGCGCAGACCCAGATCAGCAACGCCGAGCTCAATACCCTCGGCGAGTACGGTCTGCACCTGCTCGAGGACCTCGCGACACTGGCCGCCGGGCTCAAACAGCCGGCGATGGCCGGCGAAATCCAGCAGCTGTGCCTGCCCTTTGCGCTCTGGGTGGCGCGCCAGGGCGGCGAGATCCGCAACCTGAGCCCGATCGTCAACGGCGTCGCGCAGTTCGCGAATCACGCCAGCCAGCCGCAGGCAATGGCCGCGCTGTACGGTTACTGTTGCGAACTGGTCGACGCGGCCAGCCCGGCCTGTGAGGATCATGACAAGCGCGAGGCGCATGAGCCGTGGCGCCTGCTGTTGATCAATCGCGCCATCATCGCGACCCGCAGCCACAACCCGGAACTGATGGCGCC
>CBFCWF010000157.1:0-10297 GCA_965601425.1 uncultured Chromatiaceae bacterium | reverse complement strand
CGCTGGCACCCTATGCCGCGCTGCTGCTCGGGCTGATCGTCGGCAGCTTTCTCAATGTGGTGATCCTGCGGCTGCCGCGACGCATGCAGGCGGAACTGGCCGAGGCCTGTGCCGAACTGCGCGACGAGGGGGCCGAGCCGCTGCCCAGCCGATGGTTCGGCCTGGACTACCTGATCACGCCGGCCTCGACCTGCCCGGCCTGCGGCCACGCGATCCGCGCCTGGGAGAACATCCCGGTGTTGAGTTACCTGCTGCTGCGCGGACGCTGCAGCCAGTGCGATACACCGATCGGGCTGCGCTACCCGATCGTCGAGGCGGTCACCGGGCTGCTGAGCCTGTTGGTCGCGCTGCATTTCGGCCCAACCTGGACGGCCGCTGTCGCGCTCGTGCTGCTCTGGGGCCTGATTGCGCTGACCGTGATCGACCTGGACGAGCAGCTGCTGCCCGATCAGCTCACGCTGCCACTGGTCTGGCTCGGTCTGCTGGTGAACATCGACGGCATGTTCATCGACCTGACCTCCGCGGTGATTGGTGCAGTAGCGGGTTACCTCTGCCTGTGGACGGTATTCCAGCTGTTCCGCCTGCTCACCGGCCGCGAGGGTATGGGCTATGGCGATTTCAAGCTGCTTGCGGTGTTCGGCGCCTTCCTCGGCTGGCAGATGCTGCCTTTGATCGTGCTGCTGTCATCGCTGATCGGCGCACTGGTCGGCCTGAGCCTGGTGCTGCTACGCGGCCGTGACCGGCAGCTGCCCATCCCGTTCGGCCCCTATCTGGCCGCGGCGGGTTTCGTCGCCCTGTTGTGGGGCGACCGGATCAACAGTGGCTATCTGCAGCTGGCAGGGCTGGCCTGAGCTTGCTCAAGATCGGCCTTACTGGCGGGATAGGCAGCGGCAAATCCGCTGCAAGCGCGCACTTTGCGCGGCTGGGCGCAGAGGTCATCGACACCGATCTGCTCAGTCGCGAACTGGTCGCGCCGGGACAGCCGGCACTGACCGAGATCGTGGACACCTTCGGCGAACGGGTGCTCGAGCGCAGCGGCCGCCTCGACCGCGCGCGTCTGCGCGAACATATCTTCGCCGACCCGGCGGCCAGAAGTGCGCTCGAACGCATACTCCATCCGCGCATACGCGAAGCGATGCTGGGCCGCGCCGCGTGTTCCTCCGCCCCCTACGTGATCTTCGTTATCCCGCTGCTGTTCGAGACCGGCCAGCAGCCGCTGGTCGACCGGGTGCTGGTCATCGACGTGCCCGAGGCAGTACAGCGCGCCCGGGTCGGCGCACGCGACCAACTCGACGACAGCCAGATCGACCGCATCCTCGAGGCCCAGGTGGATCGCGACACCCGGCTGCACGGGGCGGATGACGTGATTTGCAACGACGGCAGCCTCGAAGACCTGCGCACTGCCGTGGAGCAACTGCACCAGCGATACATGACGCAGTTCGTCGATTGAGTCTTCCGCGCTTTACCGGGCCCGTCACCTGTCCGAGAATACCCGGCTACGCTTACCGTCAAGGACGCTGCATTGGCCGAAACGACCATCTTCGAGCACCCGCTGAACGAGAAGTGCCGGACCTGGCTGCGGCTCTCGCACCTGTTCGAGCAGCTCGAGTTTCACCTGCCACGCGGCGAGGAGTGGCACGCGCGCGCGACAATGATGGCGCTTTTGGACGTCGCCAATGTGCTCTCGCGCGCCGATATCAAGTCGGAACTACTGAAGGAGCTCGGGCGCTACCAGCAATCACTGTCGCGTATGGCGGACACCCCGGGTGTTGACAAGGAACGGCTGCAGAGCATCCTCGGCAAGCTGCATCAATCGTGCGAAGCCGTGCGCGACGTCAATGGACAGCTCGCTCAGCCGCTGCGCAGCAACGAGTTCCTGAACAGCATTGTTCAGCGCAGCAGCATTTCCGGCGGCTCGTTCGATTTCGATCTGCCGCAATACCACTACTGGTTGCAGATGCCTGAGCAGGACCGCGCCCGGCAACTCGCGGACTGGCGCCGCGAGGTCAGTCCGGTGCAGGAATCGGTCGGCCTGCTGCTGGCGCTCATACGCAACAGTGCCGAGCCGACGGATCAGATGGGCCGCAACGGATTTTTCCAGAAATCTCTGCCCGGGAACGCGCTGGCTCAATTGGTACGGGTCGGTATACCCTCCGACGGTGGAATCTACGCCGAGATCAGCGGCGGCAAGCACCGTTTCAGCGTCCGGTTCATGGACTGCGCCGACTGGCAGCACCCGATCCAGGTGGACCAGGACATCCCGTTCACGCTCAGCATCTGCATGATGTGACGGATCCGGCGCTCGAGGTTCGCTGCCCGACCTGTGGCAAGCCCGTGCCCTGGGAGCCGGCGCAGAAATGGCGCCCGTTCTGCAGCGAGCGTTGCAAGCTGATCGACCTCGGCGAATGGCTCAGCGAGGAGAGACGGATCCCCGGCGCGCCGACCATGCCGCCGGAATCGACCGACGACCCTTGACCGCATCATGATGCGGCGGCCGACGCCTGAAGGCCAACGGTCCTAGGTATGCTGCTTCTGGTGGTTTCCGAAAAAACGCCGGCGGCACGGTCGCGACCGCCAAGCCTACAAGGGAGTAGGCACGGCGATCTACCGAGGAAACGATCGGAATCGCCCTGTCACCCGGGACCCCTGAGCCAGTGTCATTGCGCTCAAGGCTGCCACAGGCCCCGGATCGCGGCGATACCCTGCGCGCCGTGCGACCACGCGGTCTCCAACAGTGCCGGGCGCATACCGCCGAGCGCAAACACCGGGACGGTCGCGTCATCCACCCAGGCGGCGAACTTGTCCCAACCGAGCGGCTCCGCATCCGGATGACTGCGCGTCGGCAGCACCGGAGACAATAGCGCGAAATCAGCCCCGAGCCGGGCGGCCCTGGCGAGGTCCCCCGGCGAGTGGCAGGAGGCGGCCAGCAACTGACCGTCAGGGCGCCAGGGTGCCGGGTGGCGGTGCAATTGCCGGCTGCTCAGGTGCACGCCGTCGGCACCGAGCGCAGCGGCGATCGCCGGCGCGCCGTTGAACAGCACCCGCGCGCCGCGTGCATGGCAGAGCGCACAGGCGGTCCGCCCGACCCCGATCAGTTCCTCCTCTGAAAGACCGAACAGACGTAGCTGCACCAGCCGGATGCCCTGCATCAGGCTGCGTTCCAGTGCGTGCATGAAACGATCGACACTGTCGATCTGCGGCGGCGTGATCAGGTAGCGCGATGGCAGCAGCAGCGCGCTGACGATCGGGGCATCGGCGGGCGGCATCGGATAGTCGCGCAATGCACTGCGCCCGACCCAGGCAAGAGGCTGCCCTTCCCGCCCGGTCGCGCTCCCACGCCAGTCGTCGACCTGGTGAACGTCGAGCAGGACGCTGCGGTCGGGATAATGGTGGATGACTCGGATCAATGGTCGATGCGCGACCACCTCGACACCGATTTCCTCGCGCAATTCCCGAGCGAGCCCGGCCGCGGCCGACTCGCCCGGCTCGAGCTTGCCACCGGGGAACTCCCAGAGGTCTCCCTGATGGCTGTCTGCCGGCCGCCGCGCCAACAGCACCCGGTCGTCGGCATCGATCAGTGCGGCCGCTGCGACATGGATGATGTCTGGCAAAGCAACAGCCCTCGAAAAGCTAATCCGCGCAGGGCAGCGACCATGCCCGATTCCGATCCCGATTCAACTGCGGTACTCGGCGTTGATCTTGACATAATCGTAGGACAAGTCGCAGGTGAGCACCTCGACGCAGATCCCGCCGCGGCCCAGGTCGATCCGGATCGCTATCTCGTCCTGATCCATCACCGCCTGACCCGCCGCCTCGGTGTAGTCGGGGTCACGACCGCCGTTGCTGACGATGCACACCTGGTCGAGCCAGATACGGACACCGGAAATGTCAAAATCATCGACGCCGGCACGCCCGACCGCGGCCAGGATTCGACCCCAGTTCGGGTCGGACGCGAACAAAGCGGTCTTGACCAGCGGTGAATGCGCGACTGTGAAGGCAACGCGGTGCGCCTCCGCATCGCTTGCCGCGGATTGCACACGGACCCGCACCAGCTTGGTTGCACCCTCGCCGTCACGCACGATCATTTCCGCCAGCTGTGCACAAACGCCGCGCACGGCGTCCGTAAGCAACCGACCGTCCTCGGACTCGCGCGATTCGACGGCCGACCCGGACGCACCGCTGGCCATCAGGATGCAGGCGTCGTTGGTCGAGGTGTCGCCGTCGACCGTGATGCAGTTGAACGTCCGGGCAACCACGTCGTCCAGCATCGACTGCAGCAGCGGTTGCGCAACCGCCGCATCGGTCGCCACATAGGCCAACATCGTGGCCATGTCCGGACAGATCATGCCCGAGCCCTTGGCAATGCCGGTGACCACGACCGGACCGCCTGTCAGCGTGACCCGCCGCGATACAAGCTTTGGTACCGTGTCGGTGGTCATGATGGCCGCCGCAGCGCGCGGCCATTGGTCTTCGGACAGGCCGGAAAGCAGCGCCGGGACCGACTGGGCGAACGGGTCGACCGGTAAGTCGAGGCCGATCACGCCGGTCGAGAAAGGCAATACCTGACTCATCGCACAGCCCGCCATACCGGCCAGTAGCCGACAGGTCTCGCGTGCCGCGCGCAGCCCCTGCTCACCGGTCCCGGCATTGGCGTTGCCCGCGTTGATCAGCAGGTAGCGCACCGGACCTTTCGCCAGGTGTTCTCGCGCCACCGTGACCGGCGCCGCACAGAACGCGTTGCGGGTGAACACCGCCGCGCAGCTCGCACCCTCGGCGAGCTCGATCAGCAGCAGGTCGTCGCGGTCACGGTAACGGATGCCCGCGGCAGTCGTCGACAATCGAATCCCGGAGACCTGACTCATGTCGTGGCGCCGTCAGATCAGTTCAGCTTGCCGTGGCAGTGCTTGTACTTCTTGCCGGAGCCGCAGGGGCAGGGATCGTTGCGCCCGACCTTGCGGTCGGGGCGTACGAACGGCTTCTTCTCTTTGACTACCGCGGCCGGTTCCTCCGCGACGGGTTTCTCCTCGCCAAACCCCTCGAAGGCGTCGTGTTTGAACTCGAACTCCGAGGGATCGGCGACCTTTTCCGGGATCGTCGGCGGCATTTGCAACTGCAGACGACTGAGGATCTGGACCACCTCGAGCTTGATCGCGTCCAGCATGCGCGAAAACATATCGAACGCCTCGCGCTTGTACTCCTGCTTTGGGTTTTTCTGCGCATAGCCACGGAGGTGGATGCCCTGGCGCAGGTAATCCATTGCGGCCAAGTGCTCCTTCCAATGGGAGTCGAGCGTGAAGAGCATCACCTCTTTCTCGATTCGGCGCATTTGCTCGACGCCCGCCTGGGCCTCTTTCGCTTCGTAGACGGCGGTGACCTCATCCAGGATACGCTGCCGCAGCGTTTCCTCATGCAGACTGTCGTCCTTGTCCAGCCAATCCTGGACCGGGGCGTCCAGCGCGAAGTTTTCGCGCAGCGCCTCCGTGAGGCCGGGAACGTCCCACTGCTCCTCCAGGCTGCCCTGTGGAATGTAATTGTCGACGACCGAGTTGACGATGTCGTAGCGCAAATTGCCGATGGTCTCGGAGATATCGTCCGTGTCCATCAGCTCGTCGCGTTGCTGGTAAACCACCTTGCGCTGGTCATTGGCAACATCATCGTACTCGAGCAACTGCTTGCGGATATCGAAGTTGCGCCCCTCGACCTTGCGCTGTGCGTTCTCGATCGCCTTGTTGACCCAAGGGTGCTCGATCGCCTCGCCTTCCTTCATGCCCAGTTTCTGCATGAGTCCGGATACGCGTTCCGAGGCGAAGATCCGCATCAGGCTGTCTTCCAGGGACAGGTAGAAGCGCGATGATCCCGGGTCGCCTTGGCGTCCCGACCGGCCACGCAGCTGGTTGTCGATGCGCCGGGACTCGTGGCGTTCGGTCCCGACCACGCGCAATCCGCCAGCCGACAAAACCTTTTCGTGGCGCTGTTGCCACTCTGCACGATGCGCCGCGATGTCGTCCTGGTTTGCCGCTTCGCCGAACTGACCGAGTTCTACCTCGAGGTTTCCGCCAAGCACGATATCGGTGCCGCGACCCGCCATGTTCGTGGCGATGGTCACTGCACCCGGGCGCCCGGCCTCGGCGACCGTCTGCGCTTCACGCTCGTGGTGCTTGGCATTCAGCACCTGGTGCTCGACCCCTGCATCTTTCAACTGATTGGACAACAGCTCGGAGACCTCTATCGAAGCAGTGCCGACGAGCACCGGCTGACCACGCTGCACACAGTCGCGAACGTCTTCGACGATCGCCTCGTACTTCTCGCGCTGGGTCAGGTAGACCAGGTCGGTCTGGTCGTCCCGGATCATCGGCTGATTGGTCGGAATGACCACCACCTCGAGCCCGTAGATCTGTTGGAACTCGAACGCCTCGGTGTCGGCGGTACCGGTCATGCCGGAAAGCTTGTCGTAGAGGCGAAAATAGTTCTGGAACGTGATCGAGGCCAGGGTCTGGTTCTCCTGCTGGATCGGCACGCCCTCTTTCGCCTCGACCGCCTGGTGTAGCCCGTCGGACCAACGCCGGCCCGGCATGGTGCGCCCGGTGAATTCGTCGACGATCACGATCTGGCCGTCGCGCACGATGTAATCGACGTTGCGTTGAAACAGCGCATGTGCTCGCAGTGCAGCCATCACGTGATGCATCAGCATGATGTTGGAGGGGTCGTAAAGGCTTTGACCTTCGGCAAGCAGACCGGTATCGCTCAACATCTGCTCGACCCTCTCGTGACCCTGGTCGCTGAGAAACACTTGGCGTGATTTCTCATCGACCGAGTAGTCTCCGGGTCCGAAGTCGGGCTTGCCCTCCTCGTTCGTGATCGGGTCCTGGCGCTCGAGCCGGCCCGGGATGTCGTTGACCTGGCGATAGAGTTCGGAGCTGTCCTCCGCCGGGCCGGAAATGATCAACGGGGTACGCGCCTCGTCGATCAGGATCGAGTCGACCTCGTCGACGACCGCGAAATAACGACGCTGGACGCGTTGCTCGGCGGCAAACGACATATTGTCGCGGAGATAATCGAAGCCGAATTCGTTATTCGTACCGTAGGTAACGTCGCAGGCATAGGCCTCGGCCCTGGAGACGGGGCGCAGGTGCTGGAACCCGCCGGTATCGCCCCGGTAATCGAGATCGACACGGTACGACGAGCTGTCCGGACCCATGCCGCCGGAGGAATTGATCACGCCGGTGGTCATGCCGAGGAATTGATAAAGGCGGCCCATCCAGCCGGCGTCGCGGCGCGCGAGGTAATCGTTGACCGTGACCACGTGCACGCCCTTGCCCTCGAGCGCATTCAGGTAGACCGCGAGCGTCGCGACCAGGGTCTTGCCCTCGCCGGTCCGCATCTCGGCGATCTTTCCCTGATTGAGCACCATGCCGCCGATCATCTGGACATCGAAGTGGCGCATGCCGAGCACGCGCCGGGCACCCTCGCGCACGACCGCGAATGCCTCGTCCAACAGGGCGTCGGTCGACTCCCCTTTGCCCAGGCGCTCCCGAAACTCTATCGTTTTTGCCGCCAGGCCCTCGTCGCTGAGTTCCTGCAGCGCCGGTTCGAAAGCGCTGACCTGCTCGACGGATTTGAGCATGCGCTTGACCAGCCGATCGTTGCGGCTACCGAAAACCTTCTTTACGAGCTTGTTGAGCATGAACCTACGACCTTACGGGACAAGCCTTGAGACGAAGCCGGGAATGATAACCCAAACGCCCCCCAAGCGGCGGAGGAACAAAGCAAAAGACCCGCCATGGCGGGTCTTTCGGCGCATGGTGCGATGCCGCATCACCGGGCGCGAACGTAGCGCAGAGGGTCCACGATCTTGCCGTTGCGATGGACCTCGAAATGAACATGCGGCCCGCTGGAACGTCCGGTGCTGCCCAACAGCGCAATGGTCTGTCCCTTGTTGACCATTTCACCCTCGGCGACGAGATTCTCTTGATTGTGAGCGTACAGTGTCGAGTAGCCGTCGGCGTGCTTGATCTCAACCACGTTGCCGTAGCCCGGCACCTTCTTCGACCGCGTAACGACTCCCGATGCAACGGCGACCACCTCGGACCCCCGCTTGCCGGCGAAATCGAGGCCGCGATGGAACGACTTGCCACCGCGGAAGGGGTCGGACCGCTTCCCGAACCCCGACGACATCCAGCCTTTCTTGACCGGCCTACCTGACGGCGTCGCGTCGGCCAACAGATCGCGGTTCATCAACTGCTGCTCGACGGCCTCGAGCTTCTGCTCACGGTCGGCGAGAAGGCGGGCGATCCGCCGCATTTCGGTCCCGAGGTCATGCGCGCTTTGCGCATCGCCAGGCAGTGCATCGTCGATACCGCCGGTCGGCGGTGGCGAGGAAAAGTCGAACTCCTCGGCATCGAGATCGCCAACCTCGACCAGGCGATCACCCAGCGCATCGAGACGTATCAGGTGGGTCTGCAATTCCGCAATCTTGAGGGCCATTGCATCGAGATGGTCACGCTGCTCCGCCTTGACCTCGGCGATCGTCCGGCGTTCCGACTCGAGCAGTATCTGCAATTCGGCTGTCGCGGCATCGATGTCCGCGCGCTGCCCGTAGCGTTCACCGAGCCCATACCCTGCCCACAGGGCCGACGCAACGACAGCAGCGAGCGTCAGCCCGCCCAGCGTGACCACCTTCGCCAGCGGGACATCGACGCTTTGGCGATCGGCGCGGTTCGAACGGAATGTGATCATCATCAGGTTATTCCCGCAAGCTTTGCAGTCTATCGACTTCCGACGGTGTACCCTTTACCACATCGACCCCACGCAGCGAGGCAGCTGTGACATGGCCCACAGTCCCAAATCGGTCCGCCAACTGCTCAAGGGCAAACCAACGCTCAAGCGGCTTGAGCTCGAGATCAGCGCGCAAAAGGCCCTGCTCGCGCAACTTCGCGCCATGCTGCCCGACGATCTCGCCCCACATTGCGTCGCTGCGCGCCTGCGCGAGCGCCAACTGGTCATCTACGCCGATTCTCCTGCCTGGACGACCCGCCTTCGCTTCTTCGCCCCAAAACTCCCCGGTCTGCTGCGCCCGGTCTACCCGGCCGTGCACGAGGTGAGGGTCAGGATGCTGATCCATCGGACGCGGCCCACCCCACACAGGCGCAGCGCGAGACACTCAGATGAAGCCGCCTATATTATCCAGCAAAGCGCGATGAATACCAGCGAGCCGGACTTGCGCGCTGCCCTACTGCGCCTCAGTCGGGCGCTAAAGACCGACGCATAAGCCTCGCCTCTCAGGAGGCGTGCGCCGGCTTCATGTAGGAAATCGGTACCCGCTCCGCGTCATCGAACGTCACTTCTTCCCACGCGTCGGACTGCTGGATCAGCGCCTTCAGCAGCCGATTGTTGAGCTCGTGTCCCGACTTGTAGCCGCTGAATGCACCAATCAGGCTATGCCCCAGCAGGTAGAGATCCCCGATCGCATCCAGGATCTTATGCTTGACGAACTCGTCCTCGTAACGCAGGCCATCCTCATTCAAGACACGGAAATCATCGACCACGATTGCGTTGTCCATGCTGCCGCCAAGTGCCAGGCCATGGTCGCGCAGCATCTCGATATCGCGCAGAAAGCCGAAGGTACGGGCCCGGCTGACCTCCTTTACGAACGAGGTGGACGAAAAGTCGATGACCGAACGCCGCCGCTCCTCGGTCATCGCCGGGTGGTCGAAATCGATACCGAAGCTGACCTTGAAGCCGTTGAAGGGCTCGAACCGCGCGACCTTGTCACCGTCCTGCACTTCGACCGGGCGCTTGATCCGGATGAACCGCTTGGCCGCGTTCTGCTCTTCGACGCCGGCCGACTGGATCAGGAACACGAACGGACCCGCGCTACCGTCCATGATCGGCACTTCTGCAGCACTGACATCGACATAGGCATTGTCTATGCCCAAGCCCGCGAAGGCGGACAGCAGGTGTTCGACCGTCGAAATGCGCGCCTCGCCTTTCACCAGCGTGGTCGAGAGCCGCGTGTCGCCAACATTCTCGGCCCTGGCCGGGATATCGACCGGCGAGTCCAGATCGACCCGCCGAAACACGATACCGCTGTCCGGCGCGGCCGGGCGCAGTGTCAGATAGATCTTTTCACCGGTGTGTAAACCCACTCCTGTGGCACGGATCACGTTTTTGAGGGTGCGCTGGTTTATCATTACTCTGGGTTCTCCGAGTCGCAATTCCGTTCGATTTCAGCAATATCGTTTGCCACATCGCGGAATTCCGACGACGCAGTGATCGGTGATCCCCTGACACCTGTTAG
>CBFCWF010000156.1:0-10352 GCA_965601425.1 uncultured Chromatiaceae bacterium | reverse complement strand
CTTCTTCGGCATGACCATCTCCCACGCAACGATCGTCGCTGGCCTGTCTGGCCAGCTCAAAGGTAAAAGTAGCACCGTTTTCCGGTCGGCTATCGACCCAGATACGGCCACCGAGGCGCTCGATGATCTCGCGGCTGATCGGCAGGCCAAGCCCGGTACCCACCGGTTTCTCGCCCCCACCGCTGCCCTGATGGAACTTTTCGAAAATATGCGCCTGATCGGCCTCGGCGATTCCCGGGCCGTTGTCGGAAACGCTGACTCGACACGATGCAGCCCCAGCATCGAGTCGAATGCGCACGATCCCCTCTTGCGGCGGCGCAAACTTGACCGCATTCGACAGCAGATTCACCAGCACCTGCATGAGTCGATCCCTGTCTACGTTTACGATACAGGGCCGGTCCGGCAGGTCGCAGATCACCCGTGCGCCACGCTCGCTGAAGAGCTGGCCGGTCGCCTCGGTGGCCGCGTTGATCAGATGCGACAGATCGACCCGTTCCGAAAGCCAATCGGCGCGACCGGATTCTATCTTGGCGAGGTCCAGCACCTGATTAACGAGGCGTGAAAGGCGCTCGGTTTCGCTGACGATGATGCCGAGAAACCGGCGCCGCTGTTGCAGCTCGACGTCCGGATCATCGTGGAGTATCTCGGAGAACGCCCGAATGGAGGCCAGCGGGGTGCGCAGCTCATGCGTGACAGACGACATGAAGTCATCTTTGAGTCGATCAAATTCCTTCAGCTTCTCATTCGCCTCGCGCAACTCCCGGGTCGTCGCCTCGAGTTCGAGCGATTTGGCTTCCAGTTCCCGGCTGTAGGCACGGATCTGAGATGCCTCGTCAAGGATATCGAGCACCTCATCCAGTCCCAGGCTTTCCTCCGCGGTCACCGACGCGACCATCACCCTGGCCGAGGCACTCCCAATCGCACCCGCCAACAGGGTCTCGACGAAACCTACCGTTTCGGCGTCCGCCGGGACATCCCCGATGTCGCGCGCTTCGCGCCTGGTCGCATACTCGCTGAACGCGCGCAAGGCCCGTCGCTCACCGAGAAATCGCTTGGCGAGCCCCAGCAGTTCATTGACTTCTGCCTTCCCGCGCCAGAGTCCGGCTTCCGTGGGCCGTCCACGCCGCAGCGCATCGACGAAAACCGTGGCCTGGGTGGCTTCTCGGGCATTCGGGGCGCGCCGCATGGAAAAAAACAGGTAGGCGCCGACATTGAACGCCATACTCCAGAACAGGCAGTGGGTGATCTCGTTCATCCCCGCGAGGCCGAAAAGCTCCTGGGGACGCAGCAACTCGATGCCCCACGGCCCCTCGTCCAGGAAGCTGGAGGGGAGCCATCCGGATTTCGCAAACGATGGCAGCAGCAGCGTGTATAGCCATATGCCGAACCCGGCAAGCAGCCCGGCGAGCGCCCCTGCCCGGGTCCCGCCACGCCAGTAAAGGCCGATGAGCATGGCTGGGGCGAACTGCGCGACGGCGGAGAAGCTTATCAGGCCGATGCTGACCAGCGCGTATGCCTCACCTGCGAAGTAGAAGTAGAGATAGCCGAGCAGCAATATCGCGACGATTGCGCCGCGCCGGATCCTCAGCAGCAAGTGACTGAGGTCCGCATCGGGAGGCAGCCGCTTCCAACGGGACAACAATGCAGGCATCACGAGGTCGTTGCATATCATCGTCGACAACGCGATCGTCTCCACGATCACCATCCCGGTGGCCGCTGACAAGCCACCGATAAAGGCGAGCAGCGAGAGCGCGCCTTGGCCGTGGGCCATCGGCAGCGTCAGGACAAAGGTGTCCGCATCCACATCCATGCCCGCGAAGGTCAACTGGCCCGCGAGCGCAATCGGAATAACGAAGATGTTTATCAGCAGCAGGTAGAGGGGAAACACCCAGAGTGCCCGGGAAAGGTGGTTCTCTGAACTGTTCTCGACGACCAGAACCTGGAACTGGCGTGGCAACATCATCACTGCCAGCGCAGCCAGCACCGTCAGCGCGTACCAGTCGCCATAGCCGCCCATACCTTCGGCGATCATCGGCTGCAGCACCCCTGCCCGTTCCGCCTTGTCGAACAGATCGGCAAAGCCGTCATGCAGATGGAACGTGGCGAACAGGCCCACGGCGAGAAAGGCAACGAGCTTGACGATGGACTCGAACGTGATTGCGGCGACCATGCCTTCATGGCGCTCGCTCGCATCGAGATGCCGGGCGCCGAACAGGATCGTGAACAAGGCCAGCAGCAAAGCGACATACAGTGCCGTATCCTGCAGCACCGGGACAGCGCCGGCCGCGGCGGAGAGATTCGAGTCCGAATGGCTCTGAAGGATGATGAAACTGCGGGAGATCGCTTTGAGCTGCAGGGCGATGTAGGGGACGATCCCAAGTACCGCGATCACGGTCACGAGACCGGCGAGCAGTTGGCTCTTGCCATAACGCGACGCGATGAAGTCCGCTATTGAGGTAATACGTTGGGTCTTGCTGACGCGCACGATCTTGAGCAACAAGGTTCCCCAAAGCATCGCGATCAGGGTCGGCCCGAGGTATATCGGCAGAAAACCCACCCCTGTCGCGGCCGCACGGCCAACGCTGCCGTAGTAGGTCCAGGCCGTGCAATAGACGGTGAGAGACAATGCATAGACGGTCGGGCTGCTGATCACCGAGCGCTTTTTGCCGGCCCGCTTGTCGGCCCAGTAGGCGATTGCAAATAGCAGTCCGAGATAAAGCAGCGAGTAGACTACGATGAGCTGTGTGCTCACCTGGGCGGGCTCAACGGCTACCGGTCTCGACGGTCAGCGCCGCGAGCACCACAACGAGCAGCCATACGCCGAAAAGGTAGAGATAAGCGACTGGGAAACCCGCCCATTCAGCCGCACGGTCGAACAGGGTCAACATCGGCGAATACAGCAAGAGGAGCCCGATCAGGAAGATCCCGGCCAGTCGCTGCCTGATCAGAATCCAGTGACCCATGGAAACTCCAACGAGGTGAAGTCCTCGTTGCCAATTATATGCCACGCAGCACAATGCGCTTCGACGAGTTCGCCGCTCGAACAGCCGGGTCGCAACGGCACACAGACAACGCGCCGCTGCCTCGATCCGGCAGCCGCATCTGCGGGCAATGTGCCGGACCAGACGGCGTGTTACCGCAGGTCGCTCGATCTATCGCTCGCCAAGTCACTCCCCTATAATCTCCAGACAGCTCACCGACAAGGACAACGCAGCGATGGAAATATTCGGGCCTGGACGTTCCGGCTGGGTCGCGCTGCTGCTTATCGTGATTGCGTCGACGTCAGCCGCCGCCGACCCGGCACAGCTCTCGATTCTCGCTCCCTGGGAGGCCGAGGGCCGCGTATACCAGGTCGGCCCCACCGAGCGGCAGTTCATCGGGGAAATCGAGGGCATCATGTACGTGGAAAAGGGCGAAGGCGAACTCGACACGGCGCTGTTCGTCTGCCCCATCGTGCACGAGATCGAAACCGAGTCCAACAGGACCACCGCTTCGGGTCGGTGCCACATCGTCGCGACACGTGGCAATGTCTACGGCAAGTTCACCTGCACCGGTGAACCCGGTCACTGCGACGGCCAGTTCGAGGTCACCGGCGGGACCGAGGAGTTCGAACGGGTCAGCGGTGGCGGCGCCATTCGGATCCGCATCGCGTTGAGCGTGATGGCTACCGATGAGGCCAGCGGCGAGATCGTGGCCGAGGCCAAGGGTCTCGCGATCTGGCCAGACCTGGCTCTTGCGCTGCCGGGGCAGGACCGGCCGGGTATCGAGAAATGAACAAACGCGACGCGAGCTTGGAGGCCCGGATGTGCAGTTTCTCGGCGAATGCCCGGCACCGCGTGGTCAGCGCCATCATCCTGTCGTTGGGGCTGTTGCTCGCATCGAACGCGCTGGCCGACGCGACGATGCGCTGCGGCGTGCACCTCGTTTCGAAGGGGGCACTCCAGGAAGAGGTGCTCGCGAGATGCGGGCGGCCCTATTCGGCCAGCGGGGCCTACTGGCTCTACCGGCAGGGCCAGACGGTCTACCGCGTCGTGTTCAATTCGCTCGGCGAGGTGCGGCGCATCAAGGCCGAGATCCGGTTTTAGCGGATCGACCGGGTGAAGCCGCCACCCTCCCCCGGAAAGATGCCTCGACTGCTTGCGGTGAATGGTTCGTACCGCGCAGGCGGTGCGATAGACCAGGCAGTGTCCTTCGCATTGCAGACTGCCAGCGCGGCCGGGTCAGAGACCGAGGTCGTGTACCTGCGTGACTATCCGATCGAATTCTGCCGCAACTGTCGCGAGTGCACCCAGACGCCGGGCGAGTCGCCGGGCCGCTGTGTGCACCAGGACGGCATGCACGAGCTGATCGCAGGAATCGAAGCGGCCGATGGACTGATTCTGGCTTCCCCGACCAACTTTTCCTCGGCGACCGCGCTGTACAAGCGTTTCATGGAGCGGCTCATCGTCTATGCGTATTGGCCCTGGGGGTCGCATGCCCCACAGTTTCGCCGGCGGCATGCACGCAAGAAGGCGCTGCTGATCGCATCCAGCGCCGCCCCGGGCATACTCGGCCGGTTCGCGTTCACGACCCTGCGGCAACTGAAGATGAGCGCTGCGACGGTCGGCGCAAAGCCAGTGGGCTCGGTGTCCATCGGATTCATGGCACAGGACGCGCATCCGGTTCTGCCCGACCCGGTGCAGGCCCGGGTGCGCAGACTGGTCGCAAGGCTGCTTTGATCGCGCCCACCGGGCGCCGGCGACGCCGGCCCTTGTCTCTATCGGCTTGGGTCGTTCGGCGTGACGGCGCACTGTGCTCAGGATCGTCGCCGGTCCTTTTCGCACCTGAGCAACGCAGTCCGGCAGATACGGCGCGCCCCGAGCAGGGCCTGGTGCGTGTTTCGGGCCGCGCGTCCGGCCGTCGTGCAGCCCCTGTCCGGCAGTAACATGCATTTCACCGCACTGTTCTCGAACACCGCGCGCGCCCACGAACTCGGCCGCACGAGCGATTGGGTCGTTGTCTATCACTACGACGACCACCATCGGGAGGGACAATCCACCGTCGTCACCGAGACACAAGGGCCATTGCTCGGCAGGCGCGTGGTGCGCGGGCGCGAGCCCGAGTGTCGAGCGCTGTATGCCGAGAAAGTGTGACCGGGTATTGGACACGAGGCCGAGTGAATGCGACATGGTGGCAGCACGCCGGGGTAGCGTAATATCCCACGCGGACCGCGCCCGCCGCATCGCGCGAGTCGCACGCAAGAGAGAGCACCGCAAGCCCGGGAGGCCTGATGGAAAACGCCGAAACCTGGCGATTGCGCGACGTCGTTCTGACGATCGCTGGCATCGTGATCATCCTGGGCGCAGCGCGGTATGCGCAGGCCATCGTGGTCCCTTTCCTGCTGTCGATTTTCCTCGCGATCATCGCGTCGGCTCCCGACGCCTGGCTCAAGCGGCGGGGGCTGTCGGCGCCTTTAGCGAGCGCGGTGGTCCTGTTGATGCTGGTGTTCATCGTACTGGGGGTGGCGATGCTGCTCGCTGCCAGCGCCAGGGAGTTCTCCGCCGCACTGCCCGCGTATCAGGCAGGCCTGCAGGCGCTGACCGCAGGCGCAGTGGACTGGCTCGCCGCCCGGGGCGTCGACCTGGGTGAGGCGGGCCTGTTTCAGGTGCTCGACCCCGGTGCAGCGATGGGTTTCGTGAACGGGCTGGTGGGGGGGCTGAGGCAGGTGCTGAGCAATGCCTTTCTGATCATGTTCACCGTGCTGTTCATGCTGCTCGAGGCCTCGAGCTTTCCGACCAAGCTGCAACGGATGCGGCCGGATGGCGGCAGCACGCATGCCTCACGGCTCGCCGAGGTCGTGGAAAGCACCAAGAGCTACATTGCGGTCAAGGCCCTGACCAGCCTGGCCACGAGTGTCCTTGTGTGGGCGGGCCTGGCGCTCCTTGGCGTGGACTTTGCCCTGCTCTGGGCTTTCCTCGCCTTCGCGCTCAACTTCGTACCGAATATCGGCTCCATCATCGCAGCGGTACCGGCGGTATTGCTGGCGCTGCTGCAGCTCGGTCCATTGATGAGCGGGGCGGTTGCGCTCCTCTACCTCGTGGTGAACATCGTGATCGGGAATGTGGTGGAACCCGCCGTGATGGGGCGCCGGATCGGGCTCTCCACCCTCGTCGTCTTCCTCTCCCTGGTTTTCTGGGGCTGGCTGCTTGGGCCGGTCGGAATGATCCTTTCGGTGCCACTGACAATGGCCGTCAAGTTCGCCGCGCTTGCGAACGACGAGACCTACTGGCTGGGCGTACTGCTGGGTCCGGCGCCGACGCCATCCGCCGAACCACGCACCGAAGGGCGTTGAACGACGGCCCGCCGTTGCCAGGGTTGGGACATGACGAACCTGATCGAGCGATGGATCTCCTTCCTAGAATGCTGCCGCTTACCGGGGCATTCCTTTTGGTATCGATCTTTGGGAAATCAGAATTCCGCTGCAGCGTTGAGATGGACGGCCTGAGACAACTCGGGTAAATCGAGTTTTCGCAAGGCCTTTTTTAACGTGTCGGCCACCTCAGGATCTTTGTGCGGAATGGAAAACAACAGATTTGTTGAATGCAGGTCTGGATTCGTCGTCTGCATTTCGTCGATTTCCCATGCGGCTTCATCATACTTACCCAACAACACAAGTGAGGCAGCGAGCCACAGACGGGCCCGCGTATGTGTGGGGTTGCGTTCCAACGCCGCCTCGAATGATTCGACCGCTTCGTCATACCGGTAGGTCACGAACTGGATCTCGCCGGCGATTTGCTTGTAAGACGCGTTAGAGGCAGGATTCCGGCTCAGCGCGTCCTGCAAGGCTTTTTCTGCGAGTCGGGGTCTCCCGCCATAGTGCAGGATCCAGGCTAACAGCCCGTAGGCATCGGCGTAGTTCGGATTTATCCGGGTCGCCTTCATTGCGGCCGAGATCGCCGCCGCATGGTCACCGAAAAACAGCGCAATCTGCCCACGTACGAAGTGCACCTGTGGCAGGTCAGGATCTATCTCAGCCGCCTGATTGGCCAGTTTCGCCGCCTTGGCGAGTGCCTGCTCGGGTTTCTCGGTCCATCCATCGATCGCCCGACGCGTCCAGGTCAATGCCAGCGCGGCATAGGCGCGGGCAAACTGCGGGTCGAGCGCGATCGCTCGCTTGAAATGGTGCATCGCTGCCCTATTGTCTTCCGGTGTCAGTCGGCCGTAATAACGCCTGCCGCGCAGAAACTCGTCATAGGCCTTGAGGCTGTCTGTTGCCTGGTCTGCATCGAACGCAGTCAAGCGATTGATGGAATGCTGGCGTAACGCAGTAAGGATTCTGCCGATGATCTGCTCCTTGATGTCGAAGAACTGCGCATTACTGCCCGTAAACCGCTGAGCCCATAATTCGTCTCCGCTGTTGGTATCGATCATGCGCAGGTTCACGAGAATCTCTTCGCTACCGCGGCTCATATCGCCCCGGACCAGGAAGCGGGCACCGAGTTTCTCGCCCAAGCTGCGGTCGCTGGCCAGCGCATCCCGATAGCCAAGAATCGTGGCGGGAGCGATCACCGACACCTGCTGTTGTCGACCCAGTTGTTCGATGATGTCCAGGGTAAATCCGTCGATGAAATAATTGTCGTTTTGCCCGCTGTTGTCGATCAGCGGCAGCACCGCGATCGATACCTTGGCTGTCCTGGCTGGCGTCTGCTCCTCGCTTGGCAGGAGCCAGGCATAAAGTCCGAGTCCAACTGCGACAACCAAGGCTGCGGCCGGCAAAAGCCAACGCTCCAGGCGCAATGGCGTGGGTCTACCCGGAGACGGTGCCACTGAACGGACCGGCTGGGGAATCAGGCGGTAGCCGCGCTTGGGTATCGTCTCGATAAAACGCGGCCGGCGCCGGTCATCACCGAGCACATGCCGAAGTTTGGCAATCGTGTTGGTGAGTGCGTCGTGAGAAACGACGCGACCCGCCCAGACCTGGCGTTCGAGTGCCTCGCGGGTGACAACCTCACCTGCCTGCCCGGCAAGCATTAGCAGCACCTGCATCATCCTGGGTTCGACCCGCTCGACCCTGTCATCGTCGCGAATCCGCAGCGTAGTCGGATCGACCTCGATACCCAACAGGGTGAACCTGTTGTCCGACAATGAAAAGTTGCTCATCCGTGCGCCTTCCGTGGGTTAACCCTCTCTTTCCCATCAGTGTAATCAAGGCGTCGGAAAACCGTTAGCTGACCGACACACCAAAAACGCGGCATTGAGGATTGGACCCAGAGCATGACTCGCCGTCGCTCATCCATCGTCCGGATGGACGAATACGGTCGCGAAAGCTGTCAAGTTGTTGTTTTTCTTGGTCGTTGTTTTTTCGTTGCAAAACCGTTGGCAAGCAATTGGCAAAGCATTGGAAAAACGATCCGGATACTGGCCAATCATTGAGGCCAGCAAACAAGGAGGCGTGGGCCATGCATCCGTTGTCATCGCGGTTGGCAACCCAAGGCTTCAAGGGCATCAAGACTGATCCCAAAGCCAAGGTCTTGTTGACATGTTTAAGCGTCGTGCTGGTCACTGTGGCCATGGCCGCCACCGGTGACCCAACGTTGCCGAGTCCGGATGCCGGTGCCCCGTCAGCCGAGCAAGGCGGTCGGCCTTCGTCGCCCTCCCTCGATTCCGACGCGCGGGAGAAACCCCTGCCACGCGCGACCGAGGGTGCTTACGAGTCCGACGAGGACTGCGAATGAAAAATAGACGCCTGAAAATGTTTCAGCTGCGACGCCGGCAGGATCAGCCGACGCCCCCCGATTTCTCTCGGTGCGACAGAAGGGGAACATGTGGGTCCGCACCTCTAGCGGCTTGCGCTTGCCTAACGCTGTTGATGTTGTGCCACGTTTGGGCCGTCGCTGCCGAGGCAGACCCATCTCAGCCCGAAGAAGCGACGACATCGGCCCGGAGCGATGGGGCGCAGAGCGAGTTCGAACGATTGATGGCGGTCGCGCGTCAGACCCAACAGGGCGCGGACTCACCGATTCGCCATATGAATATCGACGGTCGGCCCACGCTAGGGGCTGAGGATGCGCCGTTGGCCATTGTCGAGATAGCCAGTTTCGGATGCCCCTATTGCCGGCGCCACTGGCTGAACACGATGCCTACGCTGCGGAAACGCTACATCGACACTGGAAAGCTGCGCTACGTCTTCATTGATGTTGCTATTGATCCCAGGCATCACCACGCCCAAGAAGCGGCCGAGGCGGCGCGCTGCGCCAACGACCAGGGAAGGTATGCGGCGTTCCGAGACCGCATCTACAGACACCAAAAGGCCATCGCCGCGGAGTTTCTCGAGGTCCATGCGCAGGCCGTCGGGATCGACTTACCGATATTTCGGCGCTGCGTGGCAGACGGTCGTCACAAGACAAGGGTTAATGACGACATAGCGCTAGGCCGCCGCTTGCGTGTTCGCGGCACACCGAGCTTCTTCTGGGCGCGGACAGAGCCGGGCCGTGGGGACATCCGCTTGATTCGCCGAATCAGCGGCGCACGGCCGGTCGAGTACTTCATCCGGCAGTTTGATGTCTTATACGCGCAAGAGCCGGCAACCACCGGGGCCATGGCCGAGGCCATGCGTTGATGCCAACTGCAAACCGCCGTCGGCATGCGCTGGGTGTCGAGCGAGGGCCCAAAGAATACCGGAACGAAGGTGCGGCGTTTCATGTCCTGTCAGAGCTGGAAGATGCGATGTCAACAACGAGAGGAGCGAGACTGATGAAGATGAAATCGTCAATTGTCCTGATTGCCGCAATAACGGTCACAGGGAGTGGCTATGCCGGCCAGAGCGGCAAAGAACTGTTCGAATATCACGGCTGCATCAACTGTCATGGCGCTGAGGCGAAGGCGCCGATCAGCAAAGTAATCCCCAAGCTTGCCGGGAAACCGCAGGACGAGCTGTTTGAGAAAGCCAAGAAAATTCTCTCTGGCGAGGGAGATACAGAAGAGTCTGAAATCATGCATGCAGCGTTCTATTCGCCCGCGCAGTGTGATGTGCCTCCTGACGATGCCGAACTTACCGCTATCACCACATACCTTGCCTCTGTGAAATAAGTCACGCACGCCAAGAACACAATCCGGCAGGGTGGCCCCTGCCGGCATTTGGCAACAGCGGTGGTTAGATCATGAAAGCCGTATGTTTTCCAACTTTGCTTGCGGCAACCATAAAGACACCGAGAGGCAATATGGCTCTCTCACACGTAGGCCAGGGCTTTTGAGCTGCAGCCAAAGCTTCTGTGTCGCCGGCTTTCCCGCCACGAGGTCATTGCGACATTTTCGAAACCGCAATGGAGCAACCTCGGACGCGTTTTGAAAGGATATCCAAACCTGTCTGGTTT
>CBFCWF010000155.1:0-10475 GCA_965601425.1 uncultured Chromatiaceae bacterium | reverse complement strand
CCGGGTTCTCTGTACCGAGCACGTTGGATACCTGGCTCACCGCAATCAGCCGGGTGCGCGGGGCGAACAATTCGGGTGTCTGCGCGAGATCCAACCGTCCGTCACCGTCCAGCTCGATGATGCGCAACTCGGCACCACGCTGCTGGCAGATTCGCTGCCAGGGCAGATAGTTCGCATGGTGCTCCATCCGGCTGACCCAGATCCGATCGCCCGGCCTCAGTCTGGGCAGGGCCCAGCCGGCGGCAACCAGATTGATCGCCTCGGTCGCGGAGCGCGTAAACACCAGCTGATCGGCCGACCCGGCACCGAGGAACGCGGCCAGGGTCCGGCGTGACTGCTCGTAGCGTTCAGTCGCGGCCTCGCCCAGCGGGTAGAGCGCCCGGTGTATCGGCCCGTACTCCTCGCTATAGCAGGCGCTGACGGCATCGATGACCTGGCGCGGCTTCTGCGTCGTCGCGGCATTGTCCAGATAGTGCAGACCGCGGGCCAGCATCGCGTCCTGCAGCAGCGGAAAGTCCCGCCGGACCTGTCCGACGTCCAGACCGTCAGCCGCCGAGATCGTCTGCGCCACCGCGGTCATGCCTCAGCCGCCGGCGGCGCGCAGCCGCCGCTGCTGCAGTTTGTCGCGCATACGCATACCGCTGCCGCCACGGCGCAGCAGCACGATCTCGCTCATCACGCAGAGCGCGATCTCCTCCGGGGTGCGTGCACCGAGATCGAGTCCCGAAGGCGCCATGACGCGGGCGATGTCCTGTTCCGAAAAGCCCTCTTCGCGCAGGTAGTCCAGCACCAGGCCGGAGCGCTTGCGGCTGGCGATCAGCGCGATATAGCCGGCCTCGGAGGCCAGCGCCCGCTTGATCGACTCGTGATCGCCCTTGTGCTGGGTGGCGATGACCACGTAGTCCCCGGCCAACGGGGTCAGTTGTTCGTAATCGAGATCGTCGGTGATCAGGCGGCTGGCATCGGGGTATCTGTCCCAGTCGACGCCCGGGTCGTTGACGATGACCCGCAGACCGAGCAGGTCGCCGAGGATGCACAGCGACTCCGCGACCCGGCCGTGGCCCATGATCCACAGGCTCGCGCGCGGCAAGACCGGCTCGACGTAGACGCGCATACTGCCACCACAGGGCATGCCGGCGCCGAGCATTTCGTCATCGAGGTCGATGTCGAGCACCGCGGTCTCGCCATCGCTTAGACACTCCAGGGCCTTTTCGCAGGTCCCCGACTCGGCACAGCCGCCGCCCACCCAGCCGGCCACGACGCGGCCCTCGCGGTCGATGACCGCCTTCGACGCGGTCTTCGCCGAGACCGAGCCGGCCGTCTCGACCACGGTCGCAACGGCGAAGGGTTCGCCGCGCTGCTGGAGATCGTGGATTACCGCGTAGATGTCTTTCGCCATGCCATGCCTCTCAGCCGTCGTTCGAAACAAGGGTTGCGGCGTCGGGGTCACCCAGCCGCCGCTGCAGCCGCTGATAGGCCTCCGGCGTGTCCAGATCGAACACCACATGATCGGAGTCCATCTCCAGCGCCGTCACCAATTCCGGGTGCTTTTCGACCAGGCGCCTGCAGCCGAGGGTGCGGTCGCCGGCGAGGATCTGCTCCCGGTGTGCATAGGCCAGCACGATCGGGTTGCCGCGCGCGCCCCGATAGGTGGGCACCAGCACCGAGGTCGGACAGTCGACAAAGGCGTCGGCAAGCCGGTGCAGGTCCGCCACCTCGAGCAGCGGCAGGTCGGCCAGGCACACCAGGACCGCGTCGCAGGCCTGCCGCATGGCCGCCAGGCCACGGTGCACCGAGGTCATCTGGCCATCAAGGTAATCGTCGTTGGAGACGACTCGCAGCGGCAGGTCCCGCAACAGGGGCTCGGAGATGTGACGCTGATGCCCGAGCACGACCACGATCTCCTGCAGCCCGGCGCGCAGCAGCGTCCGGGCCGTGCGCCGCAACAGCGGCTCACCGGCGACCGGCAGCGTCAGCTTGTTGACCTCGCCCATGCGGCGCGATTCTCCGGCGGCCAGCAGAATCGCGGAGAAGCGCATCACGAGACCTCCCTGGCCTCGAGGAATTTCAGCGGGTCCTTGTCGAAGGCATGACGACAAGCGGCACAGCAGAAATAGTAATCGCGCCCCTGGTAGCGGCTGACATACTCGGCATCGGCGACCTGCACCGTCATGCCGCACACCGGGTCGATCCGGGTCTGCGCCGTGTCTCCGCCGCCGCAACAGCCGCCGTTCCCGACGGTCTGCGACGCTTCCGGTTCAGCCGCACCACCGCAGCAGCCGGCCGATGTCTCGGACGCCACGCCGGTCACGGTCGGCAATGCGCTGCGGCGCGCCGCAATCAGCCCGGCGAGAACCGAAACCGCGATTTCCTCGGGCGTGACGGCACCGATTTCTACGCCAGCCGGGGAGAGGATCGCGTCGACCCGGGCGGGGTCATGACCGCGCTCCTTGAGGTAGGTCTTCAGTTTGTCGGCCTTGCGGGCACTGGCGACGAAGGCGACATAGGGCGCACCGATTTGCAGGGCCGCCTCGAGCCCGGCCTCGTCACGCTTGCCCTGGGTCGCCACGACCACCCGGGTGGCCGCGCCAGCGCCGAAAGGCGCGGGGTCCATGCCGTCGATGATCTCCTGCGCGTCCGGGAACATGTCCGCATTCGCGCCGGGAAACGCGACCTTGACCGCGAAGCCGGCATGATGCGCCAGCACGCACAGCGTCCGGGCGACCGGCGAGGCACCGAGGATCAGCAGGGCCGGCCGGGCGATGACAGGGTCGATGAAGATGTCCAGGGTGCCTCCGCTGTGACAGGTCATGCCGAAATCGATGACCCCCTCCTCGACCGCCCCACCCTTGTTGGGGCTGACCCGGATCAGCCGCGACTGGCCGTCCTTGAGTGCCTTTTTTGCCGTATCCAGCACCGCGGGCTGGGCGCAGCCCCCGCCTATCCAGCCGATCAGCGCGCCGTCGTTCGTCACGACGGCCTTCGCACCCGGCTTGGCCGAGGTCGGCGATTCGGCCCGCACGACCGTCGCCAGGACGAACGGCGTACCCTCGGCCTTGAGTTGCTGGGCCTTGTCCAGCACGGCATCGCTGTGCAGCATCATCTTCGCCCCCGATCCTGATTCAGAGCCCGAGCAGCGCCGGCTCCAGGGCCTGCAGGCTTTGCAGGTTGTGTGCCGGTGCAAACAGGTCAATGTGCGGCAATGCCGCCTGCATGCCACGGGTCTTCGGCTCGTAACCGGGACGCCCCAGCAGTGGATTCAACCAGATCAGCTTGCGACAGCGCTGCTTGATCCGGGCCAGCTCATTGGCCAGCGTCGCCGGCTCGCCGGTATCCAGGCCATCGCTGACGATGATCACCACACTGCGCCCGTTGACCAGCCGGCCGTAGTCGTCGTTGAAATGCCCCAGACACTCGCCGATCCGGGTACCGCCGGACCAGCCCTGCGATATCAAGGCCAGACTGGTGCGCATCCGCATCATATCGGTCTGTCGCAGCGCATCGGTGATCGGAACCAGGCGCGTGTGATAGGCGAACGCCGAGGCATCGCGAAATGCATTGACCAGTCCGCGCGCGAAGCGCAGAAAGACATGACTGTAGAGCGACATCGAACGACTCACGTCGACGATCATCAGCAGTCGCGGCTGACGCCGGCAACGCCGTCGATAGACCAGTTGCATGGGCGTACCACCGTACCGCAGGCAGGTACGCAGTGTCCCGCGCAGGTGGATGCGCCGCCCCTGCCGCTGCACGCGCTGGCGTCGCACCAGGCGCCGGCGCATCCTGCGCGCGAGACGCTCGACCAGGCGCTCCATCGCGCGCATCTGACCGGCATCGGCGAGCGACTGGAAATCGGCGCCGGCGAGCTGTTCACCGGCACTCGCCCCCTCTCGGGTGCCATCGCCGGCAGCATCGCTGGCATCGCCATCGCCGGCACCGTCCGCCTCGGCCGGCGACCCCCGCCCCTTGCGTTCGCCGCCCCGGCCGGACAACTCACGCGCGACCGGCGCACCCGGCATCGCCTGGTAGCGACTGTGCATATTCGCGGGCAGCCAGTAGGCATCGAACAGCTCGTCGAACTGCTCCCATTCCTCCTGATCGGAGCACAGCAGCGCCCGCATGCCCCAGCGCAGGCGCTGGGCGTCGGTCAGATCACAGTGCAACGCGACGCGCTGTGCATCGACTTCCTCGGCGACGCCGACATGAAAGTCTTTCGCACGCAGCAGGCGCACAAATCCGATCAGGCGGCGCTGCAGTGCGTCGCCGATCCTTTCACCCTGCTGCAGTGCAACCATGTTCATACCGCCCTCGCAATCAGCCGCTCGACCTCGACCTCGTCGAGCCGCGCGCTGTCCTCGCGGGTCTTCAACAGGCAGACCAGCGAGTCCATCACCGTCCGGGTGTCGGCATCCAGGCCCTCGACGTCCAGACGTAGCAGTGCCGCGGCCCAGTCCAGCGTCTCCGCGATACCCGGATTCTTGCGCAGGTCGTGCCGCCGCAGTTCCTGCACGAACGCGACGACCTGGCGAGCCAGCTGCGGACCGATCTCCGGCACCCGCGCGTTGACGATGCGCAGTTCCTTGTCGAACGAGGGGTACTCGACATAGTGATACAGACAGCGTCGACGCAATGCATCGCTGAGTTCACGCGTACCGTTTGAGGTGAGCACCACGTAGGGCCGGCTGAGCGCCGCGATGGTCCCGAGTTCGGGCACACTGACCTGAAAGTCGGAAAGCAGCTCGAGCAGATAGGCCTCGAACTCTTCGTCCGCACGGTCGATTTCGTCGATCAGCAGCACCGGTGGCACGGACTGGGTGATCGCGCGGAGCAGCGGCCGCTCAAGCAGGTATTTCTTGCTGAATATCTGCTGCTCTGCACTGTCCGGATCGATCTTGCCTTGTTCCAGCAGTTTGATCGCCAGCAACTGGTGTTGATAGTTCCACTCGTAGACTGCCGAGTTGACGTCGAGCCCCTCATAGCATTGCAGGCGAATCAGCGGGCACGCGAACACCTGTGAAAGGACGCGGGCGATCTCGGTCTTGCCGACACCGGCATCACCCTCGAGCAACAGCGGCCGCTGCAGCTCGGTGAACAGCAGCAGCGTGGCGCTCAGTGCCCGCTCGGCGATATAGCCGGCGCCGGCCAGACGACCCTGCAGGTCCGCAATCCGATTCTCGCCTGCCATGCCTGTTGCCCCTGCCCCGGCTCAGTTCGAGCTGGCCTTGTTCAGACCGAACAGGCTGCGGAAAAAGCCGACGATCGCGGCCCAGGCAAACGCCAGTCCATTGACCTCCTTGGGCTGCTCTGAAAGCTCCTCGCGCGCCTCCTTGGCCTGTTCGCCCTCACCCAGGGCCATCACATTATTTGCGAAATTCTTGCCGAACTGGTTGAGTATCTGATCCGCGACCTGGGTCATCATCCGCCCTCCCAGGCTGGCCGCCTTGCCGGTCACCGCGACCTCGGCCTCGCCCTCCAAGACGCAGCCGCCGTCGGCGCCATCCAGGATCCTGGCCTTCAGATCCATCGTCGCCGACGAGGTCCCCTTGGTGTCCTGGCCCCGTCCGATCAGGTGGACTTCGCGCTTGTCGCTGTCGATGTCCTGGATCTCGATGTCGCCGTTGAACGCCATCGTCGCCGGGCCGATCTTGGCCTTGACCCGGCCCTTGTAGTGTCGATCGTCAATCGCCTCGGTAATCTCGGCGCCCGGCATGCAGCCGGCGACACCGGGAATGTCTTGCAGAAACTTCCAGCCGCTGCTGGCCGGCGCGTCGATCGGGAAGGTCTTGTCCAGCGTGACTTTCATCTCGGTTCTCCCATGCCCCCGGCCGGTATCGGCCGGGGCGCAAGCGGTGGTTCAGCCGTGTGTGTCCAGGCCCAGTGCGTGAATTTGCTGCCACACCCGATAGGCGCTGTGCGGCATGTCCATATGGGTCACCCCAAGGTGGGAAAAGGCATCGACCACCGCCGAAGTAAAACAGGGGATGCTGCCCACATGCGGCGACTCGGCCACGCCCTTGGCACCCAGCGGATGATGCGGCGACGGTGTCACCGTATAGTCCGTCTCCCATTGCGGGGTCTCGACAAAGGTCGGGATAAAATAGTCCATGAAGGTGTTGCCGAGCGAGTTGCCCTCCTCGTCATACGGCAGCTCCTGGCCCATCGCCACTGCATAGCCCTCGTTCAATCCGCCGTGGATCTGGCCCTCGATGATCATCGGGTTGATCCGGGTGCCGCAATCGTCCAGCGCGTAGAAGCGGCGGACATGGGTCTGCCCGGTGTTCTTGTCGATATCCACCACGCACAGATAGGCGCCAAACGGGTAGGTGAAATTGGGTGGGTCGTAATAGTCCACCGCTTCCAGACCGGGTTCCATACCCTCCGGCAGGTCGTTGTACGCTGCCCAGGCGACCTCCTTCATGGTCTTCTCCTGGCCCGGCACCCCCTTGACCTTGAAGCGGTCGATGTCCCACTCCAGGTCGTTCTCGTCGACCTCCAGCAGATGCGCCGCGATCTTCTGGGCCTTCGCACGGATCTTTCGCGCGGCGACCGCGGTCGCCGCGCCGCCTACCGGGGTCGAGCGCGAGCCGTAGGTGCCGAGGCCGTAGGGCGCGGTGTCGGTGTCGCCCTCCTCGATCTGGATTTGATCGGAGGGCAGGCCGAGCTCGCTGGCGATGATCTGGGCATAGGTCGTCTGGTGACCCTGACCCTGCGTGATGGTACCCATGCGGGCGATGACGCTGCCGGTGGGGTGCACGCGTATCTCAGCGCTGTCGAACATGCCGACGCCGAGGATGTCGCAGGTGCGGGTCGGTCCGGCACCGACGATCTCGGTGAAGGTCACCAGACCGATACCCATCAGCTCACCCCTGGCGCGTTTTTCCTCCTGTTCCTTCCGCAGGCCTTCGTAATCGACCGCCTTGAGGACCTTGTCCATCGCCGTCGGGTAGTCGCCGCTGTCCAGTTCCCAGCCCAGCGCCGTCCGGTAGGGGAACTGTTCCGGCTTGACGAAGTTGCGACGGCGGATCTCGGCCTTGTCGATACCGAGCTTCTGGGCCAACACATCCAGCGTTCGCTCGATCACATAGACCGCCTCGGTGACGCGGAACGAACAGCGGTACGCGACCCCGCCAGGCGCCTTGTTGGTGTAAACACCATCGACCTGCACATGTGCGACCGGGACATCGTATGAGCCGGTGCAGATGTGAAACAGACCGGCAGGAAATTTCGAAGGATCGGCACAGGCATCGAAGGCGCCATGATCCGCGAGCACCCGCACGCGCAGGCCCTTGATGCGGCCATCCTTGTCTGCCGCCAGTTCGCCTGTCATATGGTAGTCGCGCGCGAACGCGGTGGTCGACAGATGCTCCATGCGGTCCTCGACCCACTTGACCGGCCGCCCGAGCACGATCGAGGCGACGATGGAATTCACGTAACCCGGGTAGATGCCCACCTTGTTGCCGAAGCCGCCGCCGATATCGGGCGACACGATCCGAATCTTGCTCTCCGGGATGCCCGACAGCATTGATACCACGGTCCTCACCACGTGTGGGGCCTGCGAGGTGATGTATACGGTCAGATGCTCGTTGACCTTGTCGAACGAGGCGACGCAGCCACAGGTCTCGAGCGGGCTCGGGTGCACGCGATGGTAGTACATCGCCTGTTTGACGGTGACCTCGGCATCCTCGAACACGCGGTCGGTCGGATCCTTGTCGCCGGCCTCCCAGGTGAAGATGTGATTCTGATGCCGACGCTGGCCGTGTGCCCCCTCGGTCTTGCCCGCGAGGTCCTCCCGCAACACCGGCGCATCTTCGTCCATCGCCTTGTGCGCATCCACCAACACAGGCAAGGGCTCGTATTCGACCTCGACCAGGTCGATCGCGTCCGCGGCGATATACCGATCGTCGGCAACGACCACCGCGACCTCTTGATACTGGAAGTGCACCTTCTCGTCGGCGAGTACCGCCTGTACGTCACCTGCCAGTGTCGGCATCCAGTGCAGGTTGAGCGGCTTGAGGTCGTCGGCGGTCAGCACCGCGTGCACCCCAGGCAGCGCCAGGGCCTTCTCCTTGTTGATCCCCTTGATACGCGCATGCGCGTAAGGACTGCGCACCATGTCGGCGAATAGCATGCCGGGCATTTTGATGTCGTCGACGTAGTTCCCTTTACCCTGGACGAAGCGTGGGTCTTCTTTGCGCTTGCGCGAACAGCCGATGCCCTGCAGGGCGTCTTCGCGGCCGATATCCTCTGCTTTTGCTGCCATCGGTTTGCCCCCTTAGGCCTGTTGCAGTTTCTGTGCGGCCGAGTGCACCGCCTTGATGATGTTCTGATACCCGGTGCAGCGGCATAGATTGCCGGACATACCCCAGCGGATCTCCTCGTCCGTCGGGTTCGGGTTCTCCTGCAGCAATCGGTAGGCGCGCACAAGCATTCCCGGCGTACAGAAGCCACATTGCAGGCCGTGCTCCTCGATGAAGGCCTGTTGCACCGCATGCAGCCCCTCGGCACCGGCCAGACCCTCGACGGTCGTGATCTCGGACCCGTTGGCCTGCATCGCGAGCAGGGTACAGGCCTTCACGGACACCCCGTCGAGGTCGATCGTGCAGGCACCGCAGTGCGACGTCTCACAACCGATGTGCGTCCCGGTCTGGCTGAGCGTCTCGCGGATCGTGTGCACCAGCAGCTCGCGCGGTTCGACCAGTGCGTCGACCTGTTGGCCATTCAGTGCAAAGGTAATGTGTTGCTTCGCCATCGCCGTCAGCTCCTCGCCCGTGCCAGGGCATCTCGGATGGAACGGCGCGCCATCTCCGCCGCCATGTGGGTCTTGTACTCCACGTCGCCGCGCAGGTCCTCGGCCGGATCACAGGCCGCCATGACCTGCTCGGCGGCCTGCTCGATCAGCGCCTCTGTGATCACCTGGCCGCGCAACAGGTCTTCGGCCGACTCGGCGCGGATCGCCATCGGCGCCACATTGGTCAGACCGATGCGGATCTCGCTGCAGCGGTCGCCGTCCAGGCTCAAGACCACCGGCGAGCCTGCCGTTGCGTAGTCGCCGGTCTTGCGTTTCAACTTGTTGTAGCCGTAACCGGTCCCCGGTTTGAGCATCGGCACGCGGATCGCGGTCAGCAACTCGCCCTCTTCAAGACCGGTCCAGTAGGTGCCGAGAAAAAAGCCGTTTGCCGATGCGCTGCGTTCGCCATCGGGCCCCTCGATCAGGAACTCCGCATCCAGGGCCAGCATCACCGCGGGGTGGTCGTTGCCGGGGTCGCCATGCGCGACGTCGCCGCCGACCGTGCCGCGATTGCGCACCTGCGGGTCGGCCACCAGCCGCGCGGCCTCGACCAGCAGCGGGCAATGCTGTTGCAGGATGTCCGACGCGATCAGCTCGCTCTCGGTGGTCATCGCGCCGATGCGCAGGGTGTCCCCCTCGCGCTGGATACCCTTGAGCTCGCTCAGACCGTTGATGTCGACCAGGTGGGCAGGTTCGGCGAAGCGCAGCTTCATCATCGGCAGCAGGCTGTGACCGCCAGCCAGTACCTTGGCATCCTCGTGTTCTGCCAACAGCCTGACGGCATCCTCGACGCTGGCGGCCGCGTGGTATTCGAATCCTGCTGGGATCATGTTCTCCTCCCGGTCTTTCGTTGTTTGCGGTGGACACCGCTTGGGGTCTAGCTCTTGTCGCCCCTGAATTTGGTCGTTATATGAACATTACGCAAGCGGAGCCGGATGAAATGCAGATCGCCGGCATGAGCTGCAGGAATCCGACCACCAACAGCGGGACGGGAACCGCGCGCAAATACCGCCGAGTGAGGGGGTTTTCGCCTGAGTGCTGGGCGACGTCGACGCAACGTCGCGCCGAATCGATCAGATTAGACAAAATATGGTCAACGAAGGGTCGGCAGACCGGGGGCGGCCGGCGCGACGCACGAACCGGCCCGAAGACATCCCCGGAGGCTCGACTGCCGCACCCCTGCAGCGGACGCCCCCGAGCCGACCATCGCCGGGCGCCGCCCGCAGAACAGGTCAGGCCAGGCCCAGCACCTCTTTGAGGCTACCGACCTTGTTACGGCTGATGGGGACCTTGATGCCGTCGCCGTGGTCCATCACGATGAAGCACTGTTCATCGCGCTTTTCGAAGGACTTGGCAAAGCGCAGGTTGACGATGTGGCTGCGGTGAACGCGGAAGAACATCTGCTCATCCAGTCGATTGTCGAGTTCGGAGATGGACAGATTGCAGAAGTAGTCCTCGCTGTCGGTATAGAGTTTCGAATAACGGCCGTCGGCCTTGACGCAGCACACCGACTCGAGATCGACGAGCAGCACCCGCTTGTTCTTGTAGACGGGCAGCTTGTACAGCTGCCGCTGAGGCGCCTCCGAATTTGCATCGTCGGCCGTGCGTCCGTTGGGCCGCGTCGCCAGATCGGTAAGGTCGTAGAAGATCATGCAGGTGCCGGCCGGGCCGTCCTTGCCACACATCT
>CBFCWF010000154.1:0-10482 GCA_965601425.1 uncultured Chromatiaceae bacterium | reverse complement strand
CAATGCGTGCGCCGCAAGCCGGGAATCACGGTGGACGCGTTCCGGCGTCACTGGCAAGCGTATCAGCAGGCCTACGAGGCGCTCGCTGCGGCGACCGGGGCGCGCCGCTTCGCGGTCAGTTTCGGGTTGAAGATCCCATTCAATACAGCGATCCAGGAGCTGCGCGGCACGCTGGAGCCGTTCGACGCGGTGCTGGAGGTCTGGTGGGACAACGGCGCCCAGCTCGATGGTGTCGAGGAAGCGCCGGAAATTGCAGCGCGGATCGCGGAGACCCGGCGCATGCAGGAGGCGTTCATGGATCTCGAGGCGTCGAGCATATTCTTCGCCTCGGTCGAGAGCGATCAGGCGCTGACCTGACGCCGCGGCACGCGTCCCGCGATCAGGGCGTGCCGAGCAGCAGGTACAGTGCATCGGGGTTGTCGTCGCTGAATGCATGGCCCCAGGCGACGTAGGCCGGTCCGAGGATCGTGTCGGCCCCGAGAAAGAGGCTCGCGGACGGTCGTACCTTCTTGGAATCGTTCAGGTCGACGCCGAGCGTCGCCTCGGTCGCCTCGATCGACGCACCGAGGTAGACGCCACGCCCGAGCGGCGTCGGCAACGTTGCGATCTGATAGCTGTATACGCCGCGCACCATCGCCACTTCATCGCCGATCAGCTCGTCCATGCGGTAGCCGGAACCGCGCAGGAAGCCGCCGAGCAGGAACGGGTCGTAGGGCGGCAGATCACCGCTCAGCTTGGTGCCGTAATAGCCGGCGACCTGGAAGGCGTGGCGGTCGAAGCTCTTGGCCCCGACCAGCATCAGATCGATCTTGCTGTAGTCGTCTTCGGATCCCCAGTCGTCGAGCGTCGCGAACAGATTCAGCGCGGCGAGCGCGCCGCTGCGTCCGAAATGCGGGCTGTCGATCTGGTCGAAGACCAGGCGGCCGGTGACGCCGACCTGGTTCAGGTCGAAGTCGGGCACACCCGTGACCAGGCCGAAGTCCTCATCCGCCGACAACGTCCCGGTGAAGGCGCCGAGGCGGGCTTCGCCATATTTGTCCTGCACGCCGAAATCGAGGTGGGCGCGTGCATGCTTGACCCGGTACTCGCCGATGCGCCGGCCGCCCAGATAGTAGACGACCGGCTCCTTCTCGAGGTCGATGCGCGGTGCGGCGAATGCACCGGCCTTGAACGCGACCGGTTGAATGAATTCGCTCGCGAACTGCTGCCGGTGGCCGAGCTGCAGGTCGTTGCGCCACTCGGCGCCGAGCGCATTGATCCAGGTACGTCGATGGCTCGCGCTTGCGGTGAACCGGGTCTCGTCCGAGTCAGAGGCCAGGCCAAGGCCGAATTTCACATAGTTCGGACCCCAGGATTTCTCGACACCCTGTACCTCGACCGTGCGCGAGCCGGGTTGGTCGATGAACTGGTAGTCCATGCGCTCGAAATCGCCGCGCCCGTAGACCTGCTCGAGCCGGGCGTTGAGGTTCTCGAGGCTGAAATCGGTCTCCGGCCGGTTGCGCAGATCGACGCCCGGCACCTGCGCGAGTTCGCGCTCGATCACGGTCGGGTTGACCCGCGAGCCCTCGGTGGCGACGCGCACCTCGGTGACCGGCGGTACGACCGGCAGACGGGCCGCGACTGCGGCGCGCCACGCCCGGTAGTCGGCCTCGGAGACCGACAGCGTGCGCAGCGCATCGGCCCTGGAACGCGCGGCGGCCTCGCCGACGGCGACCAGCGGCATCGCATCGGAAAAGTTCGCCGAGCTGAAGTTTCCCAGCGTCGGCTCGATCAGTATATCGTCTGGGCCGAGCGACGCGATCGAGGCGCGCACGTTTTGCTCCATCAGCACATTGATCATCTGTAGCGAGATGGCGACCGCAGAGTCCAACTCGTCGCGCGACAGCAGGCCGCTGCCCACGTTGACCACGATGACCCGGTCGGCGCAGGCCGTGCGTGCCGCGGCCACGGGCAGGTTTTGCAGCAGCCCGCCGTCCACGTACAGCTTGCCGTCGATCTCGACCGGCGCGATCGCACCGGGTACCGACATGCTCGCGCGCATCGCCTTCACCAGATCACCGCGCCGAAATTCCTTGCTCGTGCCGTCTTCGATGTTGGTCGCGGTTGCACGATACGGGATCGGCAGCCGATCGAAGTCCTGGTCTGCAAAATTGCCGGCACCGGCCACCATCTCGCGCAACAGGAACTCGAATTTATAGCCCGCGGTGGATCCGGATGACATCAGCAGGTCGGTGCCGCGCTGGCCGAGTTCCAAGCGGAACAGGTTCTCGAAATCGTCGCGTTTGGCGCGGAACGGTTTCTCTTTACGCGGCGGGTCGTCGGTGAACAGGTCAACCCAGTCGATCGCCGCGAGCCGCTCGGTGATCTCGTCGATCGGGACGCCCGCGGCATAGACGCCGCCGACCAGCGAGCCCATGCTGGTCCCGGCGATGCAGTCGATCGGGATGCGCATCTCTTCGAGCACCTTGAGCACGCCGAGGTGCGCAACGCCGCGTGCGCCGCCGCCGCCGAGGACCAGGCCGACGCGCGGACGCTGCGCTTCGGCCAGCGACGGCATCAGCAGCGTCGCCGTGATGCAGACCAGAAAAACCCTTGCCGCGAGCCCGGCGCGCAGTTCGAATGCCATGCGTTGAGACGTTCCTACTAGGGCCGGTTAACTGGCGTTGCCGCTTCGCTCATGTACCGCAGGTCCGCAGCGCTGACGGCGCCTGGCCGTGCATAAAACGGGGGCGGTCGACGGGTATCGGCATCGTGTCAACCGTCCCTCGGCCGGCGGTTCACGCAAAGCGGCTGGGCAGCTAGGGTAACGTACTGCGACCGGCGCGGCCAGGCAGCAGTCGCCGCTGTCGAATCGGGTCGCCGAAAGCGTGTCTAATCGGGCTGGCCATGGCGGAAACGCAACCCCGGCCTGTCATTGACGGAACGATACCTGCAAACTGGGGGTCCTAGGCGCAGAAAAGGGAGGGGTATCGATCGATGAGTACAACGGAGGGTCGCGCCGGCGCGGTCGGCACGACGCCGCAACCGTCCGCTACCGAGGCGCTGCGCAACGACTTCGGCGCGCTGCGCGCGCACGTGGAGCGGCAGATTCTGGGCCAGTCGGCGCTCGTCGAGCGGCTCTTGATCGCGTTGCTCGCGGATGGCCACCTGCTGGTCGAGGGCGCGCCGGGCCTGGCCAAGACCCGCGCGGTCAAGGCGCTGGCCTCCGGTATCGAGGGGGACTTTCACCGGATCCAGTTCACGCCGGACCTGTTGCCCGCCGACTTGACCGGCACCGAGATCTACCGCCCGCAGGACGGCAGCTTCCACTTCGACCGGGGGCCGGTGTTTCACAACGTGGTGCTGGCCGACGAGGTCAACCGCGCACCGGCCAAGGTGCAGTCGGCGCTACTCGAGGCAATGGGCGAGCGCCAGGTCACCGTCGGCCGCGAGACCTTTCGGCTGCCGGACCTGTTCCTGGTCATGGCGACCCAGAACCCGATCGAGCAGGAGGGGACCTACCCGCTGCCCGAGGCGCAGCTCGATCGGTTCCTGATGCACGTGCGGGTCGACTACCCGGACCTGGCCACCGAGAAGGCGATACTCGCGCTGAACCGCAGCGAGGTAATGGCCGGGGATGCGGCCGCGGTCGGCCGACGCATCAGCCAGCGCAGTGTCTTCTCGGCGCGGCGGTCGATCTTCGACCTTTTCCTGTCGCCCGACGTGGAGGACTACCTGGTGCACCTCGTGATGGCAACCCGCGACCCGGCGCGCTACGGCGTGGATCTGGCCGACTGGCTGCGCTACGGCGCCAGCCCGCGTGCGACGCTGGCGCTCGACCGCTGCGCCCGTGCGCGCGCCTGGCTGGGTTCGCGCGATTATGTGTCGCCCGAGGACATCCAGGCGGTCGCGCCGGACGTGCTGCGTCACCGTGTGCTGCTCTCTTATCAGGCCGAGGCCGAGGGACGGACGGCCCAGGGATTCGTCGAGGCGCTGCTCGCCAAGGTGCCGGTCCCCTGAAGATTGTCTGACGGGCGCCATGCCACGGTCCATGCCGGCGACCCGACTCGAGAAGTCCACCCCGATAGGCGATAGATGTCAGCAAACAAGGACAACGCGACTCTACAAGGCACGCAGGTCGACCTTGCGGATCTGATCGCGCTGCGCCAGGAGGCCGGGCGTCTTCAGCTCGCACCCCGCGGCAAGGTGCTGGCGACGCGCAGCGGGGGCCACCTGTCGCGGTTTCGCGGGCGTGGCATGGAGTTCGACGAGTCGCGCGTCTATCAGCCCGGAGACGATCCGCGCAACATGGACTGGCGGGTCACCGCGCGGTCGGCGCAACCCCATGTGAAACTGTTTCGCGAGGAACGCGAAAGACCGGTATGGTTTCTGGTCGACCAGGGGCCCGGCATGCGTTTCGGCACCCGCGTCGCGTTCAAATCGGTGATCGCGGCGCGTGCGACGGCGCTACTCGCCTGGGCCGCTGTCGACGGGGGCGACCGGGTCGGTGGTCTGGTGTTTGATGAATCGGTCTATGCGGAGCGCCGGCCGGCGGCGCGCATGCGCGGCCTGTTGCCGCTGTTGAACCTGTTGGCCGGGTTCCCGGGCGGGGCGACCGACAGCCCACCGCGCGGCGTCGCGAACGCCGCGTCGCCCGCGCCGCTGCGGCTGCCGGATGGGCCCGAGGCGTCGGCGCTTTCCTGCGCTGCGGCCCGCCTTGCCCAGCAGGTACGGCCGGGCAGCCTGGTGTTCCTGGTCAGCGATTTTTCCTCGCTCTGCGAGCCGGACGGGGCCTGGCTGGCCCGCCTGGCGGCCGGCAGCGAGCTGGTCCTGCTGCACGTCCACGATCCCCTCGAGGCGGCCGCGCCACCGGCGGGCCGCTATCCGGTGACCGATGGCACCAGCCGGACCCTGCTCGATACCGGCGTTGCGCGGCTGCGCGACGACTGGGCGCGGCGCCTCACTGACCGTGTCGCGTTGCTCGAGGCGATGTGCCGTCGCAACCAGGCGCATCTCGTGGGCCTGCGCACCGACTGGCCGGTCGGGCAGACCCTGGCCCGGGAGCTGCGGCCACGCCTCGCGCACGCCGGGGGGATCCGGTGAATCCGGCGCCCGATCCGCTCGCCGGGCTGCGTGACTACCACCTGCCCGAGCCGGTCCCCTGGTGGCCGCCGGCCCCCGGCTGGTGGCTGCTGTTGATCGCCGTGCTGCTGCTCGTGGCGCTGTTCGCCTGGTGGCTGTGGCGACGGCGGCGCCGTCATGCGGCCGCGCGCGAGGCGGCGCGCGAGCTGCAGCGTCTGCAGGCGGCGTTGGACCGACACGGCGATGTCGCCGGCTTCGCGCGTGGTCTGTCCAAGCTGCTGCGTCGCTACGCGCTGACGGCCTTTCCGGGCGAGGCGGCCGCGGCATTGACAGGTGAGGATTGGCTGGCGTTCCTCGATGCCCACGGCGGCGACGGACGCTTCGCTGCGGGGCCCGGCCGGCAGCTCCTCGAGGCCCCGTACCGGGCGACGGTGGACGTCCGCACCGACGAACTGGCCGCGCTGGTGCGCGCCTGGATCCGGCAAAACCGCGAGGTGTGCCCGTGATCAGCCTCGCCTGGCCCTGGGTGCTGTTGCTGCTGCCGCTGCCCTGGCTGGCACGGCGTTACCTGCCGGCGGCGCCGCCGCGCACCGGCAGGGCGCTGCGATTGCCGTTCCTGGCCGCGTTGTCTGCCGGGCGCCACAGCGCCACGGCAGGCGCTGGTCGATGGGCCTACCGCCTCGCCTGGTTGGCCTGGCTGCTGCTGGTGCTGGCGGCCGCGCAGCCGCGCTGGTTGGGCGAGCCGGTGCGGCTGCCCGTCGCCGGGCGCGACCTGATGCTGGCGGTCGATGTGTCCGGCTCGATGGAACAGCGCGACTTCCGCCTGAACGGCCGCCCGGTGAGTCGGCTCGAGATGGTCAAGGACGTCGCCGGCCAGTTCATCGAGCGACGCGAAGGCGACCGCCTGGGTCTGATCTTGTTCGGCACGCGGGCCTATCTGCAGACGCCGCTGACCTATGACCGAAGCACGGTGCGCAAGATGCTCGACGAGGCGGTGATCGGCTTGGCCGGTCGCGACACCGCGATCGGTGATGCGATCGCCGTCGCGATCAAGCGTCTGAAGGAACAGGCCCAGGACCACCGGGTGCTGATCCTGCTCACCGACGGTGCCAACACGGTCGGCAACATCGGACCGGTCGATGCGGCGCGGATCGCCGCGCGTTCCGGTGTGCGCATCTACACGATCGGTATCGGCGGGGGGCTGCCGGGGCCGCCGACGCGTTTCGGGGTGTTGACACAACGGCGCTCCGACCTCGATCCCGTGACCCTGCAGGCAATCGCGGTCGCAACCGGCGGGCGCTACTTCCAGGCCACGGACGGCGCCGAGCTGGCGCAGGTCTACCAGGAACTCGACGCGCTCGAGCCAAGCGAGCGGGAATCGCTGAGCCTGCGCCCGATGCGCCCGCTGTTCATGTGGCCGGCCGCGGCCGCATTGCTGATCAGCGTTGCGCTGGCCGCGTTGCGCCTGCCGCGGGTGAGGCGGGCCGCCGACGGTGCAGAGGTGGGCAAGGATGCCGTTTGACTTTCATTTTCTGCGCCCGCTCTGGCTCTTGGCGCTGTTGCCGCTCGGCCTGCTGCTGTGGCGGCTGCTGCGC
Organism: uncultured Chromatiaceae bacterium; assembly: GCA_965601425.1. GTDB lineage: Bacteria > Pseudomonadota > Gammaproteobacteria > Chromatiales > Chromatiaceae > Thiosocius. The sequence goes on along the minus strand of CBFCWF010000154.1, from coordinate 3,826 downwards.
GCCGATCGCGACCGCGATGTCTGGCGCGGCCTCATCGATGCGCACCTGTTGCACCGCCTGTTGAGCGATGCGGGGGAGGCCGCAAGTCGTCTGCCGCTGGCGCTGCTCGGGCTGGGCTGGTTCATCGGGGTGCTCGCGCTGGCCGGGCCCGCCTGGGAACGTCTGCCCGAACCGCTGTACCAGGCACGCCAGTTCCGTGTGCTGGTGATCGATCTGTCGCCGTCGATGAACGTCACCGATCTGGCACCATCGCGACTGGCACGGGCCCGTTTCAAGCTGCTCGACCTGCTGCGCGTGGCGCCGGAGGGTCAGACCGCGCTGCTCGCCTACGGTGCCGAGCCCTACGTGGTCGCGCCGTTGACCAATGATGTCGAGACCATTGCCGCGCAGGTCCCGATCCTGGATACCAGCCTGTTGCCGGTGTTTGGTGCTCGCCACGAGGGGCGGGTACTGGACCAGGCCGGCGAACTGTTGCGTCAGGCCGGTGCGCCCGATGGCCAGGTGATTCTGTTGACCGACGGCCTGGATTACCCGGTGGCGGCGCGCGAGGCCGCGGAACGCCTGCGGGCGCAGGGGTACCGGCTCTCGGTGCTGGGATTCGGGACCGCGGACGGTGGGCCGGTGGTCGGACCGGACGGTGCGTTGCTCAAGGATGCGCGGGGTGCGATTCAGGTCTCGCGGCTCGACGCGGGCGCGCTGCGGGATTTGGCGGCCGCCGGCGGTGGACGTTACCTCAGGGCCGGTCCCGGCGATGCGGATATCCGCGCACTGGCGCCGGATCGCCCGGCCGTTGCGGCCGGGCGGGGCGAGGCATCGCAGGCGCAGGCCGAGCGCTGGCGCGAGGAAGGCCCGTGGCTGCTGCTCGCGCTGCTGCCGCTCGCGGTGCTGGCCTTTCGCCGTGGCTGGCTGGCGCCGCCCTTGTTGCTGGTGTGCCTGCTGCCGCCGACTGACGCCCATGCGGTGACCTGGGACGAGCTGTGGCTGCGCCCGGACCAGCGTGCGACACGCCTGCTCGAGCGGGGCGATGCCGAGCGCGCCGCCGGGCTGTTCGAGCGCCCGGACTGGCGGGCCGCCGCGCGGTATCGGGCGCAGGACTACGATCAGGCGGTGCAGCTGCTCGAACAGATGGACGGGGCCGATGCAGCGTACAATCGCGGCAATGCGCTGGCCCGTCTCGGCCGGCTCGAAGATGCGGTGGCGGCCTACGATCAGACCCTCGCGGCGCGGCCGGCGGACCCGGATGCTCGACACAATCGCGCGCTGGTGCAAAGTCTGCTCGATCAACGGCGTCAACAGTCGCAGTCGCAGGACCGCGATGAGCAGGCGACCGACGGCGAACCGTCGGGCGACAGCCCGCAACAGGGGCAGGCCGAGCAACGCGCCGAATCGGACCCGCAGCAGGGGGAGACGTCCGGGGCGGATGACGCGGTCGGGGAGCAGGCCGACTCGACACAGCAGCCGCAACAGCAGTCGGCGGCGGACGCGCAGGAGCAGGAGCGGATCGCCGGGGAGCAGGCCGACCCGCGCGAATCCGGCGAGCCGGCGCAGGCCAGCGGACAGCCGTCGCAGCAGGCCGCCGACAGCGGCGCGCCCGAGCGCCCATCGGCGGGGTCCGAGGCACAGCCGCCGCAGACTGCCGGTCCGCAGGCCGGCGGCGAGCGCCAGCAGGACGCGGCCGAGCCATCGCCGGTACAGCGACCGGACGGACAGAACGCGCAGCAGCCGCAGGACGGGGACGGTCCGCAGGCCGCCGGTTCTCCCGGCGATCCAAGCGATGCGGCCGAGCCGTCGCCCGGGTCCGCGCCGGACCCCGGCAGTGCGGATCGGGCGTCCGACGACGGCGCGCAGACCGCGGACGATGTCGGATCGGTCACGGGCCGCGAGGGGTCCACCGCCCAGCGCGCCGGGCAGACTGCCGGCCGCGAGGCGTCTCCCGCGCCGGACCCCGGCACGAACGGCCCGGATCGGCTGGGGTCCGGCGATCGGCCGCCCGGCGGCACTGATCCGGCAGCGGCCGACCCGCGCACCGCTCGGGCCGATGCGCCGGGCCGTGCCGATCTGCTGTCCGAGCGGCCGGCGAGCGCCGGTGGCGCGGACGGGGAGGGCATCGCGCCGCGCATCGATCCGGAGGACCGGCAGGCCATCGACCAGATGTTGCGCCGGGTGGATGACGACCCGGGGGGGCTGTTGCGCCAGCGTTTCCTGTTGCAACACCTGCGCCGCAGCGGGCAGCTGCCCTGAGGACCGAGAAATGACAACGACGTCGAACACGATATGGCGGGTAACGATCTGCCTGCTGCTGATACTGATGACGGCGACCCAGCAGGCGCTGGCCGCGGGTATCGAGGCGAGGCTGGACCGCCAGCGCGTCGCCGAGGGCGAGACCCTGGTGCTGCGGCTGAATGTGCCCGGTGACCTGAACGGTACGCCGGACCTGTCACCGCTGGTGCAGGACTTCGACCTGCTCGACAGCAGTCAGAGCATGCAGATGAGCATCGTGAACGGGCGCAGTTCGAGCAGCCGCGGCTGGCAGTTCGTACTCGCGCCGAAACGCACCGGCAAACTCAGCATCCCGCCGATACGCGTAGGCAGCGCGACGACGCGGGAGCTCGCCGTCGAGGTCCTGCCGGCCGCGCAGGCGGCACAGGCCGGCCCGGCGGCGCCGGTGCTGCTCGAGATCGACGCCGAGCCCAGGCAGCCCCTGGTGCAGCAGAAGGTGATCTACAGGGTGCGGCTACTGTCGCGCGTGCCGCTGCGTCAGACGCGAATCTCCGAACCCAGGATCGGTGATGCGATCGTCGAGCCGCTCGGCCGTGAGACCGAGTACAGCACTCAGCGCGACGGTCAGCAGTACCGGGTGATCGAGCGACGCTATGCGGTCTTTCCGCAGCGCAGCGGTACGCTGCAGATCGATGGACCTGTGCTGTCGGCCGAAGTCCCGGAGCAGGGGCAGCGCGGCAGTGGTCGCCAACCCATGTTCCCCGGCCCGGACCCGTTCGCCGATCTCGACCGCCTGTTCGGTCGCGGCAACCCCTTGGGCGGCGGCCTGTTCGGCCGGACCCGGCCGATCCAGTTGCGCGGCCGCCACCTGGTGTTGGACGTGCAAGCGCAGCCGGCGGGTACTGCTTCACCCTGGCTGCCCGCCGAGTCGCTGACGCTGAGCGATGCCTGGTCGCAGGACCCGCCGCAGTTCAGGGTCGGCGAGCCGATCACGCGCAGCGTCGCGATTACCGCCCAGGGCCTGAGCGCCACGCAGCTGCCGCCGCTGGCACTGGAGGCGCCGGACGGCATCAGTGTGTATCCGGACAAGGCGCAGGTGAGCGCGCGGGTCGACGGCGACACGCTGGTCGCGCAGAAGGTGATCCGCGCCGCACTGGTGCCGTCGCGCAGCGGCCGTGTCACGCTGCCGGCGGTCCGACTCGCCTGGTGGGATGTTGCGAGCGGACAGCAGAAGGTGGCCGGCCTGCCGGCGCGCGAGGTCGAGGTCCTGCCGGCGCCCCCCGGCGCCGTCGATACGACGCAGGGCGCGGCAGGGGGCGCACCGGCGATGCCGCAGGCACCGGCCGCGTCCGAGCCCCGCACGAGGTCCGTCGATGGATCGCCGGCGGACGCCGCTGCCGCGGCGACGGGCAGCAATTACTGGCCCTGGGCCGTGTTCCTGCTCGGCGTTGCCTGGGCCGCGACCTTGGGTCTCTGGTGGCGCGCCCGTCGGTCGGTCGGGCAGCGGTCGCCGCGCGGCACCGTCGCGCCGCCGGCGCCGCGCGGCGACCCGGGCAAGGCGTTGCGCCGGGTTGAGCAGGCCTGTCGCGCCAACGATGCACGGGCG
>CBFCWF010000153.1:0-10508 GCA_965601425.1 uncultured Chromatiaceae bacterium | reverse complement strand
CTATGGAATTGGTGGGCCGTGTAGGATTTGAACCTACGACCAAGGGATTATGAGTCCCCTGCTCTAACCGCTGAGCTAACGGCCCGGAGACATGGGTTCGCGTCGTTGGTGGCTCGACTGCCGGTGCGGTGGCCGGGTACCCCGGCCACCTCCCAAACGCTCAGTCGCTGTCGAGGAAGCTGCGCAGCTTGTCCGAGCGCGATGGGTGGCGAAGTTTGCGCAACGCCTTCGCTTCGATCTGGCGGATCCGCTCGCGCGTAACGTCGAACTGCTTGCCGACTTCTTCCAGCGTGTGATCGGTGTTCATGTCTATACCGAAGCGCATGCGCAGCACCTTGGCTTCGCGCGAGGTCAGGCCTGCGAGCATGTTCTGCGTTGCCTCGGCCAGTCCTTCCATTGTTGCCGAGTCGACCGGTGACACCGCCTGCTGGTCTTCGATGAAGTCGCCAAGATGCGAGTCTTCATCGTCGCCGATCGGCGTCTCCATCGAGATCGGCTCCTTCGCGATCTTCAGTACCTTGCGCACCTTGTCTTCCGGCATGTCCATGCGGACGGCGAGTTCTTCTGGCGTCGGTTCCCTTCCCATCTCCTGGATCATCTGACGGGAGATGCGGTTCAGCTTGTTGATCGTCTCGATCATATGCACCGGGATACGAATAGTGCGCGCTTGATCAGCGATCGAGCGAGTGATCGCCTGCCGAATCCACCAAGTGGCGTAGGTCGAGAACTTGTAGCCCCGGCGATACTCGAACTTGTCCACCGCCTTCATCAGGCCGATGTTCCCCTCCTGGATCAGGTCGAGGAATTGCAGGCCGCGATTCGTATACTTCTTCGCAATCGAGATGACCAGGCGCAGGTTGGCCTCGACCATTTCCTTTTTGGCGCGGCGGGCCTTGGCCTCGCCGATCGACATGCGGCGGTTGATTTCCTTGACGTCGCTTATCGACATGCAGCAGAGATCTTCGATCTCGGCCAGTTTGCGCTGCCCCCGAATGATGTCGTCGCTGCGTGCCTGGAGATTGCCCGCGTAGGGCTTCTTGTCCTTGGCCTGGGCGCCGACCCAGTCCAGGTTGGTCTCGTTCTTCGGGAAGGAGGAGATGAACTCGCGCCGCGGCATACCGCATTCGTTCACGCAGATCTCCAGTATCAGCCGTTCCTGTTCGCGCACCCGTCTGATCACGGCGCGCAGTAACTCGGTCAGCTCGGTGAACAGGGGTGGCACCAGGCGGAATTCGAGGAACGCGGCCACCGTCTTTTCGGAGCACTTTTGGGATTTCTCGCTGCTGCCGGATTTCTCCAGCTCGCGCCGCCATGCCTTGAACTGCTTGCGCAAGTCGCCCACGCGCTCGCTGACCAGTTCCGGGTCGAGCCCGTTGTCGTCCGGCTCGTCATCGTCATCGTCGCTGTTGTCTGCATCCGCGTCGTTGACCGCCGGCTTGCCGGTAACGTCGGCGACGGTCTTCGCCGGTTTCGGGATCGTATCCCCGATATCGGGCAGCGCAAAGCCGACAATGACGTCGGTCAGGCGAACCTGCTCCCGGTCCACCAGGTCGAACTGTTCGACCAGCTTCTCTACTGTTGGCGGAAACGCGGCCAGCGCAGCGCTCACCTGGTTCAGGCCGTCCTCGATACGTCGGGCGATGCGCAATTCGCCCTCGCGGGTCAGCAACTCTACGGTGCCCATCTCGCGCATGTACATACGCACTGGGTCTGTCGTTCGGCCGAACTCGCTGTCGACCGTGGCCAACGCCGCAGCGGCGGCCTCGGCCGCGTCATCGTCGGCCGAAACGGCATTGTCGGTCAGGGTCTGATCATCCGATTCGGGTGCGGTCTCGTGCACCGATATGCCCATATCGTTGATCATGCGCACGATGTCTTCGATCTGGTCCGGGTCGACGATCGAGTCGGGCAGATGGTCGTTTACCTCGGCATAGGTAAGAAACCCCTGTTCTTTGCCTTTGGCGATCAGGTCTCGAATGCTGGATTGCTGCTCTTGACGGTCCATCTGGATCCTCAGTGTTCGGCGCAAACGCCCTCGCGCCGGGGGCTGCGTGTGGCGTGGAGGAGCGAAATTGAATCGCGTATATTAACAGTATTCGCGTTGTCCCGCTACTGACTATAGCCGAATTATTCGGCAGTCGGCGCCCGGTAAAGTTCCCTAAGTCTTTGTTTTTCTTCCTCCGTCAATGGCGAATGCCGGCTCTTGCCCAGCAATGCCTCGCGTTCCGCGCGACGCTGCTCGGCCACCAGCGTACGGAGTGTGCCGACGAACTGGTCTGCCGCGTCGTCGAGAATGCCGAGTTCGAGTACCGCGAGTCTGGCGAGGTGTTGCCGGGTCGCCGGGTCCTCCCAGCGCTCGACCAGCCCCGCGCTGCGAATGTCCGGCTGGGCACGCCCGATCGCGATCAGCTCCCGCAGCAGGGGTATGCCGGGCGAATCGAGCTGCTCCCAGCCGCCCGGTAGCTCGAGGCGCGCGAGGTCGGGGTGCTGGACCAGCAGCGCGACCGCGCGCCTTATCGGGGGGATGCTGCCGCCGGGGCGCTGGACGCGCGGCCGTTGTGTTCGCTCTGCGGTGCGATGCTGCGCGGCTGGCGGTTCCAGTCCGATACGCTGATACAGTGCCTGATACATCATGTCGCGGAACATGCCGCCGGGCAGCCTCTCGAGCAGCGGTTTCGCAATCTCGCCGAGGCGTGCGCGGCCGTCGAGGCTCTTCATGTCGACCTGCGTGGCGAGCCGTTGAAACAGGAATTCGGACAGTGGCAGGGCCTCCTCGGTAAGATCGTTGAATGCCGCAGCCCCGGTCTGCCGGACCAGGCTGTCCGGGTCCTCACCCTCTGGCAGAAACAGAAAGCGGGCCTGGCGCCCGTCGCGCATCAACGGGAGAACTGTCTCCAGCGCCTTCCAGGCCGCATCGCGGCCGGCGCGGTCGCCGTCGAAGCAGAACGCGACCTCTGGCGTCGCGCGGTAGAGCTTTTCCAGGTGCTCGCGCGTGGTCGCGGTGCCCAGTGTGGCCACCGCATTGCCGATGCCGAACTGCGCCAGCGCCACCACGTCCATATAGCCCTCGACCACGAGCAGCCGTTTCGGGTGTGCTTCCATCTGGCGAGCCTCGTAGAGGCCGTAGAGTTCACGGCCCTTGTGGAACACCGCGGTCTCCGGCGAGTTCAGATACTTGGGTTTACCGTCGCCGAGCAGCCGGCCGCCGAAGCCGACGACGCGCCCGCGCGTGTCGCGGATTGGAAACACGATGCGGTCGCGCAGGCGATCGTAGCGCTTGCCGTCGTGCTCGGTGATCAGCCCGGCCTCGCGCAGTCGATGGACCGCGGCGTCGTCGCGGCCCAGGGCGGCTAGCAGCCCGTCCCAGCCGGGCGGCGCGAAACCCAGGCCGAAGCGCGCGGCCACCTCGCCGCTGACACCGCGCCCGCGCAGGTAGTCAACCGCGCGTGGCGCATCCGGATGGCGCCGGAGCTCCCGGGCGAAGTGGCGTGCGGCCTCCTCGAGTGTGTCGTACAGCGGGCGGTGGTCCGGACCCTGTTCGAAGCTCGCCTCGCGCGGCACTTCGAGGCCGAGAGACGACGCCAGCTCCTCGACCGCCTCGGGGAAGCTCAGCCGGTCGTACTCCATCAGGAATCCGAGCGCGCTGCCGTGTGCGCCGCAGCCGAAGCAATGGTAAAACTGCTTGCTCGGACTGACCGTGAACGAGGGTGTCTTTTCGCTGTGAAAAGGGCAGCAGGCCTGAAACTCGCGACCGGCCTTCTTCAGCGGGACGCGCCGGCCGACGATCTCGACGATATCGGCCCGCGATAGCAGCTCATCGATGAAGTGCTGGGGGATAGGGCCGGGCATGCCTCAAGGCTAGCACGCTGCCGGCAGTCAGGGCTCAGCCCAGCCGCTGCTTGACCTGCCCGCTGACGCTGCCGACGTCGGCGCGCCCCTGGATTTTCGGTTTGACGATCGCCATCACCTTGCCCATGTCGCGCATCGAGCTGGCGCCGGACTCGGCAATCGCCGCGTCGATGATTTCGGTGATCTCGGCCTCGGAGAGCTCTGCGGGCAGGAATTCCTGGATCACTGCGATCTCGGCGGCCTCTTGTTCGGCCAGTTCGCCGCGGCCCGCGTCGGTGTACTGCTGGATCGAGTCGCGTCGCTGCTTGACCATTTTGTCCAGTACCGCGAGCACCTGGGCGTCGTCGAGTTCGATGCGCTCATCGACCTCGCGCTGCTTGATCGCGGCCAGCATCAGGCGGACGACGGACAACCGCGCCTTGTCACCGCCTTTCATCGCGGCCTTCATCGCGTCGGTGATCTGCTGTTTCAGCACGGGATGGGCGTCAGTACAGGCGTTCGAACCGGCGGCTGTCGCGGCCGGCCTTCTTCTGCCAGCGCTTCACTGCGGCCGCAGCCTTGCGCTTGCGTTCCCAGGTGGGCTTCTCGTAGAACTCGCGGCGGCGGACCTCGGCGAGGACGCCGGCCTTTTCGCATGAGCGTTTGAAGCGGCGCATTGCCACCTCGAAGGGTTCGTTCTCTTTGACACGTACGTGCGGCATTGCTTCCTCAATTCGGCAAACGGTTAAACTTGGCCAAAATCGGCCCTGGTCGACAGGCCGGGAGCCCGTCAAAGGGGGCGAATAGTAAGGGTTCGATGTTGAAAAAGCAAAGGTTTCAATGAGATGAAAGTTCTGGGTATCGAGACCTCCTGCGACGAAACCGGCGTCGCCGTCTATGACAGCGGCAAGGGTCTGCTTGGGCACGCGGTCTACAGCCAGGTCGCGATGCATGCGGGTTACGGTGGCGTGGTGCCGGAGCTGGCCTCGCGAGACCATGTCCGAAAGTTGGCCCCGATGGTCCGCGAGCTGCTGGGCGGACTGGGTCTCGCGGGCGAGGAAATCGACGGTGTCGCTTACACGGCAGGCCCGGGGTTGGCCGGTGCGCTGCTGGTCGGTGCCGCGTTCGGGCGCAGTCTCGCCTGGGCCTGGGGCGTGCCGGCGCTCGGGGTACATCATATGGAAGGCCACCTGCTGGCCCCGATGCTCGAGGATGAGGTGCCGGACTTTCCGTTCGTCGCGCTGTTGGTTTCAGGCGGCCATACGCAGCTGGTGCGCGTCACCGGTGTCGGCGACTACGCGGTGCTCGGCGAGTCGCTCGACGATGCGGCGGGCGAGGCGTTCGACAAGACCGCAAAGCTGCTGGGCCTGGGTTACCCTGGCGGGCCGGCCCTGGCCGCGCTGGCAGAGCGTGGCGATCCCGGGCGCTTCCGGTTTCCCCGCCCCATGACCGACCGACCCGGGCTGGATTTCAGCTTCTCCGGGCTCAAGACCTTTGCGCTGACTCGATTGCAGCAGGAGACCGAGCGCACCCCGCCGGAGCGGGTCGGGCAACTCCACGCCGACATTGCCCGCGCCTTCGAGGACGCAGTCGTCGATACGCTGGCGATCAAGTGTCGGCGCGCGGTCGAACAGACCGGCAGCCGGGCCCTGGTGATGGCCGGCGGCGTGAGCGCGAATCGCACCCTGCGCACACGGGTCGACCGGCTGATGGGCGAACTCGGGGGGCGGGCCTACTATCCGCGCGCTGAACTGTGTACCGACAATGGGGCGATGATCGCCTATGCGGGTTGGCACCGGCTGCGCGCCGGCCAGCGGGACGCGCTGGCGTTCGACATTCGTCCGCGCTGGCCGATGCAGCGCCTTGGCGGCCTGCCCGGCGGCTGATCAATCGGCCTCGTCCCGCGAAATCCGGCCCTCGGTGCCGTCGAGGATGTTGCGGATGTTGTTGCGGTGGCGCCAGAACAGCAGGGACGTGATCAGGACCTGCATCACGACCAACTCGGCGGACGGCCATAGCAGCCAGATATAGAGCGGCGCCAGCAGCATCGATATCAGCGCGGCGAGCGAGGAGATGTTGCCGACCCTCGCCATCAGCAGCCAGGTTGCCCCCACTGCGGCGCCGATCGTCCAGTGCAGGCCGAACTGCACGCCCAGCGCGGTCGCCACCCCCTTGCCGCCCTTGAAGCCGAAGAACATCGGATACAGGTGGCCCAGAAAGGCCGCGGCGCCAACCAGCGCGAAGGTGAGTTCGCTGCGGTCGAGCAGGTGGCAGGCGACGACCGGAAGCAGTCCCTTCAGGCTGTCGCCGAGCAGCGTGACGAGGGCCGCCTTCTTGCCGCCGATACGCAGCACATTGGTCGCCCCCGGATTATTCGAGCCCTCTGTGCGCGGGTCGGGCAGGCCCATCAGACGGCAGACGATGACCGCGCTGGACACGGAGCCCAGCAGGTAGGCGGCGAGTATCAGTAAGACGTCGAGTAGGGTCATGGACTATCCCGCGGGCAGGTGTTCATTAGGCGACAGCCCCCGGTCACGGTCAAGGTGGCGAGCTGGTAACATCGCACGCAGCGGTTTGGGTGGGAGTGGCATGGATATCGTCTTTTTGCGGGACCTGCGCATCGATGCGGTCATCGGCATCTACGGCTGGGAGCGGCGTACCCGGCAGACCTTGATTTTCGACCTCGAGATGGGTGCCGACATTGCGCGCGCGGCCGCTACCGACGATATCCGGGACACGCTGAACTACAAGGCGGTCGCCAAACGGCTCATGCAGTTTGTCGGCGAGAGTGAGTTTCAACTGGTGGAGACGTTGGCCGAACGCTGCGCCGAGATCATCCGCGAGGAGTTTGGCGTGCGCTGGGTGCGGCTGACCCTGAATAAGCGGGGCGCGGTGCGCGGCGCGACCGATGTCGGGGTCATCATCGAACGTGGGACGGTGGATTGATGCCCCGCGTCTGGGTGAGCGTCGGCAGCAACATCGATCGTGAAAGGCACACCCGGGCCGCGCTCGAGGAGCTGCGCGCGATGTTCGGCGATCTGATCGTGTCGCCGCTGTACGAGGCGCGCGCCGTCGGTTTCGAGGGCGATGCTTTCTACAATCTGGTGGTGGGTTTTGACACCGAGCTACCGCCGTCGCGGCTGCACGAGCTGTTGCGCGGGATCGAGTCGCACAACGGGCGTGTGCGCGGCGGGGAGAAGCTCGCGCCGCGGACGATCGACTTGGACCTGCTGACCTACGGCGATGCATTGACCGATGAGGGCGGCAAACGCCTGCCACGCGACGAAATCCTGCACTATGCGTTCGTCCTTGCCCCGCTGGCGGATGTCGCGGGCGACGAGCGTCATCCGCAGTTGGGCGACACCTATCGTAGTCTGTGGGAGCGGCTACTCGCCGCCGGGGAGGGTCAGGGCCTGCGTCGGCTGCCGGATCCGGCCTGGCTGCGGTCGGGCGGCGGGGCCGACGCTTGACCGGGCGGACTGGCGACCCGGTGGTGCAGTCACCGATGTCGCCCGGTCGATGGGCTACGGTGTTCCTGCTGTTCGCTTTCGGCTATTTCCTGTTCGGCCTGGCGGGGCTGCAGATGCAGTCGGCGCAGGCCGGCGTTACCCCTGTTTGGCCCGCGTCCGGCTTTGCCTTCGCCATGGTCTACTGGTTCGGCCGGCGGCAGGCCGTCGCATTGCTGCCGGCGATGCTCGCGCTCGGCTGGTTGCTGGGGGTGCCGCTGCAGGTTGTCGTGATCGCCGCGCTGGGCAGCATGCTGGAGGCCGTGCTGCCGGTGGCACTGCTGCGCCGCCTCGACTTCGACCCGCGTTTGCGCCAACTGCGCGATGCGCTGTTGTTCGTCCTCCTCGGGGCCGTGCTGGGGCCCTTGTTCAGCGCGACCCTGGGCAGCCTGGCGATGCACTGGTTCGGCGACGGCGGTCTCGGCCTGTTGCGCCTGTGGCTTCTCTGGTGGCTGGGCAACAGTCTGGGACTGCTGCTGCTGGGTGGTTTGGGTCTGGTCGTGGTGGCCGAGCACCCACTGCGCCTCGGCGGCCTTGCGGTGCTGCGCTTACTCGTCGCGGCCATCGTCGTGACGCTGATCACACTGGCCGGCCTGATGCGCGTACTCGACATCACCTCGCCCTTGTTCATGCTGTTGCTGATACCGGTCTTCGTCCTGGCCGCACAGCCGGGCAAGCAGTTCAGCGTGCTGGCCTTGGGTACGCTGGCGATGATCGTGATGATGGTCTCGGCCTATTGGCTGCCGCCGGAAAGTCTGAGGCAGTCCGGCCTGGGGATACTGTATCTGCACGTCAGCTTGCTCTGGGTCGTCTCGTTCATCGGTGTGATGATCGGCAGTGCGCGCCAGGAGGTGGAGATTCGCGAACAGGTATCCTGGCTGGCGCACCACGATCCATTGACCCGTCTGCCCAATCGACAGGCCTTCATGGAACGGCTGCAGACGCTGTTGTCGAGCCCGCGACAGGAGGGTGCGGCGCGCATGCTGCTGGACCTGGACCTGGATCACTTCAAGGACCTCAACGATGCGGAGGGGGAGTCGGCTGGCGACCAGGTGATGCGTGACGTCGCGGTACTGCTCGGCGGGGAGGTGCGTGCCGGCGATCAGGTGGGGCGGATCGGTGGCGACGAATTCGCTGTGCTGCTCGACAATTGCCGCATGATCGAGGCCTGTTCGATTGCCGAAAACATCCGCAGCGCCGTCGAGCGCTACGATTACCGGGGGAGCCGCGGCCTGTATCGCGTCGAGGTCAGTGTCGGCCTGCTCGAACTGACGGACGATTACGGCTGGGCGGAAGGCGCATTGCACGCAGCGCAGACCGCGTGCCTCGAGGCGCGCCGCACCGGCGGCAACTGTGTCTGGGTCTATTCCGACCAGGCGTCGGCCGGCCGCGCCTGATCGGACGCCTCACTGCTGTACGCTGCGCCCGCCGTCGACGGCCAGGATCTGGCCGGTAATGTAGTGCGGCCCCGCGACCATGAACATCACTGCGGCGGCGATCTGCTCGGCTCCGGCCGGGGTGCCCATCGGAATGCGCTTCAGGATCTCCCGCCTGTCGGCTTCGGCCAGGTAGTCTTCGGGCCACAGCGCGGCACCGGGTGCGACGCCGTTGACCCGCACATCGGGTGCCAGGTCCCGTGCCAGTGCCTTGACCATCATCGCGTTGGCCGCTTTGGCCATGCAGTAGATCGGGTGGTCCGCGTTCGGTCTTTCGGCGTGAATGTCCACCATGTTGACGATGCAGCCGCGGCGCCTGCGCAGTGCCGGGGCTGCAGCCTGCGCAAGGAACAGCGGCGCGCGCGCATTGCTGCCCATCAGGTCATCCCATTGCCCGAGCGTCGCCGTGTCGAGCGGGGTCGGGTAATAGCTGGACGCGTTGTTGATCAGGATGTCCAGTCCCCCGCCGAATCCCACGGCGGCCTCGACGAGGCGCGGCCAACTGGCCGGGTCGTTCAGGTCGGCCTGTGCGATAGCCGCCGAACCCGGGCGCGCGCACAGCAGTTCGTCACGCAGCGCCGCGGCCGGCGCCGCCGATCGCCGGTAGTGGATCACGACGCGCGCGCCGGCTGAATGCAAATGACGCACCGTCGCGGCACCCAGCCTGGCGGCGGCACCGGTGACCAGCGCGGTCTTTCCATGCAGATTTTCTGATGACGCCAAAGGTATCTCCTACGCTTGCCAGGCTGCCCAAAGAACATCGACTATAGCAAGCGCGATGCGGGTGTCGCCGGACGTTTGGGGGGCTGGTCTTTGGATTTGCCGGGGCTGACAGATAGCGAGGCACGGTTGCTGCGCGAGATGCGTCAGCACCTGGCGGCGCAGGTCCGGGCGGCCGATGGCGCATTGCCGTTCGACCGCTTCATGGAGAGCGCGCTTTATGCGCCGGGTCTCGGCTACTACGTGAACGGGCGCAGGAAATTCGGCGAGGCCGGGGATTTCGTCACCGCGCCAGAGATCTCGGCGCTTTTCAGCCGCTGTATCGCCCGCCAGGTCGGGCAGTGCCTGGATCTGATCGACGGTGGCGCGTTGCTCGAGGTCGGCGCGGGCTCCGGGCGGATGGCGGCCGACATGCTGGCCGAATTATCGGCGCTGGACAGGCTCCCGCAGCGCTATTTCATTCTTGAGATCAGCCCCAGTCTGCGCGCCTTGCAGCGCGAGACGCTCACGGCGAACGTGCCGCAGCTGCTGCCGCGGGTCCATTGGTTGGAAGACCTGCCGGCACCGGGTTTTCGGGGCGTCGTGATCGGCAACGAACTGCTCGACGCGATGCCTGTGCAACGCTTTCGACGCTGGCGCGGTGCCTGGCAGGAGCTGTTTGTCGCCGGTGACGCGGACGTGTTGCACGACCACTGGGCCGAGGTCCGAACCCCGGGCCTGGGTGGCGCATTGGCCGCGCTGTGGCCCGACGGGCGCGACGTCGCCGATGGCTATGCGTCCGAAATGAACCTGCGTCTCGGGCCCTGGCTGCGGGCCCTGGCCGGGCGCATGCGACAGGGATATCTGCTGCTGATCGACTATGGTTACACAAGGGACGAGTATTACCATCCGCAGCGTAGCCAGGGAACATTGATCTGTCATTTCCGCCATCGTGCCCACGCCGACCCTTATCTTCTGCCCGGGCTGCAGGACATCACCGCCAATGTCGATTTCAGTGCGCTGGCCAGCGCGGCGTCGG
>CBFCWF010000152.1:0-10633 GCA_965601425.1 uncultured Chromatiaceae bacterium | reverse complement strand
CCGATGACCAGACCGACCAGGGCACCCTCGAGCACGAACCAGAACGGCGACCGCAGGAAGCCGCCTTCGCCAAAAAGGGCCGTCAACAGGTCGCTCATTACCCCGAAGGCGAAGAAGGTCAGCACGAAATTCATCCAGCCCCCGATCAGCGGCGCCCGCACCCACCAGGGCAGCGGCAACCTCAGCACCGGATGCCATGTGTAGACCCCGAACACGGCGATGATCGCACCCAGCGTCGTGTACCAGAGCAGTATCCCCCAGCGAATCAACGGGTCCACCCCGGGAAGCACCTGGGGCAGCAGCAGAAAACCGGCCAGGCCGAATGCGAAACCGATCGTCTTGCCGATCGCGATCCGCAGCGTCATCGACGGCTTCTCGAGCATCAGCCGCCCCCCGACCCAACGGCCGGAAAACGATAGCCAACGCGCCCAGACAGCGGACAAGACGCCAGCGCTGGGCTGCCACCGGGCCGACAGCCACGACCTGGCCCCTGCGGCCCTCGGCTCGATAAAACCCTGGCCCTCACTGCTGGATCGACTGGAGGTAATAGACCAGTTCGAGGATCCGGCCGCGCACGATCTTCTCGTACTCGCCGCCGTATGGCGCATAGCCCTGCGGCTGGTCAGCGAGATAGCGGTTACCCCACACCGGCATCGCGCGGTCGCCATGCAATTCCACCGCGGCCCGCCCATCGATCACCTGATAGACCCGAAGGAACGGGTACTGGCCGGCCTTGAGACTCGGGTATTGCCCCCCGTTGTTCTTGGCCAGCGCGGTCAGATCGGTCGGTTTGACGGTCAAATACTTTGCCAGCGGTCCGTCGCCCCGGCCACCCACGCCATGACAGGAAAGACACGACATGCGGTATTCGTCCGAACCGATCGTATCCTCTTCCGCTACGGCCGCACTCTCGGCGATCAGAAATACCAGCGCGGCCACCAATAAACCCTTCAGCACTTGCCGGGCAAGCATCGTAGTTTTCATGTCGGCGCCCTCCTCTGCTAGTTTTCCCTGGTGAATCCTGGTTACGACTCCCCTGATTCAAGTATTGACCCACGGAGATTTTGCGATGGCCCAACTGGCTGGTAATTTGCCCGAGATCAATTGTCCGACCCCGCCACACCGGCATCCGGGGAGCGACACTCGAGCCCACGAGTGAACCAGCGACGTCGCTGGGTCCCCATCCTACTGCTCTACAGCATGACGGCACCGAATGTCGCCGCCCGGGACCAACGCCCCGAATCGGCCGGCTCAGCACGCCTCAACCTGCCGGTGTCAGGCGTCGTGGAACGCTATCCGCCCTATGCTGATTTCTGTCGCCGTGTCCCGACCGAGTGCGAGCTGCACGGCGCCGCGGTACTGCCGTTCAGCGGGCAGCTGCTGCGCACGCTGCACGCGACCAATGCCGCTGTCAACGAACAGATCGTCTTTGCGCTTGACACGCAGCTGTACGACGAGGAAGAGCACTGGGCGCTGCCACACACCGGCCGTGGCGACTGCGAAGACATGGCGCTGGAAAAACGCGCCCGGCTGGCACGCCAGGGGCTGCCCCGCGCGGCGATGCGCCTGGCGCTGGTGTTTCTCCGGGCGCAGCTCAGCTCGCACTGCGTGCTGACCGTCGAGACGACCGAGGGCACTTTTCTGCTGGACTCGTTCTCGGACGATGTGCTGCGTTGGGACCATACGCCGTACAACTTCGAGGCGCGCGAGCGGCCTGACGGCTACTGGGAGCGTTTCGACCAGACGCACTGGCGCTACAGCCCGTGACCGAACGACCCGTCTTTGCATCGCGGCGCGATGAGCGCGGGCACGTGGACCACCGCACGTGGCGCCGACGGATACTCGCCGGCCATGCGCCGGGTCGAGTATGCGGTGTCGCGAACCAGGGTCTCGGCCTTCACGGAGGCGCATGCGGTGCGTCATGCCGACCGGGGCGGCCTTACTCGACCTCGAGATCGCGGATGCGCATCTGTTCGCCGCCGACGACCTGGAGCTGATAGCTGCCGCAGCGCGGACAGGGATCGAAGCGCTGCTGCACCTCGACCTCGCGTGCACACGGCAGGCACCAGGCGGTACCCGGCTGTTCCAGGATCTCCAGCTCCGCGCCTTCGGCAAGGGTGCCTCGGGCAACCGCATCGAAACCAAAGCGCATTGCGCCAGTCTCGACGCCCGACAGACGCCCGATCTCCAGACGCACCCGGGTCACGCGGCGGAAACCCTGGCGTTGTGCCTCATCCTCAATGATCTGAACGATGGATTCGCACAACGACATCTCATGCATGGGCCGGCACCGGCTGCGGCGGACGCGCGACCAGATTGCCCTCGGCCGCGATCGTCGGACCTCGCGGCGACATCGCGGGCCTCCGCGTTCGGGGCATTTTCAGGGCTTCACCCTCCGCTGGGGCAGCATTGCGGCTTGTGACCGCACGAGGCGCACTGGCACTCACCGATGGCGTCCCCCTTGACTAGATTGGCCGGTTGATCCCGATGCATTCTTCCTTGCAACGCGGTGAGTATCGCCCCGCAGGGTCGACGGCGGCATCGACGCCGCCGATGTCTTCCCCAGCGACCACCGGGACCCGCTGGAACAAGCTAGGCGCGGTCGAGCTGCCGCGCCGCGGCGACCATCGCCTGACCCAAGGCCAAACCACCATCATTAGCCGGCACCTGCCGGTGACTCAAGACCCGCAGCCCGGCGCGTTCGAGTCGCCCGGAGACGGCCTCGAACAGCAACCGATTCTGCATCACGCCGCCGGAAAGGGCGACGTCGCCGAGATTCCGCTCGGCGGCCAACCGTGCGGCGAGCCCGGCCACCGCAGCGGCCAGCCCGGCATGAAAGCGTGCAGCGACGATCGGTGCCTCAACGCGGGTTCTGAGGTCATCGAGCAATGCCAGCCACATCGGCGCGGGATCGAGCAGCATCGTCGGCCCGCGCGTATCCACCGCAAACGGATAGGCCTCGTCGTCTCGTGGCGCAGCCTGCGTGGCCAGGGTCTCGAGCTCGATCGCCGCCTGGCCCTCGTAGCTGGCCCGCTCGCGTGCCAGGCCCAGCGCAGCCGCAACCGCGTCGAACAGACGGCCGCAGGAGCTGCTTGGCGGGGCATTGATCCTACGCTCGAGCATCGTGGCCAGCACGCGCAGCGGCTTGTGTCCAAGGTACTCCGCGAGCTCGAGGTCGGCGCAGCCAGCCGCGAAGCTCTCCCATCCGACATGCGTGGCGAGGTGCGCATAGGTATTGCGCCAGGGTTCGCGCATCGCCTGCGCGCCACCGGGCAGCGGCGCAGGCTTCAGATGGGCCAATCGCCGGTACGCCCGGTAGTCGACCAGCAGAAACTCGCCGCCCCAGAGGGTACCGTCATCACCGAATCCGAGTCCGTCCAGCGCGACGCCGATCACCGGACTGCCATCCAGCGGGTGGGCATTGTCGGCCAGCACGCTCGCGATATGGGCGAAATGATGCTGTACCTCGACCAACGGCAGGCCGTCGCGGCGCGCACGGACCCGTCCCGCGCGAGTGGAACGGTAGTCGGGGTGCGAATCGACCGCCAGCACCTCGGGGCGATGTTCGAACAGTCGGCCATACAGCGCCAGGGTCCGATCGTATTCCTCGGCGGTGCGGGCGTCCTCGAGATCCCCCAGGTGCTGCGACAGGATCGCCTGGCCATCCTTGACCAGGCACACGGTGTTCTTGAGTTCACCCCCAAGGGCGAGAACCGGCGGCGTGTCGGCAAAGCCCGGGGGCAGCGGGACAGGCGTCGGCGCATAGCCGCGCGCGCGTCGCAAAAGCCGCGGTCTTCCCCGCATGATGCGCACCACCGAATCGTCTACCCGGTTCACGATCTCTCGGTCGTGCAGCAGAAAATAGTCGGCCAGCCCACGCAGGCGGGTTGCAGCGTCGGCGTTGGCGATGCACTGCGGCTCTTCGGACAGGTTGCCGCTGGTCATCACCAGCGGACGATCCCACGCGGCCAGCAGCAGGTGGTGCAGTGGACTGTAGGGCAGCATGAACCCGAGCGCATGCTGTCCGGGCGCGACGGCGTCCGCGACCCGGGCGGGTCCGCGTACGTCGAGCAGCAAGACCGGGGCGGCCGGGCTGTCGAGCAGCGCCGCGGCCTGATCATCCAGCGCACAATAGCGGGCAATCACGCCGAGGTCGCGCGCCATCAGCGCGAAGGGTTTGCGGTAGCGGCGCTTGCGTTGGCGCAGCACGGCCACGGCCTTTGGGTCTTCCGCATCGCAGGCCAGATGGAAACCGCCGATGCCCTTGATCGCAAGAATCTGGCCCTGGGCAAGCAGCCGGCTGGCGGCCTCGACGGCATCCACGCCGGGCTGTCCGGGCAACTCGCCGTCGGCGTCCTCGAGCCAAAGCCGTGGACCGCACACCGGACAGGCATTGGGCTGGGCATGAAACCGGCGGTCGGCAGGGTCTTGATACTCGGCCTGACAGCACGGACACATGCGGAACACGGACATGCTGGTGTTCGCGCGATCGTAGGGAATGCCCCGTACGATGCTGAGTCGCGGGCCGCAGTGTGTGCAGTTCGTGAACGGATAGCGGTAGCGGCGATCGCCGCGGTCGAATATCTCGGCCCGGCAGGCCTTGCAGGTCGCCGCGTCGGCGACCACGCCGGTATGCACCTCGCCGGCCTCACTCGCGACGATCCGGAAGTCATGCACATCGTCCGGTGCCGGACCCGGGACACGCTCGATCGCGTCGATTCGGGCCAGCGGCGGACACTGCGCCCGCAACAGCGCGCAAAAGCGCTCGATGTCGGTCGGCGGACCCAGCAGCCGGATCAGCACGCCCGAGGCATCGTTGCGTACGTCACCGCGCAGGCCGCGGTCGCGCGCCAATCGCCAGACCGTCGGTCGGAACCCGACCCCCTGGACCAGGCCACGGACGCGAATAGTCTCAAACGCGATCACGCGCTACCGGCCGACGCCAAGCGATAAGCAAAGCGCTGCGGCCGCCCCACGCATCGGCGACCGAGTCGACCTGAAACGGCTTCAATGGTACCTTTTCGTTCCCGCACGATGCTGCGTCTCGCTGCCTGGACATGAGGCCAGACTATAGGCAGCCGGACCGCATTCGGGAACCGTGGGTGTCAAGAACGCACCATCCGGGCCGATGCAGTGACCCGAGGCGGGGAACGATCTTGCATTTGCCCCGGTCAGCGCCGCGTGTGCCGGGGTTCACGGATCGACGAACCAACGCATCTATGCTTTGCACTACTGGGATAACGGGGGGTCAACACCGTGCGTAGCGTCATCATACTGGGATTCACGATCCTGCTGTCGGCCTGCGTGCCGATGCAGAAAACGGAAACGCCCGAACCAGTGACTCGGGCAAAGCCCCCGCAGCGCTTCGACGGACTCGCGATGCTGGCCAGCATATCGGCGCCAGAACGCGATGCGATCCGGGATTCACATCGCTTCGATCGCGCGATCCGCGCGACCGACATCGATGGCTTGCGCTACTATTTTTACCGGCCGGGCGAACGGCGCTCGGTGGTCGGTTTCTCGTTTTTGAACGACGGCTCGCCGAAGGTCAACCCGGTCGGGTTGAAGAAGAAAGGGGCACGGCGCGAATATGCGTTCATGTTCGCCGACCGCGCCCGCGAGAACATCCATCTCACGGTCAATGACGATGTGAAGCTATCCGGCCGCTTCAGCCACGACAACATGTTTCGTGAGATGCACTTCTTCCCGCGCAAACAGCTGCCCTCGCTGCAGGTGCTTGCCGGGCAGGGCCTGCTTGAGGTCACGCTGCCCACCGGCGAACCGGTGATATTCGATCAAGACACGATGGAGTTGGTCGACGGCGCGCTCAAGGAAGGCCCGATCGATTTCAACCGCAGTCGCCACAAGCGGCGTAACCCCGAGGTGCGTTATACCGGCGACTATATCGCGATCACCGTTGCGCAGCGCGGCGAGGCACCGCGTCGCGCGAAGGTCTGGGGCCAAACCAAGTTCGCCGAGGTCCATTACCCGGCCAAGTATCCGAAACGTCGGTGCAAACTGTCCCCCAAATTCATTTGGGACCAGCGTCCGAAGGCGGGCGACAGTGACCCGACGCTGCGCATGTTGCACAAGACAGACGACGAGCTGTTCTCGGTCATCGAAACCCAGTGTGGCTGGAATCTCGCTGAGATCAAATCGGCAAGCCCGCGCGTCGCGAACGCGTCGAACTGAGGGCCCCGCGCGAGTGATCGCAGGGAGCATCAGAATCTGATGATGGATTGAGGCGGCTCAAGGCGCCGTTGCAATCGACGCGCCATAGTTATTAAACCGTGACAGCTCCTGCAAGCAATCATGGTTCACGTTCGATCTCACTCCTCCCGACTATTCGGATTAGCCCGTCGCATCGCGGCGGGCCCTTATTTGCCGGCACCGCGCATAGCGCCCGCCGGGGCGCGTGCCAGCAGCGCCCGAGCCAGATCGTCGCCAAGTCGTGCCAGCAGCACACTGAGCGCCGCGGCATAATCCGCATAGTCCGCACCCTGGGCGCTGTGTCGATACGATGCCTGGCGCGTCTCCAGCACCGTCGCGTTGCGATCATCGACCAGTGACCAGGCCGCCTCGAGGACGACCTCGCCCCCCAGCATGCCGTCGAACCGACGGAACTCCAGCGCTACGCGATAGTTTGTGTCCGCGGCAATCCGGCTCGGGTAGCTGTACACCCGGTCCGTGCCCAACCTCTGCCCGAGGTGGACCACGAGTTCGCGTGCGATCTCCTGCTCCAGACGGCCGCCCCAGCGGTTGAACTCGTTGACATCCAGCCGATTGTCTCCGGCGCGCGTAACGATCTGCGGCCGTTCCAGATATTCCGGCAGGTCGATCGGGCCGAGCGCCAGCGACAGATTCGACACCGCCGGCGCGGCCTGCGGTGGGCTCGAGCTCAGCGTGTAGAAACGCGCCGTCGGTGTACCGGCGCAGCCGGCGAGCAGCAGCACGGCGACCAGTATCGTGAGGGCCCGTGTTGGGCGCAGGCCTCTCACGGTGTCGCGGCGGCCTTGCCGCGGATCAGCGCCTCGGGGTGACGCTCCAGATAATCCGCCATCACGCGCAGGGAGCGCGCGGCTGCGGCCAGTTCCCTCAAGACCCGCTGGGCCTCGTTCTGCAG
Organism: uncultured Chromatiaceae bacterium; assembly: GCA_965601425.1. Classification (GTDB taxonomy): domain Bacteria; phylum Pseudomonadota; class Gammaproteobacteria; order Chromatiales; family Chromatiaceae; genus Thiosocius. The sequence goes on along the minus strand of CBFCWF010000152.1, from coordinate 3,510 downwards.
CGGCGAACCGGGCACCAGCAGTCTGTCGATGCCGGCCAGCGTGGCGCGCGTCTGGCGCATCGTCCGGTTCAGCTCGGCGATGGTCTCGCGATCGAGCCGGCGCAAGAGATCCTGGGTGGAACTCATCGTCTGGTGCATGGCCTCCAGGCTCTTGCCCAGGTCCTCAGCCATCGTGTCCAGGGGCAGGCGCGCCACGGTGCTCAGCAGACCCCGCAACTCGTCGAGCGCGGTCGGCACTGTGGGCAGCCGGGGCACCTCGCCCTCCCAAGCGATCGTGCGCGGATCGGCGTCCGGGTAGAAATCGAGATCCACATAGAGCGCACCGGTCAGCAGATTGGCGGTCTTGATCTGCGCGCGCAAGCCGTTGGCGACCAATCGGTCCCAAAGGGTGCGGCCGGCCGGGGAGCGGTTGTCTGCGGCGGGATCGCCCTCGCCCAGACCCAGGCGTTCCGGCTCGATCGCGATCGTGACCGGTACATCGGTCTGCGGACTCAGACTGTCCAGCTCGAGCCTGAGGTCCACCACCTCGCCGACGCGGATGCCGCGCAGCTCGACCGGCGCCCGCGGCATCAGCCCCCTGACCGACCCGGCGAACATCAGTTCCCAGTGCTCACGATGCCCGAAGCTTCGCTCCATCGCGACCTGCTCTGAGGCAAGCAAGCGGAAGTCCGCGCCCTCGGCCGCGACCTCGCCGACGGGCATACCGGGCGGTGTCCCGAACGCGATCCCGCCCAGCAGGACCGACGCCAGGGATTCGGTGCTCAGTCGAATGCCCTCCGCATCGAGCGACAAGCCGACCCCGGAGACGTTCCAGAAGCGGGTGTTCGCACCGACCTGCTCATCGTGCGGTGCGTGAACGAAGACCTGGACCTGGACCCCCTGCTCATCACGCAGCTGGTAAGCGACCACGCGCCCGACCTCGATACCGCGGTACTGCACCGGGGTACCCTCGGCCAGTGAGTTGAGCGCATCTGCATGCAGGTTGAAAATCTTCCCGGGCTCGGTCGCGGTCACGATCGGTGGCGACTCGAGGCCGTCGAAAGTCTGCCGGGGGTCGCCTTCGAGTGCGAGGTCCGCACCGATATAGGTGCCGCCGAGCAGGGTCTCCAGCCCCGACACCTGACCGCGCGACAGGCGCGGCCGCACTACCCAGAAGCGCGTCTTGTCGTTCAGCAGATCGGCGACATGGTGCGCGAGCCGGGCACGCACCTGCACCCCACTGAGGTCCGGCGTCAGCTCGATCGCCTCGACGACACCGATATCGACATCCTTGAAGCGCACCCGCGTCTTGCCGGCCTCCATACCCTCGGCGGTCTGGAAACTGATGCTGACCAGCGGCCCCTGGTCGACGTAGGCGCGGTAACCCAACCAGACCGCGGAAAGCACCGCGACGAGCGGGATTAGCCAGACCAGCGAGACTCGGCGCCGCTCGTCCACCAACGCCTCAGGCGGCATGTCGTCAACCGGCTGCAAAGCGGACATCGTTGTCGACGTTATCCCATATCAGGCGCGGATCGAAGGTCTTGGCGGCCAGCATCGTCAACACCACGACCGCGGCGAAGAACACGGCCCCGGCGCCCGCCTCCACCTCGGCGACCTGCCCGAGGTGGACAAGCGCCACGAGCACCGAGACGACGAACACGTCGACCATCGACCAGCGACCGACGAACTCGGTGAAACGGTACAGGCGGGTGCGGTCGATCGGGCGGGCCACCGACCGCAGCTGCACCGAAAGCAGCAGATAGACCAGAATGAGTATCTTGACCACCGGGACCAGGATGCTCGCGACGAACACGATCAGCGCCAACGGCCACATGCCATGCGCGAGCAGGAACTCGGCGCCGCTGAGGATGGTATCGGCCCGCACCTGTCCGAACGAGGTCACGCTCATGACCGGGTAAAGGTTCGCCGGCAGGTACAGCATGATCGCGGCCACCAGAAACGCCCAGCTGCGCGACACGCTGCGCGGTATGCGGCGATGCAGCGCCACCCCGCAGCGCGGGCAGCGCACCGGGCGTGATGGCACTGGCCAGCGGCTGACCAGGCCGCACGTGTGGCAGGCCACGAGGTCGCGCGCAAGCGCTGTGCCGTCCTCGCCCCTCAAGCGACGCGGTCCCACAGGCGGTGCGGATGGACCTGCGTCGCGGCGGCGGCCAGTACGATCACCAGCAGGCCGAGCGACCAGGCCGCCGGCCCGGGGAGGATGGTCGCCTGTTCGGCCAGCTTGACGCCCGCGACCAGGACCCCGAGCAGGAATATCTCCAGCATGCTCCAGGGTAGCACCGCCTGCACCACGCGCAGCGCGCCGACGAATCCCGGTGCGCGCCAGCCGAACAGCAGCGGCAGGTACAGGTAGATCAGGAGCGCGATATGCAGGAGCGGCGCGACCACGGTGGTCAAGAGCACCACGCCGGCGAGCAGGGGCATACCCTGCGCGTAGAGTTCGCTGATGCCACCGAGCAGGTAGCTGCTGGCACGCTGCCCCTGCAGACCGAACTCGAGCAGCGGGAAGGCATTGCTGAGCACGAACAGGACCAGCGCCGTGATCCCGAGCGCCAAAGGCAACGCCACGACATCGTGCCCGCGGTGGTGCAGCACGCAACCGCATCGCCGACAGCGAACGCGACCGCGGCCCCGTTCAGCTGGCAGACGCTGTAGCAGGTCGCAGTCGTGACACGCGACCAGATCGTTGTGGTGCAGTGAGGCGCTGGGCATGACGGGGCGAGATTATCAGACCGACAGCGGGCGTGCGCGTCATTTGGCGCGCCACCCTTTCCAGGCGCGCAAACGGCGCAGCCGCCGCGGTGCGACGATCAGCCTGACGCCGACCGCAGAAGCTGCAGAGCCGACACTCAGGCGATGGCGACCTGCTCAGACAGATAGACATCCTGGATCGCATTGAGCAGTTTGACGCCCTGGTCCATCGGTTTCTGGAAGGCCTTGCGTCCCGAGATCAGCCCCATGCCGCCGGCGCGCTTGTTGATGACCGCTGTGCGTATCGCCTGCAACAGGTCGTCCTGGCCGGACGGTCCGCCCGAGTTGATCATGCCAATGCGGCCCATGTAGCAGTTCGCGACCTGGTAGCGAACCAGATCGATCGGGTGCTCGCTGGTCAACTCGTCATAGACCTTCGCGTGCGTCTTGCCAAAAGCGACGGCCTTGTAACCGCCGTTGCAGGTGGCCTGCTTCTGTTTGACGATATCGGCCTCGATGGTCACGGCGAGGTGATTGGCCTGTCCGGTAAGGTCCGCCGACTCGTGGTAGTCGACGCCGTCCTTCTTGAAGGCATTGTTGCGCAGGTACGCCCATAACACCGTGACCATGCCGAGTTCGTGGGCACGCTGGAACGCCTCGCTGATCTCGATGATCTGGCGGCGCGACTCCGGCGCCCCGAAATAGATGGTCGCCCCGACCGCGACCGCGCCCATGTCGAAGGCCTGGTCGACACTGGCGAACAGGGTCTGGTCGAACATGTTCGGATGGGTCAGCAGCTCATTGTGGTTCAATTTG
>CBFCWF010000151.1:0-10672 GCA_965601425.1 uncultured Chromatiaceae bacterium | reverse complement strand
CGGCGGTATCGCGGCGATTTCAGCCCAGATAGCGCTGTGCCGCAGTGAAGAAATCGTCACGCGGCGGCAGTTCGTCCAACGCAATACTGACCGGCAGCGCAACCAGTCGCCGACCGCGCGCATTGTGCAGCTCGGGCAGGCAGATCCGTCGCGCCGAGTCGTGCTGCGGCTCACGCCGGATATTCATCCCGTCCAGGTGGAGTTCGACGTCGTCCAGCCAAAGCTGCCGGTCTGCGTCGGCCAGCACCTCGACGACGATATCCAGGTGGGCATGCAGCGTACGCTCGTCGGCACCGATGGCCACGAGTCGACTTTCGGTCTCGTCCAGTTCGGCCTGCAGCGCCGTTGCCTGATGGCCGGCCGGCCGCGATGCATCGAAATCAAGGCTACCCAACTGCAGGGCCTTCAACTTTCGTCTCAGCAATGCGCACTGCACGGAGAGATCGGCACGCTCACTCTCGGCCGCGTCGATGCGCGACAGGCCAAGACTGAGCAGGTGATCGAAGGCCCGCCGTTTGATCTGGCGATAGGCCTGTGCGTCGCTTGGCGCGGGGGCCAGCAGATAATGGTCACTGAAGCTCACCGCGACCTGGGCGACATCGCGGCGCACCATGTCTCCTTCGAGCTGCATACCCCTGACCTGCTTTTCGATGCGCTGGGCCGTCAACAACGCGACGGCCCGCCCACTGGCCGAGGCCGGGCTGTCGCGAAACTCGCGGAGGGCATCGTCGCCGGCAAAGACGTCGAGCATCCGGCCCGCCGACGCGAACAGCGATGAGAGCCGGACATCGGTGGAATAGTCGTCGCGGTTCGCCGCCACCGGCGGTGGCAGTCTGTCGACCAACGCAACCACCGCGTCGATCGCCTGGATGACCGGGTCACGCAGCGCCCGGCGATAGCCGGGTAGCGTACGCAACCGGGAATCGGTGCCGTCGATGACCCGCTGGATCGCCGCCTCGATCAGTGATTCAGGATACGGGCCGGTCTTCTCGGCGCCGAAGATCGACTTGAACAGACTGAACATCAGGCGGGTCCCCCCGGTGGGTTCAATAGACCTCCGCGATCCAGCGCCGACCGATCATGCTCGCTTCATCGTCGTAGGCGTGTTTCATATTGCGCTTCGGCAGCTTGACCTTTTTCCGCGGCTGGGACTCGTACGGGATCTGCTTGAGGATATGTGCAATCACGTTCAGGCGCGCACGCTTCTTGTCGTCGGAGCGCACGATGCTCCATGGGGCCCATCGGGTGTCGGTCGCGTCGAGCATCAGGTCGCGCATGCGCGAGTAGTCGTACCAACGCTCGCGCGATGGGAGGTCCATCGCCGACAGCTTCCATTGCCGTACCGGGTCTTCGATGCGCGCGCGAAAGCGCCGTTCCTGCTCGGCATCGCCGACTTCCAGCCAGAATTTCAACAGCACGATGCCGTCATTCACCAAATACTTCTCGAACTTCGGGCACAGCGTCAGGAAGCGGCGGTGCTCGGCCTCGGTGCAGAACCCCATCACGGGCTCGACCCCGGCCCGGTTGTACCAACTGCGGTCGAAGATGACGACCTCGCCCGCCGCTGGAAAATGGGCCATGTAGCGCTGCAGATAGACCTGCGACTTCTCACGCTCGGTCGGCGCCGGCAGCGCTACGATCCGGAACACGCGTGGGCTGACGCGCTCGGTGATCGCCTTGATGGTGCCGCCCTTGCCGGCCGCATCGCGACCCTCGAATACGATGATGACCCGCTGTTGCGTCGCCTTGACCCACTCCTGCAGCGCACACAGCTCGGCCTGCAACTCGCGCAGCTGCTTCTCGTATGCCTTGCGCTTGAGCTTCTTCTTGCGCGGTTGGCTGTCGTCGCTGTCGGGCGCACGCGATTTGACGGAATGCTTGTGTTTCATGCTGGAATGCTCCCCCTATCGGTGTCACCCGGGCGCGGCGCGATACCGCACGCGGTCGTACCGATTCGTCGATCGCATTGTCTGGTCGCCGATCATGGTACACACTTGGCTGACGCCGCGCCCCAACGGGAAAGCTTGACCCGTTGCCACGCGAGCCGGAAGGTCTCGGTACGCGACAAGCGCAGCGGGACCTCCAGCACCTCCGGTGAGGTCGACGGCAGGACCGCTTGCAGGGACTGCTGCCGGAGATACTCGATGAGCCTGTCCGGCACCTCGCGGTCCTTGTCCGCGTTCCAGACCAGCACGACGTCGCTCGCCGTCGGCAGAGGGATCGCGACCGGCGGGTAGCTGACGAAGCGCGCCGGCAGCTGGTGTCTGAGGTTCCCGGCGATCTGGCTGTCCATCGCGACGATCGGCAGGCCGGGCCCGGCCTGCCGGTCCAGTGTCTGCGCCAATGCGGCAGCGGGGAAGTGCGGCTTGGCGAATTTGTCGAACAAGGGCCCGAGATAGACCCGCGCGAGTAGCCCCACCGATACCAGCAGCGCGACCGTGAGCAACAGGCGTGCGTAGCGCCGACGGATCGTCTCGGTGAACGTAGCCGCCGGGGCAAGGGCGAAGAACAGCACTGGCAGGTAGAACAGCAGCGGCATCAGCCAACGCCCCCGAAACGTGGCTGCCCCGGAGACCACCACATAGGCGAAGAGTATCGCCAGCGCGAACCAGAACAGCCGCAACAGGAGTAGCGTCGGGGCCGACCTCCCGCCGCCCCGCAGCGGACTCCAGCCACGCGGCCAGACTCGCACCAAGGCGAGGAACAGCACGACGAACAGCACGCAGAACTGCGCCAGCGCCCCGGCGAGCGTTGCCAGGTTCGGCGCAATATCACCGAGCCCGACCGGACCGGCGGTATCGAGTTTCGCGAGGCTCGACGTCGCGACCGCGGGGGCCTCGCTCACCCAGGTCGCATAGGGACTCAGCAGCGCGGCCGCAAGCACCACCGAAAGGACGAACGCGGGGCGCAGGATCAGTCGCCGGTCTATCGAGAAGAGCGCACAGATCAACGCTGCGAGGAAAAACAGGTAGTTGAGCTTCGATAGCGTGCCGAGCCCGATCAGCAGGCCAAGCAGCAGGTAGTGCCGGGGCTGCGGCAAGCCGGCCACCATCACACAGCCGAGCCACAGGGTCAGCGCGGCGATGCTGGTCACCAGTACCGAGTGGGTCAGATCGCGCTGCGACTCCCAGCCGATATCGGTGAGCAACAGCAGGGACAGGGCCGCGGCAGCCGCCAGTGCGCCGTGCAAACCCAGCGTCCGCGCTGCGAAATAGGTCCCGGCATAGGTCAGGAACAGCAACAGGTTCTTCAACAGCGCCAGCGCGAGGACACCCTGGCCGAAGATCGCGAAGAAGCCAATCTGCAACCAGGTGTAGAGCGGCGGCTGGCCGGTATAGCCGGCCTGCAGACGCTGACCGAGAACCATCTGCTCGGCCTCGTCGAGCTCCAGGCTGCTGCCCAACGTCAGTCGCAGCACGACCTGTAACCCGAAGTAGGCCGCAATCACGCCGAGGAAACGGGGTGTACTGTCTGGCAGCCCAAGGCTCACCGATCGTGGTCCCGCATCTGGCTCACCAGTGCTTCAGGCGCAAGCACGATGCCAACAAGCGATCGATCAGCGCAGCCTTTGGATAGGCGAACGACACGCCCCGCCCGCTGCCCTGATCGCCGGTGACCCCGATCAGAGCCAGTCGGTCAGCGCGATACCGATGCCGATACGGTTCACGTACTTGTTGTAATCGATCAGGCTCTCGCCGTAGCCGTTGAAGAACTGCATGTAGCCCTTCAGGTAGGGATAGTTGCCGAGCGGGAAGCTCCAGCCGAGCTCGACCGCACCCTTGCTGAATCCGGACTCGAGGTTGTTTCGCGACATTGCGCTGAACACATGCTTGTTCCACTTGTATGCCGCGCGCAGCTCGTAGTGGCCGAGATAGTCGGTGATGTCCGGGTTGTCGTCGTCGTCCGCGTCTTCCTCGAAGCGATACCAGGGCTTGAAGGACAGGGCCAGATTATCCCGCTCGACGATGAAGTTCGCATACGCCCGGTTCCAGCTGCGCGACAGCGTACCCCCGCGGCCGTTCGACTGGTGGACGAGGCCCAGCGCGTTCTTGGTGTTGGTGAAACCGAGGAACTCCCAGCCCGGCGTGAACTCCGCCCAGATCTCGGGTTCGTGGTTGGTCTCGCGAAACGGCGCGGAATTCGAATTGTAGACCTGCCAGAAGGAGCGGTTGGTGTAGGCGCCATAGACGTCCATCACGCCGAACAGGTCGATCGCCAACGGTGCCTTGATACTGATCTGGAACTGCGCCTCGGTGTCGTCGAATTCGATCGTCGGGTCGTCGAATTGTTCCTGGTAGAATTCGGCGTCGTAGCCACGGGAATTATAGGCGGCGATGAGCATGTAATTCGGCTTGTGCGCCATCAGCGTGAACGGCCTGAGCACGTTTTCCTTGTCCTGCCGCATGCGCTCGGACAGGACCGGCTCCGGCATCGCCGCCTGCTCCGGCATCTCGGCCTGTTCCGACATCTCGCCCTGCGCCGGCGCGGCAGCGGCATCGCCCAGTTGTTCCCGGCAAGACTGACGCAAAGCGCCCAGCGTCACGCCGTCGTCGCTGTGCTGCATCATGCGGGTCATGCAGTCGGTCATCGAATCGGCCTGCCCAATGCCGGCCGTCGCCAGGCCACCGAGCAGGACGCCCCAGATGGCCAGACCCTTGGCCGCTGGGCCTCGCGCCCGGACCCCGATGAAACGATGGCTATGCATGAAACTGTCTCCTCATTGTCTGCCAACACGACCGAGCCGATCGGATCAACCGGGTAGGGAAATGTTCTCAGGCTGCCGACGAGCAAACGCTGCCCGTCGTGTAAGGCGCGCGTCCGGCACGACGGGCGCGATTGTGCAGCAAATCGACCGGGCGTGCACCCGATGCGTCCGCCGCCACGATTTGGACACTCGCGTCGAGACTTGCCTCACCGATGCGCGGTCAGCGGCGCGGCGCGCTCGGTCCGCGAACGGTAACCGGCCCTTGATCACTCCGCGGCGCAGGCCGGCCGTGCGCGTCAGTCGACCCAGCCCAGCACGTCGCGCACGACCGACCAACGCGGCTCCTTCGCCTCGGCCCCCTCGCCCTGGATCCAATAGCGTTGCAGTGTATCGAGCGTACCCGCCTCGCGCTGCAACAGCAGCCAGGATTCGACGAAATCCGAGAGCATCGGCGCGTTGCGCGGCAGGCCGAGCGCGATCGGCGCGGTGACGGTCCGTGGCTTCGGCACGACGACGGTAAACCTCGGGTAGACCAGCGTCCAGGCCGAACCGGCCTCGGCCGCAAACAGCAGCCCGTCGAACGCACCTTCCTCTGCGAGGAAGAAATCCCGTGGCGAATCGATCGGCATGACCTCCACGTTCGACAGGTGGCTTTCCACGAAGCGGGAGTAGTAGGGGAGGTTCACCGCCGCCAGCGTCATGTCCTCAATCGCTCGGAGCTTTTCGTTGGTATCGAAACGCCCGCGGTCATGGTCCGGCACGACCAGTGCCAGCGTCGAATTGAGGTAGGGCGCAGTAAAGTTGACCTCGATCGCACGCTCCGGCGTCACGAGCAAGCCGCCCATCATGAGGTCGATCCGGCCCGCGGTCAGGTGCTTGTGGATATCCTCGTGCTCGACGAGGACGAACTCGAGACCGACGCCCAGCTCCGCGGCGAGCAGGTGTGCCAGGTCGGCCTCGAGACCGACCGTTTCACCCTTCTCGTTGCGATAGACGAACGGCAGCGACGCGTTCGGGTAGCCGACACGCAAGGTGCCGCGTTCGCGCACGGCCGCCAGCCGGGTGCCGTCACTGCCCGCCGGCTGCGGTGCGACCTCCGCGGCCTTGACCGCCTTGCTCTCCACCCGATCGACGTACAGTTCCATCTGCACGAGTTTCTCGTACTCGCGATACTCCTGCGGGACGACAACCTCGAAGAACAGGCGCAGGCCGCCGAACACCGCGACGGCAAGGACCACGGAAACCAGCGCATAGCGGACCAGCGATGCCCAATGCAGCCGGATGTGACCGGAGACCGCGGCGGCCGTCAACGCGGCCAGCACGATCGTGTGTACGCCGGCGACCAGCGTGCCGAAGCGGCCGGTGAAGACGTCGACCGCGAGAAACAGCTGGAACATGTCGGCCGGCACCTGCATCAGGTCGAGCAGGAACGGCAGCGCCACGACGACCTCGCCGAAGAAGCTGAGCAGTCCGGACACCAGGAACAGCGGAAACTGCCCGATCTCGACCGGTGTGCCGGCAAACCAGCCGGCAAACGGCACGAAGGCCAGCGACATCAGCTTGCCGAGGTTGGGCAGGTTGAAGTTGATTGGTACGACCAGATCGACCGCGCTCTCGGCCTCCTGTTCTGCGATCCGGGATTCGGCCAGCACCTCTTTCATGCGCTCGGACAGCAGCGGCAGCACAATCAGCAGCGAGCCGGTTGCGAATGCGGTGACCAGCGCATCCTGCGAGGCGGCCAGCAGCCGACGCGGTTTGATCGGCGTCAAGACCCCGACCAGCGCCGGCAGCACCCAGAAGGACAGCAGCAGCGCGACACCGATGTAGGTGAGGATATAGACCTGGAGCCGCCCGAGGGCCTCGATGTCGAGCGTCCCGGCGGCCGTCGCGATCAATGCAAACACGCCGATCGGCGCGAGCCGGGCGACGAAACCGGCGATCCGCATGATCGCGTCGCCGATCACGTCGAGGTCCTCGATGAAGCCGCCCTTGTTGGGCACGCCGATGATCGCCAGGCCGACCGCGAGGCTGAACAGCACCACCGCCGGCACGACGCTGCTGGACAGCGAGAAGAACGGGTTCGACGGGATGTAGAGCGCGACCAGGTCGGGCTGCTCGCCGACCTCGACCAGGCTGCTACTGAAAAAGGTCGCCGACACCCAGTTCGGGAACGCGGCCGTGAAGCCCACCGTGAGCACCAGCGCGACCACCCAGAAAAGCACCACAAAGCGTCCGCCCTTGATCGCGAGCAGGCGCATCTCCGCGTAGCTCAGCTTCCCGATGCCCGCGATCAGCGACACCAGGATGTAAGGCAGCACGGTCATCTGCAGCAGGCCGATAAAGATCTGCCCGATGATCTGCACCGGCGCGATCAGTTCGCCGAAAAACAGCCCCGCGAGGATGCCCAGGCCCAGCGCGATAAAGACCTGCGCCGAGAGGCTGGGCAGGCGGCGACTTGGGCGTTCCGCTGGACCGGCGGCATTTTGGGTTTCGGCCGGGGTATTCATTGCGTGACTGCGGTCGTCTCGGGTGCCAGGCTCTGCCAGACGCTGCGGAACGAATCGACCTCTAGCAGCGCGGCGATCTCTTCCGGCGCGACACCGAGGCTGGCGCGGATCGCTGCCGGCAAGCGGCGCCATGTCGGATTCTCGATCAAAGCGCGCTGCGCCGCCAATGCGGCCGCCTCCGGCTGGCCCTGCAAGAGCTGGATCCGGGCCAGCAGCCACCAACCATAGTCGTCCTCCGGATAAAGCTCGAGCGCGTGCTCCATCAGGCCATGCGCCTGATCGAGCAGGCCTGCCTGCTCGGCGCCTTCAGCGTCCTGCGCGCGCTGCAAAAGGGCCTTTGCGTCGGTATGGGCCAGCTGGGCCAGGCGGATTTCGAGCAGACGCGAGAGCTCGCGAATCGGGGTCGGGTGGTCCTCGACGTGCAGATCGATGTAACGATCGTTCAGCCCCAGGTAACCGCCCTGTTTGCGCACCACGAGCAGCGCGGCAGACTGGCGCCCACGCGCGTCACCGCCAGCCGCCTGCCCGGCCGCGAGCGCATAGACCAGCCGTGTCGCGAACCCGCCAGGGGCTGCCTCGAAGGCAGCCGCCATCGCGTTCACGACCTGCGGCCCGGCCAGGAGATTGCCCTGCACCGCATAGTGTTCGCCGGTACGCCCACCGGCCCAGGGCAGGCATGCCTCGCCGGTGAAGCTGGCGGCCTTACCGGCCTGGTCCACGACCCCGACCTGGCGTTCAGTTCGCAATGGATCCGCCGCGACCAGCTGCTCGATCACCTGGTCGGCCGGCAGACCCTGCGCGAGCAGGGCCAGCCCCTGCGGGCCATACATCAGATTGCCGCGGGCCTGGGTCGCGATGGCGCCGGTCTCGGCGGCCGCATGCGGGACCACGTCCCCGACCGCGAAGTAGCGCGACTGCACCGCGACGCCGTAATCGCCGGTCTCGGGATCGCGGGCGACGATGGAAAAGGTCGCGATATGCGGCGCTATCCCGCCTGACCTGTCCGGTTGGGCGATTGAGGTGCCAGAGGCGAGGCACAGACTGAGCGCAAGCATCGACGATATGACCTTCATGTGTGTCCCCGGTTTCGCATTGTGATTGTTCGTTTGTCCGCAAAATCGCACCCTGGGATCGACCCCGGAAACCGCGGCCGCGCCAGCATGGCCGCAACCGCCAACCGGTCAGCCCGCCGGCAGTACGGACCCCGACGGCCGCGCGTCGATCAGACGCTTGATGCTGTGCAGCCCCCATCGTTCCACCAGCCGCTCTATCGCGAGCGCCGCACGCACGCTGTTCCCGGCCGCGTCGAGCCGGGGCGAGTAAGCGACGAGCGCCCCCCAGCCCGGCGCCACCGCGACGATGGCCCCGCTGACCCCGCTCTTCGCCGGCACGCCGACCTGTGCCCACCAGCGGCCGCTGTCCTCGTACATCCCGGCAATGACCATCGCCGAGAGCACCGCGCGCACCGTCTCGCGCTGCAGGATGCGCTGCCCGGTGACCGGCTGGACGCCGCCGGTCGCGAGCGTCGCCCCCATCTGCGCGAGCTCGTCGACGCGGACAGCGACGATATTCGATTCCAGGTAGCGGTTCGTCACGTCATCGACATCGCCGAGTAGCCGCTCGGCGGCCTGCATCTGATAGGCCAGCGTATAGGTCAGCGCCCGCGGCGTCGCGCGCCAGGCCTCTTCGATCGCGAGCGGCCGGTTCGCCATGCGCGAGTAGAGATCGACGACGGCGCGGCTCTTGTCGGCCGGACCCTCGCCCTCGATGAAACTGTGGGTCGCGATCGCGCCGGCATTGACCAGCGGATTCTGTTCCGTGGTGCGCCGAACGGCGCCGGCGGTGACCGAATTGTACGGCAGGCCGGTGGCACTGACACCGATCCTTTCGAGCATGAAATCGGCACCCCGCTGCTCGACGGCGAGTGCATAGGTGAAGGGCTTGGATACCGACATCAGCGGAAACCGGGCCGCGGTGTTGCCGGCACCGAGCACCCTGCCATCGGCCAGCACGACCGCAACCGCCAGGTCGTCCGGGTCCGCGCCCTCGACCGCGCCGGCGTACATCTCGCCGTCGCGATTCGACTGCAGCTCGGCGATCACCGCCTCGACGTCCCGCTGCAGCGAGGCGAGGTCCAGCCCGGCCATGGCCGCACTCGCCGGCCGCGCCTCGCGCCGGGTTTCCGAGACGCCGTCCCTCGGGTCTTCGCCCTGGGCGCCGGCAGGTGACTGCGCGGTCGAGGCACAGCCGCCGAGCGCAGCAAGCGACGCGATCGCCAACGCGATCAGCACGGCCCGAATGTTGTTTGTCGTCATTTCGTCTCTGGTCTGTTGGGGTCGATTCAACGGCATCAGCTATCGGCGGACACCGGGAGGGGTAGATGCGCTATCAGCCTGATCGCATTGGGCCGCGGCAACGACCAGCCCCCGGCGCGCCATCGCTGTACCTGATCACTGCGTCATTGTCCGGCGACCTTGGCTGCAGCACCCGTCCGGCAGCCCCCAGGGTGGCGCAAATAACCCTGGCAATCAAGGGTCGAAAGCCACGACGCAGCGCGCTCAGGCCCGGCAAACGACCAGAAAGTCGTCGACGACAGACGCCAGATGGTCAGCGAGTTACGCGCCGTCGACGATCTCACGTGCGCAGGACCCCGATCCGGCCGACGCATACGCTGTTTCTGACGCCGGCGGTCTCGCGGCTGACCCAGCGCACCGGACAGCGTGCCGACGACGGCGCGCCGGCCCGGACCGAGGCCGTCTGAAACGCCCGCGCGCGAACCGATCGACGCGCTGCCGCAGAGCCGGCCCGATGCTGTTATCTTTGCGCCTTCGATGCTGCTTGGACCGGCCGTCGCGGAGGGCTGTCAGTGTGAACATGCTATGGGTCCGGTGATCCCGCTCGTCGCGGCAACGATTGCCGGCCCCACGATGCTGTTGGGCTGGTCGCTGATCTACCCGCTCGGCTGCTGGTCAGCGCTCTTGCCGGCGATCGTCGCCGCGGTCCTGACGCTGGCCCGCCGCGACCGTCTCGCATGGCGCCGGCGCTGTCTCGCGGACTGCCTGTTCGCGAGCGGATCGCCGCTGCACCGGCTGTTGCGCAGCCGCGCGCTCATCACGCTCGGCGCGGCGGCCGTCGCACTGCTGCTGACCGGGGTCCTGGTCGTCTCGATCCCACGTTGGGATTTCACGATCCTCGCGGTCGTTGCGTTGGACGGGCTGCTGATCACCGCACTGTTCGCCTGGCTGTATCACGTGTCCGGCGGCTGGCTCGGCGTGAACCCGACCCACCGGACGCTCTTCGCACGGGTCTGGACGGTCCGGGTCAACGTGCTTGCCATGCTGCCGCTGCTGATGCTGGTGCAGTTGCAGCAACCAGCGCCGGACTACCTGGACCGCGACGGCCAGCTGCGGGCCACGCTGCAGGCCGCGAGCGCGTCGGTCACATCGGAATGTGTCGCGGT
>CBFCWF010000150.1:0-10746 GCA_965601425.1 uncultured Chromatiaceae bacterium | reverse complement strand
GGACCGCATCGGGGTGGGGCAGAAGTACTGCAACGAGATCATCGGCAAGGTCTACAAGATCGGCAACAATCTCGGCCTTCCCGAGGCCGCGCTGGCGGACACGCTGGAGGGCCTCGAGGAGGACGTCGAAGACGAGACCGGCGTTGCGGTCAAGTACCCGCTCGATGTCAAGGGCGCCGACATCCTGCTGGTTACCCCCTCGGCCGACTTCTTCGCCGAACCGCACGTCGACGGGTTGATCGGATACGGCAAGGTATTCCACGAGGCGGGCGTGTCCTGGACCCTCAGCTCGAAGGCGTCCGAGGCGGCGAATTTCGGTATGTTCATCGGGTCATACGAGAACATGCGTCGGGTTTCGCTGCGCATCCGCGAGGCGGCCCTCGAGCTGGGCGTCAAGCGGATCATCTTCGGCGAGTGCGGACATGCCTGGCGCGTTGCCTACAGTTTCCTGAACACGCTCGCGGGGCCGTTCGATTTTCTCGATCCGAAATACCCGGTGCCGCAACACATCCTGGAGTTCACCTGGGGTGAAATCCAGAAGGGCACGCTGAACATCGACAAGTCATTGAACGACGACATGGTCCTGACCTTCCACGATTCCTGCAATGTCGCGCGCGCGTCGCGCATGGGCAGCGAGCCGGGTGGCCAGTTCAAGATCCCGCGCAACGTGATCAGGGCCGTTTGCAACAACTTCGTGGACATGGCGCCGGAGACCATCCACGAGAAGACTTTCTGTTGCGGCGGTGGCGGCGGGCTGTTGACCGACGACCTGATGGAATTGCGGGTGAAGGGCGCCAAGCCCCGCATGGAGGCCCTGAAGAACGTAATAGAAGACCATGGTGTCACCAACATGGCGGCGATCTGTGCGATCTGTAAGTCGCAGTTCACCAAAGTACTGCCGTACTACGGCTTGGACATGGACATGATCGTCAGTGTCCACCAGCTGGTTTCGAACGCTATCGTCCTGACCGGTCAGGTCAGCGAGGACGATAAAGATGCACCCGAAGACGACGCTGCGTAAGCGGCAGGCGCCTTCGGAGCAAAAAACAACCGATCCCGCGGGATCATCCGGGCATTCAAGGTAAGGAGAGTTTTAGATGGCAACTCCTAGCGATGAGATGAACACCAAGCTTACATGGCGTCGTTTCGAAGACGGCGAGAACCAGTGGGAGTCGTTTACCGACAAAATCTTCGTCGAAGATAGTTCCCACAAATGCCCGACCTATGTGCACAAGACCCCTCCCTGTCAGGGCAGCTGTCCGTCGGGCGAAGACATTCGCGGCTGGCTGGCGATCGTGCGCGGCCAGGAGAAGCCGGCCGGCGAAATGAGCTGGCAGGAGTATGCCTTCCAACGTTCCACCGATGCGAACCCCTTCCCGTCCATGATGGGGCGTGTGTGCCCGGCGCCCTGCCAGGATGGGTGCAACCGCAACGAGGTCGAGGATTTCGTCGGCATCAATGCGGTCGAGCAATATATCGGCGACACCGCGCTTGCCAACGGTTACAAGTTCGAGGCAGGCGCAGACACCGGCAAGAAGGTCGCGGTCATCGGTGGTGGGCCCGCCGGTATGGCCGCTGCCTACCAGCTGCGCCGCAAGGGCCACGGGGTGACGATCTTCGAATCGCAGCCCGAACTCGGCGGCATGATGCGTTACGGCATCCCGAACTATCGTATCCCGCGCGACAAGCTCGCCGGTGAGATCCAGCGTATCGTCGACATGGGTGGCGTCGAAGTGCGTACCGGCGTGCGCGTCGGTTCGGACATCACGATCGAGCAGCTCGAGAAGGACTTCGATGCGATTCTCTGGGCGGTCGGCTGCTGGAGTGGCCGCGGTCTGTTCCTGGACGAGTGGGAAGGCACCCCCAACTGTGTCTCCGGTGTCGCCTTTCTCAAGGCCTTCAACGAAGGCCGCATGAAAGTCACGGCGAAAAAGGTCGTGTGTGTCGGTGGTGGTGATACCTCGATCGACGTTGTCTCCGTTGCGCGCCGCCTGGGGCATATCGAGCAGACTAACCCGACCGACCGGCCCGAGTTGGTCGTGAATGACGGATTCGTCGCGCACGATGCGGCGATGACCGCCGCGAGCCAGGGCTCCGAGGTCACGCTGACTTCCTTGTTCCCGAAGAGCAACATGACGGCGGCAGAGCACGAAGTGCACGATGCGCTGCACGAGGGTGTCACGATCCTGGACGAGGTGATGCCGGTCGGTATCGAGAAGGACGCAGAGGGTCGCGCAACCGGTTTGGTCATTGCGAAATGCACGCTCGACAACGGGCGCCCGAGCCCGGTCGAGGGTACCGAGCAGACGATCGAGGCCGACCTGATCGTTTCAGCCATTGGGCAGGGCGGTGATTTGACCGGCCTCGAGGCACTCGACAATGGCCGCGGCCTGATCAATGCCGACGCCTTTTATCAGGTACCGGATCGCGAGAAGCACTTCGCCGCCGGCGACATCATCCGTCCGCACCTGCTGACCACTGCAATCGGCCAGGCCTCGGTGGCCTCGGACTCGATCGACGAGTATCTGCAAAAGAAACAGCACAAGAAGCGTCCCAAGGTCGATGTCCACCACTTCAACCTGGACGAGAAGCTGAAGGAGGCCGGCCTTGCCGCCGAGCACTTCGACGTCGGCGAGCGCGGCGACCTGCGTGGCACCTCGGACGGCGACTGGGCGGTGCACAATTACGAGGACCGCTCGTTCGCCGAGGTCATCCCGCACGACGAGCTGTTTCTCGCCCATTTCGCCTATACGCCGCGACTCAAGCGCAAGGAAGAGGTGCCGGCCGCGGACGACGTGCTCGGTCATTTCCACGAGCGTCTGATCGGGCTCGAAGAGGCCCAGGCGCAGGAAGAGGCCAAGCGCTGCATGAGCTGCGGCATGTGCTTCGAGTGCGACAACTGCGTGATCTTCTGCCCGCAGGACGCGGTCTATCGGGTGAAGAAGACCGAGTCCACCACCGGGCGTTACGTGGCTACCGATTACGACCGCTGCATAGGCTGTCACATCTGTGCCGATGTCTGCCCGACCGGCTACATCAAGATGGGTCTGGGTGAGTAATCGTTCGCGATCAAGCAAGCAGGGGCCTGTGTGGCAATGAAAGGTAACTTTGGCTTCAGTCTGCTGATGGCGCTATGCCTCGGTCTCTTCGGAGGCCTTGGCGCCGCGCACGCTGGCGAAGGTATTGAGGGTACGGCGAAGGCGGACGGGCTCGACGCCTGCGTGGCGCCGACAGCGTTCATGCGCCGCAATCATTTCGAACTGATAAAGCATCAGCGCGACATCACCGTGCATCAGGGTATTCGGGATACCGACAACAGCCTGGCCGGGTGCGTGGACTGTCATGTTCGCAAGGACGCCCAGGGCAACCATGTGCCGGTGGACTCGGCCGGCGAGTTCTGTGCCGGATGTCACGAGTACACCGGGGCCTCGCTGGACTGCTTCAGTTGTCACGCCACCAAGCCGACGGGGAATTGAGCATGAGTCAGTTGACCGAAAAGCCGACTGATAACGACCTGCCGGTCGACAAGGGCCGCCGCGGTTTCATTGGCGCTGCCGGAGCGGCCGCTGTTGCCACCATCGCCCCTGGCGTGTATCTGCATTCCGTCGCGAATGCCGCCCCGCGTGACAAGGCGGTCACGGACGCGGTGCGCTACGGCATGTTGATCGACACCGGCAAGTGCGCCGACGGTTGCAGCGCCTGCGTCGATGCCTGCGAAAAGGAGAATGGCCTCGATCAGCTGGTGAAGCCGGAAGGGGCGAGCGAAGAGGCCTGGGACATGCAGCGCCCGCGCTGGATTCGTCAGGTCAAGCTGAAGAACAGGCTGACTGGTCGCATCACCCAGCTACCGATGATGTGTCAGCACTGCGAGCACCCACCGTGCGTCGACGTGTGTCCGACCGGTGCCTCGTTTCGGCGCGCCGACGGTATTGCGCTGGTTGACCGCCACACCTGCATCGGCTGCCGCTACTGCATGATGGCCTGCCCCTACAATGCACGCTCCTTCATCCACGAGGCCGTCGAGTTCAAGTCGACCGCGGTGCCGCGCGGCAAGGGCTGCGTGGAGAGCTGCACCTTCTGCGTGCACCGCCTCGACCATGGCCAACAGACGACGGCCTGCCAGGATGCCTGCGAGCAGGGAGCAATCGTATTCGGCGATCTCAAAGACCCGAACAGCGCGGTGTCGCAGGCAATGAAGCGTTATCCCACGGTGCAGATCCGCGGCGATCTCAAGCTGAATACCGGCGTCCGCTATACCGACGTCTGACCGTTTTCCGGAGAGTTTTTCGGCAATGAAAAAGATTTACTACCGCGAATGGGGCATCGAGAGTCCACGCTACTGGGGGCTGCTCGCGGTACTGGCGGCAATCGTCGCTGTCGGCGGCTTTGCCACCCTCTACATGGAGCACGAGGGACACTGGGTTACCGGCATGAACAACCAGATCGTCTGGGGCACGCCGCACGTGTTCGCGATCTTCCTCATCGTTGCCGCATCGGGAGCGCTAAACGTGGCGTCGATCGGTTCGGTGTTCGGTCAGAAGATGTACAAGCCGCTGGCACGTCTCTCCGCGTTGATGGCGATTACCCTGCTGGTCGGCGGGCTGATCGTGCTGGTACTCGATCTGGGCCAACCCAGTCGCCTTGTCGTCGCGATGACGACCTACAACTTCAAATCGATATTCGCCTGGAACATCTATCTCTATGTCGGTTTCATAGCCATTGTGGCCGTTTATCTGTTCACGATGATGGAGCGCAAGGCGAACGACTACAGTCATGGTGTCGGTGTGTTTGCGTTTGTCTGGCGCTTGGCACTGACCACCGGTACCGGTTCCATCTTCGGTTTCCTGGTGGCACGCCAGGGGTACGATGCGGCCATCATGGCACCGATGTTCATCATCATGTCGTTCGCCTACGGACTGGCGCTCTACCTGCTTGTGCTGATGTTCACATTCGACACCGACGACCGCCCCTTGGGCGACCTGGTGCTGCGCCGTCTGAAGAACCTGCTCGGCGTGTTCGTCGCGGCGGTGTTCTATTTCACGATCGTTTACCACCTGACGAATCTCTATGGCACCGAAAACCACGCTTTCGAGGCCTTCATCCTGCGTGACGGTGGTGTTTACACCTGGACATTTTGGATCGGCTGGGTGCTGCTCGGGATGCTGGTGCCGATGGGGATCCTGTTTCACCCGGCGCTCGGTATGCAGCGCGGTGCGATCGTGCTCGCAGCGTTGCTGGTGGTGATCGGCGGACTGTCCGCGATCTACGTCATGGTGATCGGTGGTCAGGCGTTCCCGCTCAACATGTTTCCCGACCATACGATCATCGCGTCCGGATACCATGACGGTGTAAACGGTATGGCACGCCACTACTCGCCGTCGCTGCCGGAATTCCTGCTCGGGGTGGGTGGTTTCGCGCTGGCCGTACTCGCGACCTTCGTCGGGGTGCGTCTGCTGCAGCTACTGCCGGTTTCGCTGGCGGACGAGGTCGCAGATCCGCATCACGCAAAGTGACACCGGTGGTTCCGCGCTGAGCGATCGCGCAGTGACTGTCCGGGTAGCCCGAATGGCACGTACTTTGGGGCGCAAGCGACAAGCTGGCCCGATGATTCCGATCATTTCTTCCGGAAAACGCCGTGAATACGTCCCTGTAGGCTCGACGGCGGCGTCCATGCCGCCGACGTTTTCTCCAGAAACGACCGAAATCAGCTTAAGTAAGCGCCATTGCGTTTAAGGCGACAGCCGATGCCCATTCGACTACCTTGTTGGTGCTTCATACCAGTAAAACCAGGCCAACGACAACCGCGAGGATAGATACAAACATGCCCGGCGCTTGCCCATGACAAGGTAGATCGAAGGGGATGCATCATGATTTACCCACTCGACATTACCCTGGGTAGCCAAAGCACCAGTTGAGGGAAGATCAACAGCAGGATCAGACCGACGACTTGAATTCCCATGAACTGCATCATGCCGAGATAGATGTCCTTGAGATCCCAGTCCGGTACGACCCCCTTCAGGAAGTAGGCTGACAAGGCCACCGGTGGGGATAGCCAGGCTGTCTGCAGATTCACCGCCACCAGGATGCCAAACCAGACCATCAGGTCGTAGCGACTCAGCCCATAGATCTCCAGCGCCTCAACCGTCGGCAGCAGAATCGGCACAACGATCAGAACGATTGGCACCCATTCCAGTGGCCATCCGAGCAGGAAGATCAATGCCATCACCAGGAGCAGAATGAGGAAAGGCGACATTTCGAGGCCAAGTAGTATCTCGGTCAGCATCTTGGGTGTGCCCAGAGCGCTGAACTGGGCGCCAAAGAAGTTCGATGCGGCCACCAGGAACATGATCAGAACCGTAATCTCCAGGGCCTTGACCAGGCTGTCAAAGAAACTGGGAAAGGTGAACTTGCCGTAACCAAGAGATAACAAGATGGCACCAAAGGCGCCCATCGCCGCGGCTTCAGCCGGTGTTGCGAAGCCAAGGAGAATCGAGCCCAAGGCAAAAGAAATCAGGATCGTAGGCGGCATGAGTCCCTTGAAGAACTCATCCCAGAGCTGAGAAAACCGAAACTCGGTCTCGGCCGCAGCGCTATAAATAGGCCGTCCCAAATACGCCAGCAGCACGATGAATGCAGCAAAGGTGATTGACCAGATCGGCAGGCCACCATCCTCGCCCATGTTTGCAGAGATCATAAAGAGGTGGAACAGGACTGCGATTGGAACCACGATCCTGAGTACATTCAATCGACGGTATGCGTAATAGGCAACGGCACAGGTAATGATCAACGCGAACAAACCGCCAAATGGCATCACAGCCCCGAAAACACCGCTCAAGCCAAGTCCAAACACCCGCAGAACGGACAAAATGCCCAGGCAGATCAGCGCCACCTCAGCACCATAAAAAGCGGAGGTTTTGGGTTGGTCCTCTTCTGACAAAATTGGCCCGAGGGATGGATTCAGCCAGCAGCGTCCTAGCGTGTAGACCAGGTAAAGGGTAGCCAGCAGGGCGCCGGGAATAAAGGCCGCACGGAACAGGTCGAGGGTTGAGACCTCCAGCACAGGCCCCATGACAATCAACATGATCGAGGGCGGGATCAGAATGCCCAGGGTGCCGCCGGCGGTGATGGTGCCTGCAGCAAGCCGGACGTTATAACGGGACCGGCTCATGGTCGCGCCGGCCATGATCCCAAGCAGGGTTACTGAAGCACCCACGATACCAGTGGCCGCTGCAAAAATCGTGGATACGATCAGCACGGCGATGAACAGCGCGCCGCGGACGCGCGACATGATCATCTGGATCGACGCAAACAGCCGGTCCATCAAGCCCGCCGCTTCCATGACGATCCCCATCAGGACAAACAGCGGCACCGCCATTAGCTGATCGTTCAACATGGTCGAGTTTATGTTCAGCGTCATCAACAGCGTGGTCAACTTGAAGTTGGCGCCCCAAATGCCGAAGACAAAGGCAAGGAAGATCAACGTGAACGCAATGGGAAAGCCGATAAAGATCACAAACAGCATGGCTGTCAGCATGATCAATCCGATGGTTGCCTTGTCCATCTGCGGTCGGGCAGACATGAGGTCAGAAAACCATTCACCACCGGGGACCATATTCGGTTGGAACACCGCCAGCACGAGCCAGGTCAGCGCGATCACATAGACCGGCAGGGCCCGCAGGAACCAGCGCTCTCGTTCCTTACCCATCTTGTGAAATGCGCGGAAAATCTCAGGAATACCTTGCAGCATCAACAGGAAGCCACCGATTGGCATTGCCAGGCGTGCGGGCCACAAAAGTGGTCCCCAGGCACTATCGATCTGCATGGTTTCACCCCTTGAATAGGCGAGCCACCAGAACTCCGAGGCGATAACGGTGAAAAAGATCATCGAAGGCATAAAGAACAACAGGTACAGCGTTGCATCCACTGTCGCCTGTGTCTTTGCCGACCAGTTTCGGTAGAGGAAGTCGGCCCGGATATGAACCCCGCGCATCAGGCCGTAGCCCGCGGCAGCCATGAAGATCACCCCGGCCAGCATACGACTGGTGTCGTAGACCCAGAGCGTGGGGCCAAGTCCCAGGGCCCGGGCAAGATCCTCGAACCCGGCGTTTTGCAGGATCGCAAACGAATTTCGTGAGATGACTTCAAACACCACCACTGCAATGAGCGGCACCATGAGAAGGGCAATGATCTGGCCCGCCCGATAATTGATGACGTCAATCGCTGCCGTAATAGGGCGTTGCCAGGGCGTCATATCCTCCGGCGTTTGACCAGGCGCCTCGGCACGTCGCTCCGCGATCAGCTCGTCCGCAACCTCGAGTTCATCAGGATTTACCTCGAGCTCTTCTGGGTTTGCCTTATCTTTGGTCATACCCATTCCCCCTCGTTTTTGTACCCTTTTGGGCTGTCGTTATTCGAGGAACCTCTGCCTAACTGAGAGCTTCTTTTAGCAGCGTCAGGGCCCTGATAGAAACTTCGAAGCGAGGCCCTGAGGGGCCTCGCTCGGAACGAAGTCTTCTTTTACTTGAGTGTTGCTGCGTGTGCGCGGCCCAAACCTGCGTTCGAGGTCTGTGCACCGGCCCAGAATGGCACCACGGTGTCGGCGAAATCTTTCTGTGACTGCCATACTTCCGCGAAGAACTTGTTTTCTTTCGCCGCGGTTTCGAGCGACTTCTTGGCTGCCGCCATGTACTCCGTAAAGTAGTCCTCTGGCGTATCTTCGAGGATTACACCGTGATTATCCGTCAGATCTTTCAGCGCCTTACCGTTCTCAAAGATCCGGTAGGACATGGACTTCGACAGAGACGCGTTTGCCGCAACTTCCAGTGCTTTCTTCTCGAGGTCGCTCAGTGAGTTGTAGAAATCGCGATTGACATACATGTCCGCGTTCACGACCACCTGGTGCAGACCCTGCAGGTAGTAGTGCTTGAGCACTTTCTGGAAACCAAACACGGAGTCCGGCTTGGGGCAGCACCACTCGGCCGCGTCGATCGTGCCTTTCTCCAGCGCTGGCAGGATATCGCCACCGCCCATGGCAACCGCCGGAACACCGACGTCAGCGTAGGCCGCACCAACCATGCCCGGAGGTGCACGGAAGCGCATTTGACGGAAGTCATCCATCGACTTGATCGGCTTGGGGAACCAGCCGAGTGCCTCGGGGCCTACCGGCTGCAGCATGAATCCCTTGACGTTCACGCCCATTTCATCCCAAAGGCGGTCATACAGCTCCTTGCCACCACCGTATTGGAACCAGCTCAGGAAAGCGATGTTATCGAGACCGACACCGGCACCCGCAATAGGCGCGCCGAACAGGTTAGCCGCAACGTGCTTGCCACCCCAATAGTGGGTCCAGGCAAAGCCACCTTCGACGAGCCCCGCGT
This sequence comes from uncultured Chromatiaceae bacterium, assembly GCA_965601425.1. Classification (GTDB taxonomy): domain Bacteria; phylum Pseudomonadota; class Gammaproteobacteria; order Chromatiales; family Chromatiaceae; genus Thiosocius. The sequence goes on along the minus strand of CBFCWF010000150.1, from coordinate 1,369 downwards.
CAACCGCATCCATGATGTCTCGTGGTCCGACCACAGCGCCTGCCGGCAGAACTTCGATTTTGAGTGAACCATTGGTCAGGGCCGCGACATCGTTACCGAACTCCTTCAACATCACGACTTCGTCAGCTGTATTTGGTAGCACCGACTGAATACGCAAGACCTTGGCCTTGTCAGCCGCCATGGCAGACGATGCCATGAGGGTCAAGGCTGCTGCACTGGCAGCAATAGTTTTTGGTTTGATCATGTTTACTCTCCTCCAATCAAAAGCCTTCTTTATGTATGCGTCGCGAGGCTGAAGGCATCGCCCCGGAGCTTGTTGAGGCCGGCGGCCCGACAAAGCCTTAATGCCGAAAACCGCCAAAACTTAACGACAAAATTATTTCTACGCTTTACTTTCCTTCGCAGTCAAGAAGCCCGCCTGACATTATAGTTAAACACTCTCATGCAAGACCGCATATAACATTACTGATTGTCCAGATAATTAAAACCCGATCATCTAGTTGTTATCAGCGCACGACATGTACGGAACAGGCCGCGTGGCGCACCACCTTCGCAGCAGTGGAACCAAGGTAATATTCCCGAAAACCGGGGCGATGCGATGCGATGATGATCAATTCCGCGTTTTTCTCTTGTGCAACCTCCAGAATAACCTGATAGGTATGACCTGTACGCACTTCAAAATCAGCCATACCGTCACACTTTTCGCAAATGGCTTTTAGCTGCTCTGTGGCACGTTTCATCGAACGCTCTATGGTGCCTTTGGGCAACTGAGCGGCAGCCCATTTCGGAATATCCTCAATCACGTTGAGCAAGGTGACATTACCCCCCGCCTCCAGGTTCGCCCGAGCAATTTCAAGGGTATTTTTGCCTTCCCTCACATGGGCCAGGTCTATCGGTACCAGAATATTCTTGTACATGGTCAGTTTCCCAGACAATAGATAACTGCCGGCACTTTTCGCCAGTGTCGGTGTTTATAAATAACTCTTGGTAAACCACCGATAGCGTCAGTTGTTTACCAAGATCTAATTAATTTTTCCAGGTTGTCCTCCCTGATCATATCCGCCGCTTTTTCAGCGATCATAATGGTTGGCGCATTGGTACTACCCGACACAATTGCCAGCGTAATCGAGGCGTCTACCACCCTGAGATTCTGAATACCATGCACCCGTAGCCGTTTGCTGAAGCCATGATCGCTAGGGCACCTCTAATAATCCTGTGTGAGCAGATTGGGCGACATAATTCGGGACATCAAGGCGAAGACCGCACGTAATAGCTGGCTATTGCGAAGGTCTTCAACGCAGAGAGCGCGGATTATGTCGTTCAAGATGCCATCTATGGATTGTTGGAGGTGCCCTCTATTCTGTCGTGA
>CBFCWF010000149.1:0-10848 GCA_965601425.1 uncultured Chromatiaceae bacterium | reverse complement strand
TCCGTGGGTCGGTCAGGGCTGCCGAGGGCGTGCAGCGCCCGCAACTGCACTTCCGGGAAATCGACCGCACCGTGCTCCTGGAAAACCAGCCGCAATTCGGCGGCTGCGTGTAGCAGCACCGCGAACAGGCTGGTCAGCAGCGCGCGTTGCTCGTGGTTCAGGCCGTGCTGCGGCAGCTGGCGCAGCCAGGCCCAGTCTGCTCGCAGCCCGGGCTGGTCGGCCAGGGTTTCGGCCAGCGCCGCGATGGCCAGCTTGGCCTGCTGGCGCTGTCCCTTGGTCGCGGCATCAATGCGCTTCTCGCTCGGCGCCGGAAAACCCAGCTTGGCGTCCCAGCGCTTGCGTATGCCGCCCTGCGCATTGATCAGCACTTCGCACAGACCGCGCCAGGCGGGCAGGTCGTTCCAGCTGCAGCCCGGTATGTCCCGTCTGTCACGCCAGGCCGCCAGTCCGTCGGGTCTGGAAGCATCCGGCGGGTCCAGGTTTGCCGCAGCCTGCCGCGCGATCTGCACGAGCTGGCGCAACCAGTCCGGGGCGCAGTCGCGGCGCAGCCGGTCGAGGTGGGCGCTGATGGCTTCGTCCAGCGCGGCCTCGAGTTCGTCTGCGGTCGGCGGCGCCAGCGTGTGGCCGAGCCACTGGTCGCGTCTGGCGAGCATGCTGCAGAGCAGACCCTCGAGCTGCCCCTGGCGGTTGTCCAGGTGCCCCAGCAGGCGTTCGAGGTGCGGCCCCAGCGCTGGGTCCTCGAGCTGGCGCAGCGTCGCGCGCGCGGCATCCCGATAGTACGGCTCCGGCTTCTCCGTCGTCGCCGGCGCCGCGCCGAGTTCGCTCAGCAATGGCATCTGGCGCGCCAGCGCATGACTCAGGCTATCGAAGGTCTGAATACGCAGCCGGTTCGGGTTGCGCCGGATCTGCCAGTCGTGCGCCGCGTCGCCGGCGAGCGCGGCGCGCGCGAGCTGCCAGGTCGTTCGGCGGTGCGGTTCCCCGGGTTCCGGGTCGGTCGCGCCGGCCAGCGCGGCGACGATGCGGTTGCGCATCTCGGCCGCGGCCTTGCGCGTGAACGTGATCGCGCAGATCTCCTCCGGGTCGTTCACGACGGCCAGCAGGGCGAGGTAACGTTGAGTCAGCAGCTCGGTCTTGCCTGATCCCGCCGGCGCCTGGACGATGAACGAGCCACGGACGTCCAGTGCGCGGCTGCGCTGGCCGGCATCGGCTGCGTGTGGCTCAGTCACTGTCCGGCCCCGACAGCATTTCTTGCACCCTGCAAAGCGCGCCGAACGGGCAGTACCCACAGGCCTGCGGCGACGGGGTCGGGTCGGCGCGCCCCGCGCTGATCTCCCGTGCGAGCCCGTTCAGCGCATGCCTCCAGTGGGCCAGCAGCGACTGCCAGTCGGTTGCCGCCGCGGTGTCGCCTGGCGTGTCTACGCCGGGGGCGAAGTCGGGGTCGCGGCTCAGCCCGACAAGGCGGCAGCCCTTGCCGTCGCGCCGCACGCGCGCGAGCAGTGCGGCACTGATCGTGTCGCCCGCGTGCACGCAGTAGAGCGGTACCTGTGGTTCGCTGACGCGCTCGTCGAACCAACCCTCCGTGCTGACGTTCCGCCCGGTCTTGTAGTCGATGACCACGAGGCTGCCATCGGCCAGCCGGTCGACGCGGTCGGCGCGGGTTGTCAGGCGCAGCGCGCCGAGCGTGATGACCTGGTCGCGCTCCAATGCCGCGACGCTGAAGGGTGCATTGCGCTCGCGCTCGAGCTCGAGCCAGTCGCAGACCTGATGAACCAGTCGCGCGCCCTCGAGTGCGCGAAAACGCGGGGTGAACAGGTCCGGGCGCCGGCGGCCGAGGTCGGCAAGCGTCTGCGCGGCCAAGGGTTCGACCCGCGCCTCGAGCGCCGCGCGGTCGAGCTGCGCAAGCGCGGCCGAATCGCCGAGTGACTGCCAAACCCGCTGCAATAGCGCGTGCACCAGTCTTCCGGCCAGCGCGCCATCGACTGCGAACGCGGGCTCGTCGAGCGGCCGTGCCGCGAGCCGAAAACTGGCGACCGCCTGGAAAGGGCAGTTGGCCTGCGCGCCGAGCAGTGCGGCGCCGCCTTTGACCTCCGGCCCGACACCGCTTGCCGCGGCGTCCGGTAGTGCTTCGTGGCGGTCGGCGACCGCGCAGACTGCGCGCAGTTCGTCCGGCTCGGCGCCAGCGATGTCTGCAGCGGCTATCTGATCCGCCTCGCGCAGCGGCCAGTCCTGCACCAGCGGGCTGGGTTGCTGCTCGCGTTCGCCCGCCGCGCGCGCATGGCTCGCGATCACCAGAGGCGCGCTGCCGGCCAGCCGCTCCAACAGCGCGGTGGCGAACGCGAGTTCGCGTTCCGCGGAGGCGTGCGGCATGCCCAGCTCACGTTGCAGCTGGGCGGGCAACAGCGGGTCCGGACGCGGCGCGGGAGGCCAGTCCTGAGCATGCATTCCGAGAAGCCACAGCGCATCGAAGCGCATCCCTGCCGCCTCGAGCGGCCCGAGTATCTGGATAGGCGCACGCGTCGACTCCGGCTGGAACACCGTATCGTTGGCGAGAGCGCGCAGCCGACCGACCGCCTCGCCGAGGTCCATGCGCGGGCGGACCTTGCCGAGCGCGGCGAGTTCGCTCAACAGGCGTCGCATGCGCTCATGCTGTTGATACTCGCGACTGTCGAGCGCCAGGTCGCCGGGCCAACCGACGGCGGACAGCAGCGCCTGCAAATGGCCGGCCCAACGGTTCGGCGCATCGTGTTCCGGCAGCGCCTGGCGACGCTGCGCGAGCTCCTCGAGGCGGCGCGCAAGATCCGGGCAGTGCCGCGGGTCGCCCGGTGCGGACTGGCTCGCGCGCTGCCGCAGCCGGCGCAGCCCGATCCGGGGCAGGCCGTCCCGCCGCAACGCCGCGTCGAGCAGGGCGCGCGCCTCCCACTCGGTCGAATGGCCGCCGATGAACGAGCTCCGCAGGATCTGCCCGATCGCATGCAGCGGTTGCTCGCCGCACAGCAGGTCGAGCGCGCTGAGCGCATCGGCGACCAGCGCACATTCGCTCAGCCGTTCGCCGAGTGAGATATTGAGTGGTGCTGGCCGGCCGGCATCGAGGTAGGCGGCCGGCGCGACGATCTCGGTGAAGACGCGTTCCAGGTCGCGACGACGCTGCGAGATCTGTGCCGTTACGATCGCGACGCGGAGTGGGTTGGGTTGCCGCAGCCGCTCGCGCGCCCAGTGGGCAGCGAGGCGAATCTCTGCCTCATCGTCGGCGGCCTCGACGCGCTGCGGGCAAGACGGGCCGGGTTCGTCCCGATGCGCGATGATCTCGCAGCCGATGTCCGTCAGGTGATCGAAAAGCGACTGTTGGACCGGCGACAGGCTGTCGAAGCCGCTGTGCACCAGGCGTGCCGGGGCCTCGAGGGCGTGCTGCTCGAAGCCAGCGAGGATCAATGCCGGCAGATGGGCTGCGCTGAGCAGGCCGCGCGCCGCCAGCGCCGCGTCGAATGCGGCCTGCCAGCGCAGGAAGCTCGCGGTCTCTTCACCGCCCAGCGTCCTGAGCGGATAGTGCGCCAGGCGCCAGTCGTGCAGCAGCGCATACGCGCCACGCGCCGAATCGGCCGCCGCGGCCGGACGCAGCAGTTGGGCTGTCGCGTTGTCGCGCTCGATCACCTCCTGCCACAGCAGTCTTTCCTGGGTGGCATCGAGCAGGTCGCGTTCAGTGAAACCGACGTCGAGCAGCCGGGTGTAGTAACGCCGCAGCCAGGCGCCCCAGGGCAGGATGTCGGCGCTCGGCCAGACACGCCGCCCGGCGGCCGCCTGAGACTCGTCGTAACGATGGCGCAGTTCGGACGCGAGTCGATTGTTGACGGTCAGCAGTGTGCTGTCGCCGTCCAGCGCTTGCAGTGTCCAGCTCACGATAGGGCGGGCAATTCCTGGTTCGGTTGGACAAGGCTACCAGAGGACGCCGCGGCTTTGTCCTCAGTGCTCAAGGATACGGACGCGCGCCGGATCGAGGCCGATCACCACTGGATCGCCGGCCTGCAGTGCCGGTGGCGCGACGGCACGCGGCAGCTCCATCCACAGGGTGCTGCCGGACAGGTCGATCGCATAGCGTAACCGGTCGCCCAGGAACTCTCGCTGCTCGACCCGTCCGGCGAACCGGATCTGGTCGCCGAACGGTGCCTGGTCGGGTCCGACGATGTGCAGGTCCTGCGGGCGGAACATCGCGGCGCCGGTGCGCGCACGCTTCAACGGGTGGTCGAACAGTGGAATGACCATGCCGTTGTGCGTGCGGAACAAGGCCTGTGTGCCCGCGTACTCGATTTCACCGTCCAACAGGTTGACGCCGCCCGTGGCGATCGCGACGCGGCGATTGCATGGCGCGTCGTACAGCTCGCGCGGCGTCCCGAGCTGCTGCAGCTCGCCCTGGTGTATCACCGCGACACGGTCGGCGATGCGCATCGCCTCGTCGCGCTCCGGTGTGGCCAGCAGGGTCGTGGTCGTACCCTGCTGCTGACGCCGGCGCAATCCGCGCAGCAGGCGTTCGCGCAGCTCCGGGTCCTGAGCGCTGAACGGCTCGTCGAGCAGGTCGATGCGCGCATCGGCGGCCAGTGTGCGCGCGAGTGCCACGCGTTGCTGCTGGCCCGCTGACAGTTGGGACGGCAGGTGTCGCCCGAACTCGGCGAGACCGACGAAGGCCAGTTCCTGCGCGACCCGTTCGCGCCGCTGGCGGTGGCTCAGGGCGCTGCGACGCAGCGCGAATGCGATGTTCTCGGCCACCGACATGTGCGGCCACAACAGGCAGGACTGGAACATGAGGGCCATGGGTCGGCGGCGTGCCGCGACCCGGGTAATCGGACGCTCGTCGACCCAGACGTCGCCGTGGCTGATCGGGTCGAGTCCGGCGATGCTGCGTAGCAGCGTGCTCTTGCCGGCCCCGGACATGCCGAGCAGCACGAACAGTTCCCCGGGCAGCACGTCCAGGCTGATCCGGCGCAGGATCTCCTGCTCGCGGATGATCACGTCGACTGCGCGCAGTCCGATACTGGCCGGCGGCTGGTGGTTCATCTTTTACCCCCGGTGGGATGGACGTTGTGCACCGCCGGCGGTCGGCCCGGGTTGCGTGGCCCGGCCAGCGTCGCGGCTGCCGCGCTCGCCAGCGCGAGGGTCAGGACCAGCGCGAGGCCCGGTGCGGCCCATGCCGCCGGCGTGCCGCCGGATTTGATCGCGTCGAACAGGACCCTGACGTAGGGCGTGCCCGGATCCTGGATCAGCGCGAGCGCGGCGGAGAGTTCGACCAGGCCGGCCATGGCCCCGAGCAGGAAGGTGGCGGTCAATAAGCCGGCCAGCGCCGGCAGCCCGATGTACAGCAGTCGGGCCGGTGCGCCGGCGCCAAGGTCGCGTGCCGCCGCGAGTTCGCGCCGCAGCCCCTGCAACGGCCCCGTGAGCAGTCGCTGGGCCCATGGCAACTGCTTGATCGCGACCAGTACCGCAAGTGCGACCCAGGCCGGCGACGCATCCGACAGCGGTTGGCCGAGCCGTTCGGCCAGCAGCAGATAGCCCATGGCCAGCACGACGCCGGGTACGGCCAGCATCGCCTGCGCAGTGCAGCGCGTGGCCGCCGGCAACGGGCCGCGTGCCGCGCCAGCGGCGCCGAAGACCCAGCCTCCGAGCAGGGTCAGCGCACCAGCGGCACCCAGGTAGAGCAGGTTCGCAGGCAGGCCCGGCTGCTGTGCGCGCAGGTGCGCGATCGATTCGGTGATCGCGAGATCCGCTGGCGACAGCGTGTCGGCCGACCCACCGCCGAGTGCGAGCAGCGTCAGCCCCGCCAGCGGCAGTAATGCGAGACTGGCGAGCAACACCAGCGGCACGGCCGGCAGCAGTGCGCCGGCCGGCACGGATCGCCAACGGGCCGGCGCGATGGTCATGTTCCGGTCGTCACCCGGTCGCTGCTGGAGTGCCGACCAGGCCATCGCGGTGAGCAGTGCGGAGAGCAGCAGCAACACGAGCGCGCCCGCCCGCAGTGGAGCGTCGAACGGACCGGTCTCGGCGAGTCGCAGCAGCAGCTGCGGTGCGAGCATCCGGTCGACGCCGAGTACCAACGGCGTCGCGGCATCCTCGATGATCCTCAGCAGCACCAGCACGACGCCCATCAGATAGCCGGGGCCGGCTAGCGGTAGCACCACCCGCCACCAAACGGTCGGCGTCGCGGCACCCAGGTTGCGAGCGCTTTCCTCCAGCGTGCGGTCGATGCTTGCCAGGCGTGCGAGCACGCAGAACAGGATCACCGGGAAGTAATGCAGTGCGAACACGACGATCAGCACGACCAGGTCGTGATCGGGCACACCGAACGCAGCGGGCGCATCGGCCGACGGCTGCGGGTCCCAGACCTGATGGTAATGGCGTGCCAGTGCCGCAGTCAGGAATGCCGGCATGATCAGCGGCAGCATCCCCAGCACGCCGATCAGCCAGCGCACCGGCGCGGCGCCGCGGCTGGCCAGGATCGCCAGCGGCACCGCGACCAGGCTGGCCGCAACGCAGGCGAGCAGCGCGACCGCGATCGTCTTCAGCGCGGCACTGCGCAGCGCTGGGTCGGTCAGCAGGCCCTGCAGCGCCGCCAGTCGGTCCGCGCCCGGCGGCGTGATGTCCGCGAACAGCAGCGCGAGCGGCATCGCGACCGACAACAGGGAGACCATCAGCAGGGCCATTGCCAAGATGTTGCGCCATGCTGCTGTTTGCTGTCGTCCGATCATTCTGCCTCGGTGGGGCGTGTTGCTGCGCCGTGCGGCGGGGACCGCAGCGTGCCCGACGTTCGCGACACGCGTTCGGCGAGACGGACCGCGCAAGCCGAAGGCGCGGGCCACTCGGTAGGCGATCGAGGACGGCCGGTACTCATCTTAAGTGCAGCGTCAGATTCTGCCGGTTCCTGAGCGGCCTGCCAACGCGCGCCGGGTGCGGCGCAGGCCGAACCGATGGTAAATTGGCCGGAGTTCACCGGGGCGCTACGTGATCGAAACGAGACCAACACGAAGGGGACCAGCGGCGTGATCACGATCGACTATTTTTCCGACACGCTGTGTGTCTGGGCCTACGCGGGCCAGATCCGGCTGAAGGCACTGCAGCGCGAGTTCGGCGAACAGGTCCTCGTAAGGCACCGCTTCATGTCGCTGTTCGCCGACACCGCGACGCGGATCGGCGAGGGCTGGGCGGACAAGGGCGGTTTTGCCGGCTTCGGGAGGCACATGCATGAGGTCTGTGCACAGTGGGAGCACACGCGGCTGCACCCGGCGGTTTGGGAAACGTGCCGGCCGAGCAGCTGCACGACCTCGCACGTGTTCCTGAGGGCGGTCGGCCTGTGTTTGGGCCTGGACGCCGGCGACGAGGCCGGTGACCGGGAGATGCGCGCGGCCTATGACGCGCTGGTGGAGCGTGTACGCTGCGCCTTTTTCGAGGACGCGCAGGACATCTCGCGCCTCGAGGTGCTGCTGGTCCTGCTGGCCGGTTTCGACATCCCGGCCCAGGCGGTGCGCGAGCGCATCGACAACGGCGAGGCCTATGCCGCGTTGCAGCGCGATGCCGAAATGATGAAGGTGCACGGCGTGCTCGGCAGTCCGACCCTGTTGTTCAACGAGGGCCGCCAGCTGCTGTACGGTAACGTCGGCTACCGCATCATCGAATCGAACGTCCGTGAGCTGCTGTCAGCCGGTCATGTGCCCGGCGAGCCGAGCTGGTGCTGAGCCGGCGGGGCCGCCCCAATGCCCGAGCGCAACCGCCGGGACACTCTCGGTGAGCGGGTCGAGATCGACGATGCCTACCTCGGAGGCGAGAGGGCGGGCATGAAACATCACGCTTCTTGCTTCCTCACATGGATATCCTGCTGCGGATAGGGAATGGTGATAGATGCCGCCTCGAAGGCCTCCTTCATGCGCTGAGTGAGATCCCAATAGACGGTCCAGTAGTCGGATGTCTTCGTCCATGGCCGGCAGATGAAATTCACGGAGCTGGCGGCGAGTTCGTGGACGCGAATGACAGGCGCGGGGTCTGCAAGGACCAGTGGGTGGGCCTTAACAGTCTGTTCGATGACACGTAGCGCGTCCGGAATCGAGTCTTCGTAGGAGATACCGAAAACGAGATCGACGCGCCGCGTGTCGCTCGCGGTAACGTTGGTGATGACGTTGCCCCAAACGCTCTTGTTCGGGATGACGATCACCTGATTGTCCGGTGTCGTGACTGTGGTTGCCACGATGCTCACAGACTGCACGGTACCACCGGTGCCACCGACCACGACGTAGTCGCCTTCGTCGAAGGGGCGATTGATCATGATCATGAGCCCACTGGCGAGGTTTCCCAGCGTATCCTGAAAGGCGAACGCAAGAATAAACGAGGCGCCGCCGATCATCGCGAAGAGCGGGGTGACGTTGACACCGAGCGCGGCCAGCACGAACAGTAGCCCAACTGTCAGCACCAGCCAGTAGATCGCTCCGACGAGGAAGGACTGCAGGAGCTTGGAAATGTTCGGGACGCGGCCGATCCAGCGGCGAACGAGCCCTCGGACAGCCTTCGAGACGAAAACAAGGGTCAGGAGGGCAAGAAAGACCACGCCGATATCCCTGGCAATCGCGACCCCGCCATCAGCACGCGTCAGCCAAGTGAAGAAAGCGATGGCGATGGCTCTCGGACTCGCGAGTTTCGCCTCGCTGAACAGGACAGAGTCTCGATATGCGCGCAGTTCCGTGACGAGTGTGTCGTCGCCTCCTTTGCTTTGGAGGGCGTCCACAACCATGGTGAAGCGCTCGAGAAGGCTCGCCCTTTCCTCGACGGTTCTCGCAATGATCTGATAGGCCTCGTCCGTAGCGGCGGAGGGGTCCCGAAGAAGTTCGACCTGACGGTCGGCGATCTCCTCGGTCTTGATCTTGACGATTTCCAGCCAGGCGCTTGCGAGCGGATCAAGCTCGTCCTTGGTAAGCGGGACCAGTCGATGGGCAAGTTCATCCAAAGAAATCGCCGGATTGATGAGGGCCGGATGAGGTGTAACCTTCGATGTCACCGGCTCGGTAGCCTGCGCAACTGAAGGTTCAGAGAAGGCCAAGACACACCCCAGGACAAGGCCGCAGAGATGAAAAAATCGTATCCCGGCCATCCTGCCCGTATCGTATGACGGCATATCTCTAGTCCTTCGACATCAGGTATTCGGCCACGGCCTGGTAGGCTGGAAGCGAGGTGGGATCGATAAACCCATTCTGCGCACGTGGGAACGAGGCGAACCGCACCAGCACCATCTCGGCCGTCGGATCGACGTAGATCGTCTGCCCGTGCACGCCCCGTGCGGCGAAGGCGTCATGCGTGTTGTGGAAAACCCACCACTGGCTGGTGTAGCTGCCGTTCGGGATCGTCGGAAATCCGACGAACTTGGAAGGATCGCCCCCTGCCCGGATGTTTCGCACCACTTCCGCCGGGAACAGGCGCTCGCCATTGATGACCCCTTCGTTCAGCATGAGAAGCCCGAGCCGCCCCATGTCGCGGAGGCCCGCCGTGAGGCCACCCCCGGCGAAGGGCACGCCCTTCCCGTCGACCGTTTGATACGCATCTTGCTCGGCGCCCATCCGGCGCCAGAGCCGCTCCGAAGCAAACTCGGTCACCCATTTACCGGAAACCCGGCTGATGATCCAGCCAAGCATGTCTGAGTTGATCGTCTTGTAATGAAACTGATCGCCATGGTTACCCTCGGGCTGCACCTGCTGGAGGTACTCCCAGTAGCCGTCGGGCCCTGCGTAGCCCTCCGGCTTCGGCAGCGGGCTTGCGGCGGCCGAATAGCGCCAGATGTCCGCGTTGGGATCGGAATAGTCCTCGGAATACTGAACGCCCGTAGTCATGTCCATAACCTCGCGCACCGTGGCGTTCGCGAACGCGCTGTCGCGAATCTCGGGAATGAGATCACGCACCAGCGCCGTGTCATCAAGCGTACCCTCGGCGACCATGATCTCCGCCAGGAGGCCGGTGACGGATTTGGTCATCGACATGGCCGCGTGCTTGCCGTCCTCGTCCAGGCAGCCGAAATAGCGCTCATAGACGATGCGGCCCTCGTGAATGATCAATATGCCGTCGGTATAGTTGGCATAGAGTGACTCCTCCCACGTCATCTCGTCGTCACTGTTCATCGGCGTGAATGTCAGCGCGTCGATCGCTTGGCGTACGTCAGCAAATTTGGCGGGCGACAGATAGTCCAGCGGGACCGGCATGCCGAGACCGCGGCTGATTTCCTCGGTCGGGAGGAACTCGCGCAGATGGCATACCGACCAGCGAAGTTTCGGGAAACTGAAGTAGTTCGCATCTGGCTGGGCGATCAGCTTCTCGGGCGGCGGCGGAAAACCCTCCATCCATCCCATCACCTGTGGATCGGACGCCTGCGCAGAAAGCGTCTGTGCAGTCACCGTGTTGGGGAGTACGGCGCATAGAATAAAGGCCACAGTTACCGTGCGGCATGTGCTGCTCTTGAAGGCCATTGTCAAAATCTCTGGCGTTGGATCGCATGAAAACCGGTCAAGCGAAGGTTACCAGATGTTCCCGAAGTTGATGGTGAAGCCCTGGTTGCGGGACGAAGCGAGAACGCTGTGCCGATCCACCGTCTCCTGATCATGCGTGCGTGAGACCCGCCTTGTTGTCCATGCCTGGAAGCGCGGCATTGCTGTCCCCCGCTGACGGTCTGCGAAAGGCGGCAGTGGGTTACGGAACTGTCCTTGAGCGGCTGCTGACGCACGGTATCCGAATCCCTTGCAGCAGGTGGTCCGCGTCAGGCAAGTCCCCACGCACGGCGGCCTTTGACTGATGACCGCGGCAATGGCCGCCGCTGAGAAGGGCGGGCGGTTCCTT
>CBFCWF010000148.1:0-10863 GCA_965601425.1 uncultured Chromatiaceae bacterium | reverse complement strand
GTCGTCCTGGCACACGATCACCGTGGTCGTCTCACAGAAGTAGACATTGACCCCGGACTGCGCCGGTGCGGGCGACTCCTCACAGGCCTCCGCGTCGATGCCGGGCGGCATCACCTCGACGCAGTTGTCTCCGAAGATCGGGTTTTGAATCTGATTCTTACCGCCCGCGGCGAACGCGACGGAAACCGCGAAGCCAACCAACAGCACGGGCAGTGCGATGAACGCGGTCTTCATGACTCGTACCTCCTTGCACAATGGATCCCGGTATCAGGGCCCACATCCATTTTGTTCCTCGCCGTCACGGCGTTACATTGACAATTGACAATCGCCGATTGGCGACCTTGCCGGGCGCATCCTGTTGAAGCGGACGGGGCATCGCGCGTAGCCTTGGTGCGACCGGGCAGGTTCGCGGCAGCATCGGGCGGACGTGACGCGGACACCAAGGGTTTTACGGGGGAATTGCCAATGAACGGATCATGGGTGAAGGCGTTTGGGATCGGCGCAATACTGATACTGGTACTGGCAACAGTTCCGGCCGGTGCGGAAGGCCTGTCGATCAGACCCGGGCTGTGGGAAACGACCACGACCATCGAGAGTGCATTCATGCCGGCGATGCCGCCGCGGCGCTCGACCGAGTGTGTGCGGGCAGCGGACTACGATCTCGACCGGATGCTCAGCGGGCAGGGCGATTGCCGGATCATTGATCAGGTCGTGACCGGGGATACCGTGACATGGCAAATGACCTGCGCCACCGAAGGCGGGCCGGTGGCGAGCGGCGACGGCGAGTTGACCTCGCAGGGCGACCGGGTCGAGGGTCGCATGACCCTGAGGATGGAGTTTCAGGGAAAACACATGGACACCAAGACCTCCTGGACCGGCAAACGGCTCGGGGACTGCTGAACGGGGCGAGGGCTGAGTCCGGCCTCCCTGGCCGGAACGCCGGCCCTTCGCTACCGGGTGCGCGCTGGCCGGGCGCCCGGTAGCCAGCGCCGGGCGCGGCGCGCCAGCCCCAGGATCGCCTTCGTGGGGGCTTGACTTGAGTCAAGCCGTGGCGCCCCTGAGGTTGCCGGCATCGCCTACCGGCCCCAATCTTGGGCAGGACGACGGTCAAGAACGGAAGCCGGCATGCCCGCCACGAAGATCACGATCGACGGCAACGAGGCCGCGGCGCGCATCGCGTACCTGTGCAACGAAGTCGTCGCGATCTATCCGATCACACCCGCATCACCGATGGGCGAATGGGCGGACGACTGGTCAGCGACCGGTTTACGCAACCTGTGGGACAGCGTACCCGAGGTGATCGAGATGCAGAGCGAGGCGGGCGCGGCCGGGGCGATCCACGGGGCCCTGCAGGCCGGCGCGCTCGCGACCAGCTTCACCGCGTCGCAGGGCCTGCTGCTGATGATCCCGAACATGTACAAGATCGCCGGCGAGCTGACGCCGACCGTGCTGCACGTTGCCGCCAGGTCGCTGGCGGCGCAGGCGCTGTCGATCTTCGGCGATCATTCGGACGTGATGGCCTGCCGCGCGACCGGCTACGCGATGCTGTGCTCGGCCAGCGTCCAGGAGGTACAGGATTTCGCGCTCGTCGCCCAGGCCGCGACGCTCGCGGCGCGCATACCCTTCCTGCATTTCTTCGACGGCTTCCGGACCTCGCATCAGGTCGACAAGATCGATTCGCTCGGGCGCGAGACGGCGCGCGCACTGATCGACGAAGAGCAGGTCATCGCCCACAGGCGACGCGCGCTCTCGCCGGACCGGCCGGTGTTGCGCGGCACCTCGCAGAACCCCGACGTCTATTTTCAAGGAAGAGAGTCAGTAAACACTTACTATTCTGCGCTCCCCCAAATACTGCAAGGCGTGATGGACCGCTTTGCCGACCTGACCGGTCGCCGCTACGGCCTTTTCGAGTATGTCGGGGCCACCGATGCGCAGCGTGTCATCGTACTGATGGGCTCGGGGATCGGTGCCGCCGAGGAGGCCGTCGAAACGCTGGTCGCGGCCGGCGAGGAGGTCGGACTGCTCAAGGTGCGACTGTTTCGGCCGTTCTCGGCCACGCACCTGCTCGCCGCGCTCCCGGAAAGCGTCCGCGCAGTCGCGGTGCTCGATCGCTGCAAAGAGCCCGGCGCCGATGGCGAGCCGCTCTACAAGGACATGGTCACGGCCCTGGCCCAGGCCTATGCGGACGGCAGGCGGCGATCCATGCCGCGCATCGTCGGCGGACGCTATGGCCTATCTTCGAAGGAGTTCACCCCGGGCATGGTGGTCGGCCTATTCGACCAACTCACCCGCGACCGGCCAAAGAACCCGTTCACGATCGGCATCTACGACGACGTCTCGCACACCAGCCTGGATTGGGACCCCAGCTTCATACCCGATGCCGCAAACGGGATCACGCGTTGTGTGTTCTACGGCCTGGGTTCGGACGGCACCGTATCCGCCAATAAGAACTCGATCAAGATCATCGGGGAGAGCACCGGGCAGCAGGTGCAGGGCTACTTCCAGTACGACTCGAAGAAGGCCGGCGCGGTGACGGTGTCTCACCTGCGCTATGGCGAGCGGCCGATCCGCTCGAGCTATCTCATCGGCGACGGCGAGGCGCAGCTCGTGGCCTGCCACCAGCCCAACTTCCTGACCCGCTACGACATGCTGGCGAAGGCGGCACCGGGCGGCACCTTCCTATTGAACACACCGCACGCGCCGGAAGACGTTTGGGACAGCCTGCCGCGGCCGGTTCAACAACAGATCCTCGGGAAGAGGCTAAAGCTGCATGTGATCGATGCCTACGGAATCGCGCAGCAAGCCGATATGGGGCGGCGCATCAATACCATCATGCAAGTCTGCTTCTTCGCGATCTCCGGGGTGCTCGACACCACCCAGGCAATCGGCAAGATAAAGGCGATGGTCGAAAAGACCTATGGGCGAAAGGGGCGACGCCTGATGGAGCGCAACTTCGCCGCAATCGATCGGGCGCTGGCCGGACTCTGCGAGGTGGCTGTGCCGGACCGGCTCACGAGCGTATTCGACATGCCGCCGGTGGTCGCGGCCAACGCACCCCCGTTCGTGCAGCAGGTCACTGCAACCCTGATCGCGGGCGCAGGCGACAGTTTGCCGGTCAGTGCGATGAGTGCAGACGGCACCTGGCCCCTCGGCACCGCGGCCTACGAGAAGCGCCAGCTTGCACTCGAGATCCCGCTTTGGGAAGTTGACCTGTGCACGCACTGCGGCAAATGCCCGCTGGTCTGTCCGCACGCCGCGATCCGTTCGAAGCTGTTCGACGCGGCGCTGGCCGCCGACGCGCCGGAAGGTTTCCTGCACGTGCCGGTGAAGGGAGCCAGGGACTTCCCACCCGATACGCACATCAGCTATCAGGTCGCACCCGACGACTGCACCGGCTGCGGCTTGTGCGTTGAAATCTGCCCGATCCGCGACAAAAAGGATCCCGCCCGCAAGGCGCTGAACATGGTCCCGATCGAGCCGCACCGGGCGAGCGAACAGGCGAACTGGGCGTTCTTTGTCGGCCTGCCGGAGTTCGATCGCAGCGGCCTGAAAGAGACCACGCTGAAGGGTGCGATGATCATGCAGCCGCTGTTCGAGTTTTCCGGCGCCTGCGTCGGCTGCGGCGAGACCCCGTACATCAAGCTCGCCACCCAGCTGTTCGGCGACCGCATGCTGATCGCGAACGCGACCGGCTGCTCGTCCATCTATGGCGGCAACCTGCCGACCACGCCGTACACCAGCAACCCGGACGATCGCGGACCAGCCTGGAACAACTCGCTGTTCGAAGACAATGCCGAGTTCGGTTTCGGTATGCGTCTGGCGGTCGACAAGCACGCGGAACACGCCGCCGAACTGCTGCGCGACCTGGCGGGCGAGGTCGGCGAAACACTGGTCGACGCGATTCTCGGTGCCGAGCAGCGTGACGAGGCCGGGATCGCGGAACAGCGCGAACGGGTCGCCCAGCTCAAGCGGCGGCTCGCAGCCGTCGTGCACTCGACGGCACGTCGCCTCGAGGGCATCGCCGATTACCTCGTGAAGAAGAGCGTCTGGCTGATCGGAGGCGACGGCTGGGCCTATGATATCGGCTACGGTGGCGTCGACCACGTGATGGCCTCGGGCCGTAACGTGAACATCCTCGTGCTGGACACCGAGGTGTATTCCAATACCGGTGGCCAGACGTCCAAGGCCACCCCGCTCGGCGCGGTCGCCAAGTTCTCCGCGGGCGGCAAGCCGGTGGTCAAGAAGGACCTGGCAATGATGGCGATGGCCTACGGCAACGTGTACGTTGCCCAAGTCGCCTATGGCGCCAAGGATATCCAGGTACTCCGCGCATTCCTGGAGGCCGAGAGCTATGACGGCCCGTCGCTCATCGTCGCGTATTCGCCGTGCATAGCGCACGGCATCGACCTGGGTAACAATCTGCGCCAGCAGCGTCTTGCGGTGGATGCGGGTCACTGGGGCCTGTTCCGCTACGACCCGCGTAAGGCGGCCGCCGGCGAGAACCCGCTGCACCTGGATTCTCGGGAGCCATCGGTGCCATACCGCGAGTTCGCAATGAGCGAAACGCGCTTCGCGATGCTCGAGCGCACCCATCCGGAGGCCGCACACCGCTTCATGCAGGCCGCGCAGCACCAGACGATGGCCAAGTTCCACCTCTACGAACAGTTGGCGGGCATTGCGCTTGGTGAAAAGCCCGGCGCGGAAACGCCGAAATGAGACGTGCCGGCGACCCGGCTCGTCGACGCGCGCAGCGCAGATTCCGTTCGCCTTGGCCCCCGACCCCTCGCGGCAAGCTGCGCAAGTCTGGAAGCCGGGCAGGCATGCGGCCGGGCCGCGGGGCGCTGTGTCCCGGCAGGCTGGCCGGACGTTCGTTGGAATGAGACCGACACCGCTCTCGGCCGTATTGCGGGGGCCCGCAAGAGGAGAATCTGAACATGAAACTGAACACCGAATGGCTGGGCCTGCAACTCGCCAACCCGTTCGTCCCATCGGCCTCCCCGCTCTCACGTAGCCTGGACAGCGCGAAACGGCTCGAGGACGCCGGTGCCGCCGCGATCGTGATGTACTCGCTGTTCGAGGAAGCGGTGCGCGCCGAGGAAGAGAGCATGACGCGCTTCCTGCATCATCAGGAAACCGGGCATGCGGAGGCCGACGGCTTCCTGCCCAGCCACCACGATTTTCCCGGTGAGCTGGACCGCTATCTGGAACAGGTCGCGTCACTCAAAGCGACACTGGACATCCCGGTGATCGCCAGCCTGAACGGTGTGACGGCGGGCGGCTGGATGACCCATGCCACCGAGATCGCCGACGCGGGCGCCGATGCGCTCGAACTCAATGCCTACTACATCGCCGGCGACGTCTGGGAGGAGGGGCACTACGTCGAACAGCGCTATGTCACCCTGTTGCAGGAACTGCGCGGCCAGGTGCAGATACCGATCAACATGAAGATCTCGCCCTTCTTCAGTTCGATCGGCAACCTGGTCAAGAAACTCGAGGCGACGGGTCTCGCCGGCATCACGCTGTTCAACCGGTTTCTGCAGCCGGACATCGACATCGACGGCATCCGCCTGACCCATACGCTGACGCCGACACGCTCGACCGATGCGCTGCTGGCCATGCGCTGGATCGCGATACTTCACGGCCGGGTAGCGTGTTCTCTGAGCGCGACTGGGGGCGTCCACAACGCCGAGGACGCGATAAAACTGCTGCTGGCCGGCACCGACGTGGTGCACCTGTGCCATGCGCTGCTGCAGAACGGCTCACAACACCTGGGCCGGCTGATCGTCGATGTTTCGCAGTGGATGGAGCAACAGGGCTTTGAGACCATCGATGATTTCCGCGGGCGCATGAGCCAGTCGAGCGTGGTGGATCCATCCGGCTACGAGCGACTCAACTACATCCGGGTCATCGAAGGCCACAGTACGCCGAAGGGTGTCTGGCGCTGACCGTCGAGCGCGTGCGCCTCAGGCTAACGGACTCTTGCGCAGACCACAGGTCTCGCCGAGCTTCTCGAGGCCGATGACGAGTAGCCATAAGGTGTGAACGAACAACACCACGCCCAGAGAAAACGCCAGCATCACCAGTGGAGCCAACAGCATCGCGACGGACCAATGGCTATTCAGCAACAGGCCGCTGCCTACCGTGGCCAGCACGTACAAGACCAGGATTTCGATCCAGGATTGTCCCCAGGGCGATTCTGTAAGCGTCTTCGGTTCGTTCATGGCGGCGGCAAGCTCCTACACGGCTGATGTGCAGAATGTAGCGTCCGGCCTGCCCGGCGAAGCGGGAACTGGATCGCAATTTGGTACCGAGCGACGCGTCAGGCGCGACATTGTGTGGCGCACGCCACAGACGCAGAGGACACGGCTTCGGCCTACGGTGCGCCGGGCAGCGTGTCGGCGACCGGGGGCCCAGCGGGGCGCGACATGAAACGATTCGAGTTTCCCCACTGGCTGGCGATCGTGTTCGCGATCTTTTTCGCGGCACTGGCGATCGCCCCGGCGTCGCGGGCGGTCTGGGTCGCCGAGGTCATCCCGGTCGTCGCGGTATTTTTCGGGCTGCTCCTGACCTACCGTTACTTCCGATTCAGCAACACGGCCTATGCCTTGATGGCATTCTGGCTTTTCTGGCACACCGTCGGCGGTCACTATACCTTCGCCGAGGTACCTTTCGACTGGTTCAATACGCTGATCGGCTCCGAGCGCAATCAGTTCGACCGGGTCGCGCACTTTTCGGTCGGCTTCTACGCCTACCCGACCGCCGAATGGATGCTGCGCCGCGGTCACTGCCGGTACGTCCCGGCCACTCTCTTCGCGTTGTTGCTGGTGATGGGGGTCGCCGCCGGCTATGAGATCGTCGAGTGGTGGTTTGCGGTATTGGCCGGTGGCGATGCCGGCATCGAGTTCCTTGGCTCGCAGGGCGATATCTGGGACGCCCAAAAGGATATGCTCGCGGACACGCTCGGGGCCGTGGCGGCACTGCTGCTGTTCGCCCTGGTACGGCCGGACCTGGCGGCGTCCGATAGACCCGCACAGGGTCACGGCTGATGGCCGGAAGTTGACGGGGTGGCGACGGCAGGTGGTGGGCCCGGGCGCTCGCTCGCGATGAATGCGGCCTGATCCGCGGTAGGTCGCTGGTTTGCCGGGGCAGGGAATGCGGTTGGCCGGGCAGCGCTTGCGGCGCGCCATTCAACGCGCTTGTGTCGCCCGCCTGAACAGGATGCGCAGACCCTCCAGCAGCAGCCCGAGCAGTAAACCGAACGCCACATGGACAATGGCGCAGGCGAGGCCGGTCAGCACGATCACGACCAGGCCGTCCGCCGGTGTCCGGCGCAGACGCTTGCTGACTGCGAGGTCGATGCCCGCCGGGATCAGCAATGCACCGATCGCTGCAACCGGCAGCAGGGCCAGCAAAGCCGGGGCATCCGACCCGAGAAACAGGCCCAGGGCCAGGCAACAGATGCCGAATAGGGCCGGTGCGAGGCCGGTGCGGGCGCCAAACCTGTACTGCACCACCAGCCCACCGGCCCCGTGACACATCGGAAAGGCGCCAAACGGCGCGAGCAGGAAGTTGAGCAAACCGGAGCTCCACGCGAGCCGGTCCGGGGTAATCCTGGTGCGATCCTGCGGGAAAAAATCGGCCGCGATCGCGGCCGTGATCAGCGTGGCATTGGTCAACGTGAGCGCCAACTGTGGCAACAGCACCTGCTGGGTCGCGATCCTGAGGCTGTCCCTATCGGGCAGGATCAGCGGCGGCAGCGCGAACCCCGGCGACAACTCGGGCAAGGCGGCGCCAGTCCACAACACGGCCCAGAGTAGGCTGGCCGCGATCACCGCCAGTGCACCGAGTGGCTGGAACCGCGTGCGCTGCAGCAACAGCAGTCCGGCCAGCGCGATTAGCCCGACCCCGGGCGCCTGCAGCACAAGCCCGATGCCGACCCACACCAGGTAGAGACCGACACCCAGCTGTATGCCGCTCATGACGGTGTAGGGGATCAGGCGGCCCAAGCGGCCGACGACCCCGATGGCGGCGAGTACGCACAAGATCACGCCGAGCAGCAGGCCGCTCGCCGCAACGCCCGGGAGATCCAGACTGCCCGCAATCACCAGTGCAGCGACCGCCTTCATCGGCTGTACCGGCATGGGCCGGCGATAGATCAGCGCGGTCGCCAGCGCGAACACCCCGAAGCCGGTCAACACCCCGGTCGGGTCCAGTGGCTGCACCGCGAACATGCCGACCAGCAGCGGCAGAAAGGTACCCAGATCGGCAAAGGCCCCGGACATGTCGCCGAGCAAGCGGAGACTCGGCCGCCGCTGGTCGCCGGCTGGCCCGCGCGAATTTTTGGCCTGCGGGGCCGGTTCCCGCTCTTCGCCTGGGCCTTCAGGCGGCGAGCCGCCCTGCTGACCGGAATCGGTCAACGCTGAAATACCGCCTGGATCGCCAGGGTTGCCGGCGGCCCGGAATTAGCGCAGTCTTGCCGAATGTTATGCATAATTTACTAGTCGCCGGAAAGAATGCAGGATTTCAGTCAGGCCTTCTCACTGGCCTTCGAGCTCGTGATCTCGGCAGATCCCGATCTCCTCGAGATCATCTTGCTGTCGCTCCAGGTGAGCCTGACCGCAGTCGCGATCGCGTGCCTGATCGGCCTGCCGCTCGGCACCGCAGTGGCGATGGGGCGTTTCCGCGGGCGCACAGCGGTCATCATACTGCTGAACGCGCTGATGGGCCTGCCCCCGGTCGTCGTGGGACTGTTGATCTACCTGCTGTTGTCAAATGCCGGCCCCCTCGGCTGGATGCAGCTGCTCTACACCCCGACCGCGATGATTATCGCCCAGACCGTCCTTATCACACCGATCGTCGCGGCGCTCTCGCGCGAGATCGTCGAGCAGTTGAGCGACGAATATGCGGAACAGTTCCGCTCGTTGAGCGTACCCCGCACAACCGCGGCCGCGGCGTTGCTGTGGGATGCGCGCTACAACCTGTTGACCGTCGCTCTCGCGGGCTTCGGCCGCGCAGTGGCCGAAGTCGGCGCCGTAATCATCGTCGGCGGCAACATCGATCACCTCACGCGGGTCATGACGACCGCGATCGCGCTCGAGACCTCGAAGGGCGATCTCGCGCTGGCGCTCGGGCTGGGCCTGGTGCTGATCACGATCGCGCTTTCGGTCAATGCCGCGGTAATGACGCTGCGGCTGACTGCGACGAGGTACGCCTATGCCTAATGCGATCGCGATTGCCGGACGCTACCCATCGGCGGGTGCGATCCCGGCACGCGCCTGTATCGGCGAGACGCGTGGGCTGGTCTACCGCGTCGGGGACCGACGACTGATCGACGGCGTGGACCTGACGATACCGCGCGCGAGCATCAGCGTGGTGATGGGTTCGAACGGGGCGGGGAAAAGCCTCCTGCTGCGCCTGCTGCATGGCCTGCTGCCGCCGTCGGCGGGCCAGGTGCTTTGGGGGGGACGCCCGTTGGACGACGGCTCACGGCGGCAACAGGCGATGGTATTTCAACGCCCGGTGCTGCTGCGCCGCTCGGTGGGCGCCAATATCCGTTTCGTGCTCAAGCTGCGCGGGCGGGCCGATGCAACGCGCATCGAGCAGATCCTGGCCGAGGTCGGCCTGCTCGCCCACATCAGACAACCGGCCCGCCTGCTGTCGGGAGGCGAACAGCAACGCCTCAACCTGGCGCGCGCGCTCGCCAGCGATCCGCGCGTCCTGTTTCTCGATGAACCGACCGCCAACCTCGACCCGTCCTCGACAGCGGCGATCGAGGCCATCGTCCGGCGCGCCCATCTCCGTGGCACCAAGATCATCTTCGTCACCCACGATCTCGGCCAGGCCCGGCGGCTGGCCGACGACGTGGTATTCATGAGCGCGGGCCGACTGACGGAGCAGTCGTCGGCGCCGGCCTTCTTCGACCAACCGGCCTCATCGGCGGCCAGAGACTATCTCGAAGGCCGCCTCGTGACCGGCCCATCGGGCAAGTAGGGACAAGGAGACATTCGTGCCAAAGAACATCCTCACCCGCATCGTATCGGGCACGCTGCTGGGCGGCGTGCTGCTGACGGCGCCCGTAATCGCGGAAGACCGAGCGATCCTGCTGCAGTCGACCACCTCGACCGCCAACTCCGGCCTGTACGACGCGATTCTGCCTCAGTTCACCGACACCACCGGCATCAAGGTCAATGTGGTTGCGGTAGGGACCGGCCAGGCGATCAAGAACGCACAGAACGGCGACGCTGACGTCCTCCTGGTGCATGCCAAGTCGGCCGAGGAAAAGTTCGTCGCGGAGGGCTATGGCGTCGAACGCTTCGATGTCATGTACAACGACTTCATCATTGTCGGCCCGCCGGCCGACCCGGCCAGTATTTCCGGAACGAGGGATGCCGCCAGCGCACTCGCGGCGATCGCCGACGCAGAGGCCGTGTTCGCGTCGCGTGGCGACAACTCGGGCACGCACAAAAAGGAAAGCAGTCTGTGGAAATCGGCCCATGTCGACCCGAGCAAGGCCAGTGGTACCTGGTACCGCGAGACCGGTTCCGGGATGGGGGCCACGCTCAACGCCGCGGTCGGCATGGGAGCCTACGCCCTGACCGATCGCGGCACCTGGATAAGCTTCGGAAACAAGGGCAACTACCGGATCCTGGTCGAGGGCGACGACGATCTGTTCAATCAGTACGGCGTGATCCTGGTGAGCCCGGAAAGGCATCCGAACGTCAAACAGGCCGAGGGCCAGGCCTTCATCGACTGGATACTCAGCGACGCGGGCCAGGCGGCGATCGCCTCCTACAAGCTCGCGGGCGAGCAGCTGTTCTTCCCGAACGCGGCGCGCTGAAACGCCGCGGCGATGAGGCCGGGACG
>CBFCWF010000147.1:0-10885 GCA_965601425.1 uncultured Chromatiaceae bacterium | reverse complement strand
GGTGCGGGCGCCGGATCGCCCGCTTGCCGATGGTTCAATCGAGCAGGCGGGTCAAGAGTGCCATCTCGTCCACGGCATCCGGCAGCTTGGCGCTGACCTCCCAGCCGCCACCCGGCGCCTCGTCGAGCGGATTGCCGTGCCTGTCCCGCAGGGTCTCGAGCCGGAAGCGTCGGTTGCCGCGCGGCGACACCAGTTCCAACTCATCGCCCACCCGAAGCTTGTTCTTGACCGACAGTCGGGTCAGCCCGGTGACCGGATCTGTACCGGCGACCTCGGCGACGAACTGCGAACGGGCGCTGGTCGATGCGCCCTGGCGATAGCTCTGCATCTCCTCGCTTGCGTGGCGCTGGAAGAACCCGTCCGTGTAGCCCCGATTGGCCAGATGCTCGAGTTCGCCGAGCAAAGCGGGGTCGAACGGGCGCCCGTCGAGCGCATCGTCGATCGCCCGGCGATACACCTGCGTGGTGCGCGCGGTGTAATAGTGCGATTTGGTCCGCCCCTCGATCTTCAGGCAGTCCACGCCGATCTCGGTCAGGCGCCGGACATGCTCGACCGCGCGCAGGTCGCGCGAGTTCATGATGTAGGTGCCGTGTTCGTCCTCGAAGATCGGCATGAACTCCCCGGGTCGCTCGCGCTCTTCCAGATAGTAAACGTCATCCGCCCGCGGGTGGCGCCGGATATCGGATGCCGGGATCCCGGCCACTACGTCCAGGTCCTCGCGCGCGATCTTGTAGTCCCAGCGGCAGGAATTGGTGCAGGTCCCCTGGTTGGCGTCGCGATGGTTGAAATAGCCGGACAGCAGGCAGCGGCCCGAATAGGCGATGCACAGCGCGCCGTGCACGAAGACCTCGATCTCCATGTCCGGACACGCGTCACGAATCTCAGCGACTTCGTCGAGCGACAACTCGCGCGACAGGATGACCCGCGTCAGCCCGATCGACTGCCAGAACTTCACACCGGCCGCATTGACGGTATTGGCCTGTACCGAAAGGTGAATCGGCATTTCGGGCCAACGCTCGCGTACGAGCATGATCAGCCCGGGGTCGGCCATGATCAACGCATCCGGGCCCATCGCGACCACCGGCGCGATGTCGTCGACGAAGGTCTTGAGCTTGGCACCGTGCGGCATCACGTTGCTGGCGACAAAAAACTGCCTGCGCTGCCGATGCGCCTCTTCGATTCCGATTCGCAGATTGCCTTCGAGGAAGTCGTTGTTGCGCACGCGCAGGCTGTAGCGCGGCATGCCCGCATAGACCGCGTCGGCGCCGTAGGCAAAGGCGTAGCGCATATTGCGTAACGTACCGGCAGGGGCGAGCAGTTCAGGGGCTTTCATCGGTCACGCTCTGACTTGGATCGGACGTGCCATTATCGCGCTGGCCGGTCAGGTTACTACCCGGTGTCGCACAAATACAATGATCAGCAGCACGGCCAGCAGCACGGCCCAGAACAGCGCCGCGACGAGCGTCGACTGCCGCGCCTTGCTGCGCTCGTACCAGGTGCGCGGCTGCAGTCCCTTGGCCATGAACACCAGCCTGGCGGAAACGATCACGCTGACCACGTTGACGGCAAGCAGCAGCATCGCCCCGCTCGCCAGCTCGGCGTGCCCGGCACCCAGCAACATGCCCATCGTCGCGGTCGGCGGCAGCAGCGCGACCGCGACCATCACGCCGACCAGCGTGGACGAGAGGCCGGTGGTCAGCGACAGGACCGCCGCGGCGCCCGAGGCCAGGGCCAGTGCAACACCGTCCAGGCCGACGTCAGTACGGGCGAGGATCTCGCGACTGCCGAGCAGCATTTCGCCGCGGCCGATATCGACCGGCCAGAACAGACCGATCAGCAGCGACAACAGAAAGGCCAAGCCAATGCCGGCCAGGTTTGCCCGAAGCGCCTTCCACAACAGCCTGCTGTCGCCCAGGGTCGAGGCGAAGGCCAATGCGATGTTCGGTCCGAGCAGCGGCGCGATCACCATCGCGCCGACGACAACGGCGAGATTGTCCTCGATCAGTCCGATCGCGGCGACCACGGTCGACAGGAAGGTCAGCAGCAGAAAGTTGCTGTCGACCCGCGCACCTTTCTCGACTTCGCTGTACAGCTCCTCGCGTGTTGCGGCGGCCGCATGCCCCGCGTCTTCGGGTTCGCGTGGCAAATAGGTGTCGACCGGCAAGACCACGATGCGCACGTTCTCCGAGCCGCCGAACAGGCTTTGCAGCGAATCCATCACCGGCTGGCGGGCATGGTCGTTGACCAACATGCGAAACGAGCGGCGGCCGTCGTCCGCCGGCGCGCCCCACCAGTAATCGGTGATCTCGTATTGATCGGCGATCCCGGACAAGGTGTCCGTATGGCCGGCATCGGCGACGACCTCGATCAGGCGCATGAGATATTGTCTTCTCCGTACCGCTCGTTGGTTTGGTCGATTGTAACCGGATGAAGGGGGCGACCGGCGGGCATCGCCCGGCACCGGTCTCGTTGGCGCGCCCCCCTGCGGTGGGCACTGCCCCCCTACCGTGGGTCGCGGGTGGGCTATCCCTCAGGCCGCCGACTGGTAATAGAGATTCTGCGGATGCCTGGCCTCGGCGAAGAAGTACCAGCGCTCGACCATCAGACCGAGAAACTGCACCGCAAAGGCCAGCATCGGCAGGTAGGCGGACTGCATCGCATTGGATGCACCGAGCAGGGCCACCGGGACCATGAAGACCGTCAGCACGAAAAACCACTTGACCACTGCGACCGTGCCTGGGCCGGCGCCATGAAAGAACTCGCGGGTATTGAACGATCCACCCATGAAACCCATCGACTTCTGCTGGATCTTCGTATGCCGCACGCCGATCGCGGTCTGCAGCGTCGACTTGTGCTTGATCCGCGCATTGCGGTACATCGAGAAGCCGCGCGTGATCGCGGCCAGCACGGTAAAGATCACCGCCCAAACGCCATAGAACCAGACCAGCCCCGCACCGGTCCAGGCCGAGAACGCCGCCGCCAACGTAAAGCCGGACGCCAGCCCGAACAACATGAAATTGGCCACGGTCAGCGGGCTATGCCACTCCTGGAGGAAGCGCAGACTCGCATAGATCATCGCGGTGCACACGAACAGCACGATTGCCGCGAGCACGCCGAGCGTACCCAGCACGAGCGTCGCATCGATCGGCAGCTGGCCCTTCACGACCACCCATGGCCGGGTCCAGCCGAAGTAGTGGGCCGCGGCATACAGTGCGACCAGGAGCATGAAGGCAGGCAGCGCGATCAGTTCCCGTGACAGCCACGAGGTCCGCCACTGGGTGATGCCGCGCCAGGCGCGGGTGAAGAAGTAGCTGGGCTTGCCGAGGTGGAACACCGCAGCGACCAGGCCGAAGCCGAGCAACACCAGCGACAGCAGGCTACCAGCGGCATAGAAACTGATGCTGTCCTGCGGCGCGAGCAGGTTGGCCAGCGAGTACACCTGGCCGGTCACGAGCGCCATGAACAGACCCTGACCGGCGCCGATCAGCGTGGTGAGGAAGATTACCGAGAATGCGGGATGCATCGTTGAAATACTCCGGCTAGTAAGCGACGTCGTCGAGTGTCTCGCCCTCGGCGGCCGGCAGCGGCGCCTCTTTCGTGAGCGGGTTGTCGGCGCGTTCGAGTTCGTCGTCGAAGATCTGTATGCGGGTCTTGCGCCGCGGCAGGTAGTGGTTGGCCGGCTGCGTGCCCCACTCCGGCATCAACTGATAGCCACCGTTCTCGCGAATCGCGATCGACACGTCGGATTCGGGATCGTGCACGTCACCGAACAGGCGCGCCGTGGTCGGGCAGGCCAGCACGCAGGACGGCTTGCGCTCGTTTTCCGGCAATCCCTGATCCGTGATGCGGTCGATACACAGCGTGCACTTCTTCATCACCTTCTGCTGCTCGTCGAGCTCGCGCACGCCGTAGGGACAGGCCCAGGAACAATATTTGCAGCCGATGCACTTGTCATAGTCCACCAGCACCACGCCATTGTCCTCGCGCTTGTACGACGCGCCGGTCGGACAGACCGGCACACAGGGCGGCTCCTCGCAGTGCAGGCAACTCTTGGGAAAGTGCACCGTCTCGGTCTTGGGGTATTCGCCGACCTCGAACATCTGCACCCGGTTGAAGAAGGTCCCGGTCGGGTCGGCGCCATAGGGCCGTTGATCGGCCATCGTGCCGGCCCAGCCGGAGGTGTTCCACTCTTTGCAGGAGGTCACGCAGGCGTGGCATCCCACGCAGACGTTCAGATCGATTACCAGTGCCAACTGTGTCATGTGCCGCTGCTCCTGCGCTATTCGATTCCGGCCTTGCGCCGGAACACACCGGCAAAATAGGCCTGCCACCTGCCGCGCCGACCGTCCTGGCCTGGCGCACGCCGCTGCACCCTGAACTGCGGGAAGGTCATCCGCGGCTCGTCCGCGTCCGCCTTGTACACCTTGACCCGCACATCGAACCAGGCCGCCTGGCCGGTCACCGGATCCGAGTTCGACAGGTGCGGTCCGGCATCGCAGGGCGGCAGTTCCTCCGCAATCAGGTGGTTGAGCAGGAAGCCCTTCTGCGACTCGTTGGCCTTCGGATGCAGGCCCCAGGCACCCGCCGCCTTGCCGATTGCGTTCCAGGTCCAGACCGTCCCGGGCTCGACCGACTCGGAGAAGCGCGCCATGCAGCGCACCTTGCCGTGCGGCGACTCCACCCAGACCCAGTCGCCGTCCTCAAAGCCCTGCGACGCCCCGAGCCGCGGGCTCATGAACAAATAGTTATGGGTATGGATCTGGCGTAACCAGGCATTCTGGCTGTCCCAGGAGTGGTACATGGCCATCGGGCGCTGGGTGAGCGCATTCAGCGGGAACTCGTGGGTGTCCACCAACTCCGATTCCAACGTCTCGTGATAGAAAGGCAAAGGGTCGAAATAGGTCTCGACCCGCCGCGCCAGGTGTGCCGGTGGCTGCCTGCCGGGGCGCCTGCCCTGCGCGGCGAGGCGAAACTTCTGCAGCACCTCGGAATAGACGTGCACATTGATCGGCTCCGCATAGCGGGTCATGCCCTGCGCGCGCGCCCACTCCAGGTAGCCCTTGTTCCAGTTGCGCATGTACTGGTAGGACTTGGGCAACTCATAGTGGAACACGCAATTGTTCTTCGCATACATCTCCCACTGCCGCGGGTTCGGCTCGCCCTTGAGAAACTTCTCGCCGCCCTTGCCGCGCCAGCCGGACAAAAAGCCGATACCGGACCCGGGTGACGTCTCGTAATTGATGATGAAGTCGGGGTAGTCCCGGAATTTTCGCGCCCCCTTTTCATCGACGAAGGCCGGCAGCCCGAGACGCGAACCGAGCTCGATCAGCACCTCCTGGAACGGCTTGCACTGGCCTTTCGGGGGTAGCACCGGGATCCGAACCGCGTCGACCGGACCGTCGAACTCGGAGATCGGCCGGTCGAGCATCGACAAGGCATCGTGGCGCTCGAGATAGCTGGTGTCCGGCAGCACCAGGTCGGCGAACGCGACGGTCTCCGACTGGAACGCGTCGCAGACAATAATGAACGGAATCTTGTACTCGCCGTTCTCGTCCTTGTCGACCAGCATGTCGCGCACCTGGTCGGTGTTCATCGACGAGTTCCACGCCATATTGGCCATGAACAGCATCAGGGTGTCTATTCGGTAGGGATCCCCGCGCCAGGCATTGGTTATCACGTTGTGCATCAGGCCATGCACCGACAGCGGATATTCCCAGGAGAACGCCTTGTCGATACGCACCGGGTTGCCCTGTTCGTCGACGAACAGGTCGCTCGGGTCGGCCGGCCAGCCCAGCGGCATGCCGTCCAGCGGTGTGCTCGGCTGGACCGCCTCCGGGCCCTTGGGCGGCTTTGGGCACGGTGGGATCGGCCGCGGGAACGGGGCCTTGTGGCGAAAACCGCCCGGGCGGTCGATCGTACCAAGCAGCGTCATCAGCACGCCGAGCGCGCGGATGGTCTGAAAGCCGTTCGAGTGCGCCGCGAGCCCGCGCATTGAATGGAACGCGACCGGGTTGCCGATCACCGAGTCGTGTTCGCGGCCCCAGACGTCGGTCCATTGCACTGGCAGTTCGATCTTCTGGTCGCGTGCGGTGACGCCCATCTCGTGGGCCAGCCGCCGGATGGTCTGGACCGGTATCCCGGTAATACCGGCCGCCCACTCGGGCGTGTACTCCTCGACCCGCTCCTTGAGTAGCTGGAACGCGGTCTTGACCGGCTTGCCGTCGACCTCGTAGCTACCCAGCAGGTAGGGGTCGCAGCCCTCGCAGCGCACGTCGACCGGGCCGTTGGTCTTACGATCCCACCAGAGCTTGTTCTGGGCGTCGAAACAGCCCTCCTCGATCGGTTTGTCGGTACGGATGAACATGCCGAATTCTTCCGACGACGGGTCGAGGTTGACCAGCTCGGCCGCATTCGTGTAGTCGACCATGAACTCGCGGTCGTAGAGCCCCTGCTTGATGATCTCGTGCGTGATCGCGAGCAACAGCGCGCCGTCGGTGCCCGGTTTGATCGGGACCCACTCGTCGGCGATTGCGGAGTAACCGGTGCGCACCGGGTTGATCGAAATGAAGCGCCCGCCGCGCCGCTTGAATTTTGCGATCGCGATCTTGAGCGGATTGGAATGGTGGTCCTCGGCAGTGCCGATCATTACGAACAGCTTCGCACGGTCGAGGTCAGGGCCACCGAATTCCCAGAAAGAACCGCCGATGGTGTAGATGAGCCCGGCGGCCATGTTGACCGAGCAGAAACCACCGTGGGCCGCATAGTTCGGGGTGCCGAACTGCTTTGCGAACATCCCGGTCAGGGCCTGCATCTGGTCACGCCCGGTGAACAGCGCGAACTTCTTCGGATCCTCTGCGCGCAGCTTGGCCAGGCGCTCCTCCATGATCGCGAACGCCTGGTCCCAGGAGATTTCCTCGAAATCGGATTCGCCGCGCGCACCGTGCGGGCGCCGCAGCAGCGGCCTGGTCAGGCGTGCCGGCGAGTACTGCTTCATGATGCCCGAGGCGCCCTTCGCACAGATCACCCCCTTGTTCAACGGGTGATCCGGGTTGCCCTCGATGTGCCGGACTTCGCCGTCACGCAGCGTGACGCGGATACCGCAGCGACACGCGCACATATAGCAGGTGGTGTTCTTGACCTCCTGGCGGCCCGACTCGGTTTCGATGTGCAACGCCGGATCCAACATGCCCTAACCCCAGTCAGCGAGCCACGCAGGCCCATTATGCAAAACTGCTAACATTCTAATATTGGCTGGGTTTCAGATCAATGTGCGCGCATGGGCAGCCCGGTCGATCTTGGTGTCGATCGGACCTGAAAGCGAATGGCACCTGCTTTGGAGCACAAGCGACAAGTTGGCCTGACGATTCCGATCATTTCTTCCGGGAAACGCCGTGAATACGTCCCTGTAGGCTCGACGGCGGCGTCCATGCCGCCGACGTTTTCTCCGGAAACGACCGAAATCAGCCCAAGTGAGTGCCATTGGCCTGAAAGCGGCTTCACGCGGTCTGGCCCTGGATCAGACCGAAGGATTGTTGGTGAAACGGGGCGGCCTGGCGACCTTGCGCGACCTTGGTGGGGGTACGATCGGCGGTGAGGCTCAGTATCGCAGCCGACGGACGATCCGATAGCCCTGCAGATCCGGCTTCCAGCCCCAATAGTGGGCCTGCAGGTCGCGCACCGCATCCAACTCCGCGTCGCGGTACGAAACCTCGCTGAAGCCACAGCCCATCGCGGAGCGCGCCTTGCCGCGGGCATTTTCGAACTCGCTGTGGATCACTAGCACGAAGGCATGCGGGAGGTTGGTCAGATTCTGCGCGCGCATCAGGTCCAGGCCGCCCCGGTAATCCGCATACCCCTTCGCGCGTAACTCAGACATCGCCACGGCCTGTGCGTCCGCAGGATGCGCCTTCGCATAGGCCAATGCGTAATCCAGTGTCTGTCCCTGGAACCTGGCCATTACGCAGGCGGCACCACCGGCAACCGCGGTCCCGCTCAACAACGCAATCGATGCGAGCATCGCAGGGGCAGCGTGCCGGTGTCTGGCGAACGGCGGGGACATGCACAGCGGATCGGTAGCGCCGCAAGATCCTTTAACCCCTAGAGGCCGCCGCCCCAGCGGTGCTGCCAGGCGACCCCGGCGAGGTCGAAGTCGTTCCCGAGACTGGTGCGCACCCCGCTGCTGGCATAGAGCTTGATCGAATTGTTGCGGTCCACGGGCAGTGCCAGCGTGGCACCGAGACGCAGATTGTCGATGGCTTCCTCACTGCGCACGCCGTCCACCTTGGTGCGCCCACCATAGTCGTAGGTCCCGCTCATCGCCGCCCAGATGCCGTTGCCGAGCCGGTAGGTCACATGCAGTTGGGTCGACGACAGGGGTTCCTGTTCGAGCGTCTGCCCGCCAAAGAACGCGTCGTTCCTGCTATAAAAGGTGGCGCCGCTGGACAGTTCGAACGTGAACGCGCCGAGCGCCTTGGAGATCCCGAATACTGGCTTGATGTACCAGCGATTGTTTCCGTGGTTGACGAGCTTGTCTTCGTCGTACTGACCCAGCGGGGCCGACACCTGGACGCTTGCGCCGATGATCAGATCCTGCTGGTAACTGGCGAAATCCTGCAGCGAAAGCGCGGGCGCACCGTAGAAATTGACCGAGAAACGGAAACGCGGATCGTTCGATCCAGTAATGCGCCGTTCACGGCGCTGGCCATCGACCATCGCGCTCCCCGACAGGTGGGAATAGGGCCAGATGACATCGAACTTGCCGGACTTCCCCCAGACGTCGAGCGTCCGGGCATAGGCCAGCACACCCGATTGCATGTCGATTTCGGCATCCTCGATCGGCGAGGAACCTTCAGTCGCCAGACCACCCTGTGAATAGGCTAAGCCCGCGACCAGGAAGTTGACCCCGACCGGGGCGTTGGCGAAGGCCCTCGGCTCAATCTCTGCTGCACTGACCGGCCTCGCGAACAGCAGCGGGCCCAGCAGTATCAGGGCCAGCACGCAAGGGCGCCCAACCGGGTTTCGGCGCTGCGGACGCATGGCGTTCCTCCGGTGCGCCGGCAACCCGTCAATACCTTCGCGGCGCACGCCTTGCGCTATCAAAGCCACCGATGCCCTTTGCTCCGATCAACCCGCGCTCAAAATAGCCCCGAACGCTTGCAGCTTCAACCGGACGCAGCCGGCCGCTTGCGGAAGTAATCTGCACGCCGGGGCTACCGGTGGCGGGCCGGGACGTACTGGACGCTGGGCACAACGAGTCCGGCACGAGAAGGCGATTGCGAAACGCCGACCCTGGCAGCTGCCGTCAGAAGTCGGGATCGGGGCCGCATGCGCCTTGCCGTGATGCCTGCGTAATGGCGTGCCCTAGGGAAATACCTGTTGCAGGAACTGCGCAATCTCCGCCATATCGCTATCACCCAGACCAAAGCCCGAACAGTCGATATGCTGCCGGATGGCGCCGAGCAGAATGCAGGTGGGCGTCATCCCGGAGATATCGCCGCGCGTGGAGGTAGCGTCGAACGTATTCACCGACACAGTGACGATCGCGCTATCACTGTTCGACCCATTGGTCGCCGCGTAGCTGAAACTGTCCGTTCCCGTAAAGCCCTGCACCGAGTGACAGCCAGAACACGAATCCTTGTACAACTGCATGCCGCGCGGCTCGGTGAGCCCGGACTGCGCGTAGCGTATTGTGCCATCGGCGTTCAGCGTGACCGTGCCGTTGGCCGGCTGCACCAGCGACGCCGGGTCGACAGTGACCGCGCCGGAGGGGAGATCATTGTTCAGCACCGCGATGTCGACAGGCTGGTCCGACGCGGTCGATGCGGTGTCGTCACGGGCGGTCACGGTCGCTGCCAGCGCGGTCACCAGGGCACCGTCCGGGGCGCTGTCGGCCAGCCCGTCGTTGACGACCAGCGTAACCTGATAGGGACCCGCCACGTCGGCCACGAAGGTCGGACGGACCGCGGTCACATCCGACAGCGCCGCACTGCTGCCGGCCGGCGTGCTCAACTGCCACAGGAAGCTGAGACTGTCACCCTCCGGATCTGACGAGCCGCTGCCGTCGAGGGTTACCGTGTCGCCGACGTCGACAACGAGGTCCGAACCCGCGTCCGCGACTGGCGGCCGGTTGTTCGCCGTGATCATCACCGTGTCAGGGGCGCTATCGACCAGGCCGTCGTTGACGATCAGCTGTGCGACATACTCGCCGGCGAGATCCAGCACGAACGTCGGCTCGACCGCGAACGGATCGGACAACGCGGTCGCGCTGCCCACCGGGACGGATGACAGGGACCAGAAGAACGACAGCGGGTCGTTGTCCGCATCGGTCGACCCTGCGCCGCTGAGCTGCACCCTGTCCCCGACCTCGGCATCCTGATCGGGACCGGCATCCGCCATCGGCGGGCTGTTCTCGGTGCTGACCGTGACCGTGTCCGGCGCGCTGTCCTCCAGGCCGTCGTTGACGACGAGCTGCAGCACATAGTCACCGGTGACGTCGATCACGAACGTCGGCTTGACCGCGGTCGGGTCAGACAGACTCGCCGTGCTGCCGGGCGGCGCCGATACGAACGCCCAGTCGAAGTCGAGCGCATCGCCGTCGGCATCCGACGAGCCGCTGCCGTCCAGCGTCACCAAGGTGCCGACCGCGGCGCTCTGGTCCGGGCCGGCATCGGCCACCGGCGCACTGTTTTCGGTACTGACCGTGACCGTGTCCGGCGCGCTGTCCTCCAGGCCGTCGTTGACGACGAGCTGCAGCACATAGTCACCGGCGACGTCGATCACGAACGTCGGCTTGACCGCGGTCGGGTCCGACAAGACCGCCGCACTGCCGGCCGGCGCCGATACGAACGCCCAGTCGAAGTCGAGCGCATCGCCGTCGGCATCCGAC
>CBFCWF010000146.1:0-10964 GCA_965601425.1 uncultured Chromatiaceae bacterium | reverse complement strand
ATGATTGAGGCGTTCTATGGTGCGCGTTGGATGAGTGTCGGCATCGTCGTGGACCCAGTCGCTAGCGTAAAGGGCCACATAGAAGGCGCCAAACCCAAGGAACAGGAACATGGGGAAGGTTGTCCAGTGCCCCCATCGGCGCTGCACCGAGTACAACGCAATCCCGAAGATTATCGCAGGCACGGTCCTAAGCAAGGCGTCTGCAGTCAGCAGTTCGTCCAGTTTGCCGATTGAGACGGATTCGCCACTGGCAACCGAAAGGCCGCCCTGTACGAAAACGAAACCGATGCCGGCAAAGAACCCACCCATGACAGGATAGGGGATGTAGCGTACCAGCCGCCCCAGCCTTAGTTGCCCCAGCAAGAGCAGCACCGTTCCCGTCAGGAACGCCGAAATCATGACCGCCATGATGATGGTCGGCAGGATGGCTCCCTGCTGCCCGCCAGCCGGCACGGTAGCAATAACCCCGCCGACAAGCCCGGCAAAAACCGGGGCCAGTCCACTACGCGGTGCGACGATCACACCCGGAAATCCGCTTGCCAGCGTGCCGCCTAGGCCCGAAACGACGGTTCCGACCAACAGAATGAGCACGCCGCTTGCGAAATATTCGGGCTTCGTGCCTGCAAACATCAGGGCAGCGATTGAGATGGCGACGGTGATATTGATGACGCCGATGAGACCGCCCGCCATGGCATTGGCGATCAAGGCCCTTGTCGACATCAGCTTCGATTCCCTTTTTCTGCGCAAGCTTCGGCCCTGTATGCCGGGAGGTCGCCCGCGCAATCCCGAACCATGTGTTCATGCGTGCACTGGCGAAGCGACACGGTCATCGACTCCAACGTGAGTAGAACCTTTGCGCAGGGTCCGATGATCCATCATCGACCTGGAGGAAGCCGGACGGGCATGCGGCTCTCAGCCGACCCGACGGAATACAGACGCACGTTGCCTGTCGGGTGCCGATCGCCACACACGGTGCGGCGTATAAACAATATAGATGTTTCCCCCTGCGTTGAGGGATACCGTCGCCGATGGTTTGCTCGTGGGGTTGAGAACGTCGGAGCGGACAGGAGGCGCTGACCCATTCGATTGCGTCGTGCCGGGGTGCAATATGGGTTGCACTATCAAGCACCATGCGATTGTCGGATTTTCCCTACACGCGCATTGGTTGGTGGGGTCTAGACTTTGGATTGTCAGATGGCGCACATGAGGTATTTTCCTAAGATGGCTGGGTTACTGATCGTTGCGGATCACGGCCTTCTCGCTGTATCTAATGGACAATTTCAGGTTCGCTCTCGAGGAGTATCCGAGGTATGCGGTCCTGTTGTGCGACTAGCCAACTCCGCCGGCTAGCGGCATAGAAAACACAATCTTTTTATCGAGGAACCAGACGCTATGACTATACGAGCCGCCATGGTCGCTTCAGCACTGCTCGCGATTGCGGTTTCGGTTTTTGCGGCCGAGCGGGGACGTCAAGACGGCGTTCCAGAACAACAGGTGAGCTCAGCTGATGACGCGCGAGAAAATATGCCGGCTGATTCTCCCGCGAACGGGTCTCCAGAGTCAGATGAAGACTGCTAAGAGAAGCTCGCAACTCTCGAGCCTGTCGGCCTTCGAAGAGCACCTCTCTATTTCAGGCCCGGCCGCATACGAGTCGGTGGTCGGGGATCGGCGAGCGGGAAACAATGGTGCAGCGCCCACTGCGCGAGGCTTTTCGAAGCATTGGTCAATGCGACCAGCTGCTTGAGGTTCAGAGTTACATGCGCCCACTCGATGCCCGGATTGGGTGCGCCAATGACCATTTTTGATCGTTTCAGTGCAACTGCGTGGCGTGAATTCGACGTAAGGCATGCGGCTCAATTCGAAAAGCCAACGAGATCAACCACTTCCATACGCGTCCGATCCCAAATTGGGATTGGGTACGGCTCTTGCTCCAGTGCTCGTGCTAGAGCAAGAGCGAACCCCGGGTAACATCTCGGGCGCCACTTCTCTTTGACTGTCATTGCCCGGCCAGGTTTAACCCGCCGATAATGCCGGGCGCGGGTAAGCCGGATTTCCCCAAGGGACGATGCAATGATGGGCAAGGCGCTGCAAGTATCCCCTGTTCAGCGATACCTTGAAAAGCTGCATGCGCAGCTCTCAGAGATCCGGGGTGGCGAGGTCGCGAGCTATATCCCCGAGCTGACCCGCGCCGACCCGGCTTGGTTGGGCTTGGCCCTGGTGACGGTCGACGGCCATGTCTACCAGGCCGGTGACTCGCGCCAGCCTTTCACGATCCAGTCGATCTCCAAGGCCATTACATACGGTCTCGCGTTGGAGGATCGTGGCCTCGAATATGTTGTCTCGCGGGTCGGGGTCGAGCCATCGGGGGAGGCATTCAATTCCATCAGCCTGGAGCCGGCAACCGGGCGCCCGGTCAATCCGATGATCAATGCCGGCGCAATCGCTACAACCGGGATGATCGACGGGAATACTGGTGGCGACCCCATGTCGCGAATACTCGAAGCATTTTCCCGCTATACGGGACATCCACTCGATATCGACGAGAGCGTCTACCGATCCGAGAGTGAGACGGGACATCGCAATCGGGCCATCGCCCATCTCCTCTATGGGCACGGCATCGTCGACCGAGCCCCCGAAGAGGTGCTCGACTTGTATTTTCGCCAATGCTCGATCCTGGTGACCGCACGCGATCTGG
This sequence comes from uncultured Chromatiaceae bacterium, assembly GCA_965601425.1. Lineage (GTDB taxonomy): Bacteria > Pseudomonadota > Gammaproteobacteria > Chromatiales > Chromatiaceae > Thiosocius. The sequence continues at coordinate 8,269 of CBFCWF010000146.1, read as the reverse complement.
CGATTATGGCCGGTTGCCTGGCAAATAACGGCGTCAACCCAGTGACAGGCGTCGTCGCGCTCCAATCACGTTACACGGAGAAGGTGTTGAGCGTCATGAGCACCTGTGGCATGTACGACTACTCCGGTGCGTGGATTTTTGACGTCGGCATGCCCGCCAAGAGTGGCGTCGGGGGTGGGATCATGGCCGTACTGCCCGGTCAATTCGGCCTTGGCGTTTTCTCTCCCGCACTGGACGCAAAGGGCAACAGTGCCCGCGGCATCGAGGCCTGTAAGCGCCTGTCAAGCGATTACAGCTTGCATCTGTTCAATGTCGCGCGGTCCACGTCTGCGTCGATCGTCCGCAAGGTTTACGATAGCGCCAGATTCAGTTCCCGGCGCCGGCGCAACGAAGCAGAACTGAAAGTCCTCTCCGCGCAAGGTCAGCGCATTCGGATCTATGAGCTGCAGGGTGAGTTGTTGTTCGGCAACACGGAATCGGTGGCACTGGACATGCTGTCTGCGCTCTTCGAGATCGACTATCTGGTTGTGGACCTGAAGCGGGTTATCGCCGCAGACCGGTCCGCGCTTCTGCTGCTCGACGACTTGTGCCTGCGTGCCGGGATAGAAGGCAAACACCTGTTCTTTACCGATTGCCAGCATCTGTATCGTCTCAGGAAACATCTCCGTACACTGCCGGCGGGGCAGCAGGTTCCCGATTGGCTGAATTTCGACGATACCGACCATGCGGTCGAATGGTGTGAAGACCAGTTGATAGCAGAGGATGAGGTGGCCTCCGCCATGGAGCCATGCGCGACAGACCTGTGCCATCAGTATCTTTGCTCGACCATGACGGCCGCAGAGCTTGAGGGGTTGCGGAAAGTCGGTGTGCAGCGGCGCTTTTCGGCCGGTACGCAGATTGTGCGTTCAGGCGACCCGGCCGATTCCCTGTTTTTCATTCTCGATGGTCAGGTGGACGTCTTGGTCGCTACCGACGACGGGCATCAGCTACGGCTGACTACCCTCGGCCGCGGGACGACATTCGGTGAAATTGCGTTGGTGAACCGGCAGCGACGGACGGCGGACGTGGTAGCCGCGACGGAGGCTGCATGTCTCGAGGTTTACTTCGATCAGTTGGGCGATACGGTTAGAACCAAGATGCTTGTGAACATGGCCAGCCACCTTGCCAGCAAGATAGCGCACGACACCGAGCTGATGCGTCATCTTGGCTGAAGGCGAGCCAAGGCAAGGTGCCCTCTGTAATGGCGCCGGCGCTGCGTGATGCAGGTTTTCGGTGAAACCTGCGAGCCGGTGAGTTTGCGTGGCTGCGCGCACGCGTTTGAGGTGGACCCGGCCACGCCGCTCAGCTCAGTACACCCTCGAGAGTCCGGGTGGTTCGCAGCAGACGCTCTGCCAGCAGATCGGCGATGAAGCGATGCATTGCCGCTGCCAGTGCCGGATGCTCCCTTTCCATGCGCTCCAGCGATGCCGCGGTGAGCCGGTAAGCCTTGCCGGCGTTTTCGGCGATGACCGATGCGGAGCGGGGTGTGCCGAGATAGAAGCCGAGTTCGCCAAGTACCGTGCCCGGACCGGTCCGGCGGATCCTGACCGTCTCCCCGGACGCCGGTTTGAGGTACACGGACACGTCGCCCCGTTCCACGAAATACAGATCCCCCGATTCCTCGCCCTGTCGCATCAGCTGATCACCCGGCGCAAAGGCCACCTCTGAGAGATAGGAGATAAACTGGACTGAGGCGACTTCATCGCCAATCTGTTGCGCCAGCAATTGCAGGGCGGTCTGCGGGACCTCTCGCTGCGCGAGCCGCCGTGCATCGAGCATCTGGTTCTCGCACCACTCCAGGCCGTGGTCGAGATCATGGAACTCACAGACATGCTCGTCGTGTTCCGAGATGTTGCCGGCGTGCAGCCGCTTGAGAAGATCCGCTGTCATGCCGGTCAGCACAATCGTAAATCCCCGTTGCCCGGCAAGCCGTCTGAGCCGGCGAAACTCGTGGGCAGCCGAGGAGTCGACACCGTAGACCCCCTTGAAATCCAGCAACAGATATCTCAGTCGCGGCTTGCTTGGGTCCGTCACCCGGGCTCTGACGCGAACGGACAACTGCGCCGCCGTCCCGAAGAACAGGTAGCCTCGGAGCTTGAGCGCCAGTACTTGTGCGCCCTGTCGGGAAAGAAAACGCTCATCGTCGAGATTGCGCTCGACGGTGCTCCTCGCGTCTCTACCCGACAACGCGTAGCGGACGACCGTGGTGCGGCTGTACTTGAGCACGAACTGGATGAGGGCGGCGAGCAGACCGAGGATCAGGCCCTCGATGAATCCGAGGCTCGCGATGGTCAGCAGGATCAGCGGCACCACGAGGTACTCGCCGCGTGGCAGTCGCTGCCAGCTCTGGACGAGCCAGGTATCCAGGATGGCGATGCCCATCGATGCCAGCAGACCGCCGACGACGAGGCGCGGCAGGTAACCGAGGAGTTCGGTGCCGAACAACAGCGCGGCAGCGGCCATCAGCGCGGCGACGATACCGGCGATGCGGTTTCTGGCGCCTAGCCGGAGGGCCAGGTCGGAAATGCTCAACGAGTGGAATCCGACCATGCCGCCGCCGAGGCCCGTGGCCAGATTGGCGAGACCGGTGACGCGCAGCTCATGGTTGATATCGAAGTCTCTCGACGAAAGCGACTCCAGTGCACTGACCGTCAGCATGATCGACACGGCACTGATGACGACCACGGTTCCGATGTTCGCCCACTGGCCCAGCACCATCCGCCAGTCAGACTGCGCCAGCAGCTGCGGCAGGCTGAACGAGACAATGCCCGACATCTGACTGGTCGACGGGCTGAGCAGCCAGCCGTTGCCGGCGAGTGTCTCTAGCGTTTCGCCGTCATGCAGCATGGTGAGAAAGAACAGACCCGCAGCGGCCGGGAGCATCAGCGTCAGGGCGGTGCCGGAGGAGACGAAACGCGATGCGATCGTGATCGCCAGTGCGAGCGCGAGGCCGGGCAGCCAGCGCACCAGCAAGGCTGCATCACCGAGCTGAAAAAGATCTGCCGGCGCTGCGAGTTCCAGGTTGGTCATGACACGCAGGCCACCAAGCAGCAGCAGCCAGCCGGCACCGGCGAAATAGCCGCCGAGCACCGAGTAGGGAAGAAACCGCATTAGTCCACCGGCCCGCGCAAGCCCCAGGCCGAATAGGAAGACGCCGGTAATCAGGCTCGTCGCGACGATCGCCGTGACGATGCTCGACAGCACCTGTTCGCTGCCGGCATTCGCCGGGACAGCCGCCGCGATAGCGGCGGCCATGATCGCCAGGATCGGTGCCGTGCGGTCCTGCGGGATCGAGATCGCGACTTCGCACGAACTCATCAGTGCGATCAGCAGACCGGAAATCACCGCGGTGGTGAGTGCGATGTCGACGCCATAGGCGAGGTGGCCCGACAATCCGCCCGCAAAAACCAAGGCCGCCATCGACACCGAGGCGATGATGGTCAACGCACCGACCAGCAGTCCGGAAAAGCCCGCCGTGAGCCATCCCCAGATATTCTTTCTAAGCGATGACGGCTGTTGGGCCATACGGTTCGTCTGGCGTGAATACGGTAAACCGCGACACTATAACAAGCATGGCCGCTGTCCTTGCAGGCGCGACCCGGTGCCCTTCCTGACGGACCCGATAAACTACTTTATCATTCGCTTGACTGCACCCGAAGACTCACCGTGTCCCCAGAGGCCATTGAACGTCCCACAGCCAAACCATCGGTCGGTATTGCGCCGGCGCCGGCCCACGGGCGACGGAACGAGACCGTGACGTGATCCGACGTTGGCTGAAAGGACTGCTTGCCGGCCTGTTCGTCGCCCTGGCCGGCGTCGGGCTCGCGATCTCGCCGCTCGGCACCGATCTCGAGCAGCGCGTGGGGCTGTCCTGGCTGTTCGATCGGCGCGGTCCGGTCGAGCCGCCGGTCGAGGTCGCGGTGGTCGCCATGGACAGCCGCACCGGTGAGCAGCTCGGGCTGCCGGTCCTGCCGCGCGACTGGCCGCGTTCGATGCATGCCCAGCTGGTCGACGCGCTGGTCGCGCGCGGGGCCGAAGTGATCGTGTTCGACGTGCATTTCGGTCGCGACAAGGACGCAGCCGACGACCAGGCCCTGGTCGATGCGGTCGCGCGTGCCGGGCGGGTCGTGCTGGTCGAACTGCTGACCGGCAAACGCCAGCCGATCAGTGACCCGCAGGGCCGGCACGTCGGCATGGTCTGGTCCGAGGAACGGGTGCCGCCGTTCGCCGGCCTCGAGGCGGCCGCGGCCGGCCTGGCGACCTTTCCTCTACCCAAAGAGGGCGCCTCGGTCTCCCAGCTGTGGGTGTTCAAGCAGAGCACCGACAATGCCCCGACCCTGCCGGCGGTTGCGCTGCAGCTCTATGCGCGCGAACAGACGCCCGCGGTCGTGGATCTGGCCCGGGCGGTGGCCCCCGACGCATTCACCGGCGTGCCGGACGTCGCGCAGGCATTCGCCGATCCGCACGTGCTGCGCAACTTCATGCGCGCGATGCGCGAAGGCTACCAGGGTTCGCTCGACAGACTCGGTGTGTTCGATGCCACCAGTCCGGTCGATCCGCCGATCCTGCCCGAGCAGGCGCTGGAGCACCTGTATGCCGGTGAGGCCAACCGCTTCATCAACTTCTACGGTCCGCCCGGCACCATCAAGACGGTCCCCTACCATGCGGTGATCCGCGGCAGCGATCCGAACGTCCCGGCCGAGGCGCTGGACTTCCGCGGCAAGGTGGTCTTCGTCGGTTACGCCGACATGTTCGACCCGGGTCAGCCGGACCGCTTCTACACCGTCTATACGCGCGACGACGGGGTCGACCTGAGCGGGGTCGAGATCGCCGCGACCGGCTTCGCGAATCTGCTGACCAACCGCTCGCTGGCGCCGGTCGCCGGCTGGTACGCGGTGTCGATACTGGCCGGCTTCGGCCTGCTGATCGGGTTGCTGGTGTACGCGCTGCCGGCCTATGTCGGGGTGCCGGTCGCCTTCGCGCTGGCGGGCCTGTTCGGCTTCGCCGCGCAGACCGCGTTCAACCAGCACGCGATCATCTGGCCGGTCGCGACGCCGCTGCTGGTGCAGGCCCCGCTGGCCCTGTTCATCGGCCTGCTCGGGCAGTACCTGCTGGAGCGCCGGCGCGGTCAGCGCATCAGCGACGCAATCAACTACTATCTGCCGGATGACATCGCGCGCGACCTAAGCAGGGACAAGATCAGCGCCGACCGGATCAACCAGGTCGTTTACGGTACCTGCCTGGCGACCGACATGGCCGGCTTCTCGACCGTCGCCGAGCAGATGCCGCCGGGCGAACTGGCCGAGTACCTGAACGACTATTTCGAGACGCTGGCCGCGCCGCTGAAGCACCACGGCGTGCAGGTCACCGAGTTCCGCGCGGATGCGATCATGTGTGCCTGGACCGCGAAGGAGCCCTCGCCCGATCCGAGGCGCAAGGCATTGCTGGCCGCCCTCGATGCCGGGGAGGCCCTGCAGGACTTCAAGCGCCGCCACGAGGCGGCCGAGGGGAGTCTGCGCATCGGCCTGGAGGCGGGCGAGGTCTATGTCGGCCATGCCGGTGGCGGCGGGCGTTTCGTCTACAGTATCGTCGGCGACACCGCGAACACCGCGTCGCGGGTCGAGGGCCTGAACAAACACCTGAACACCCGGATCCTGGCGACTGGCGACGTCATCGAGGGCTTCGACGACATCCTGACCCGCTACCTCGGGGCCTTCCAGTTCGTCGGCAAGCACGGCGGCATCCCGGTGCACGAGGTGGTCGCGCTGCGGGTGAATGCGACGCCCGAACAACTGGCCCTGTGCGAGGCCTTCGGCGAGGCGCAGCGCCTGTGCGAGGCGGGCGACTGGGCGGCGGCGGCCGAGGGCTTCGAGCGGCTGCTCGGCCAGTTCCCGGACGACGGGCCGGCCGGCTACCTGCTGGCGCGCTGCCGGCGCGCGATGGCCGAGCCGGACGCCGGCATCGACCCGGCGGTGGTCCGGATGGATGCAAAATAGGGCCGCCGTGCCCGAGCCTGGTGCGGCCGCCCCTGTCTCTCGCAAGCCCCGAACGGCGCGACCTTGATCGCCAGATGTCGATGAATGTTACGGATTGGTGACTTCAGCGCGCCCGGGGCATCGTTAGCCCGGGTTAAGTTGCTGAAAGGGTGTAGCATCCCCAGGTTCGGAACGAATCTTGCTGAGTTTAAGCGGAACAGGGATCGACCAAGTCCGCGTTGTTATTCGCTGCGTCGGCGTGGGGGCGCTGGGATACTTTCCGGGCGCCACATTTTTGACTCGGCGCAAGCGGGCTTCGTAACACGCTGGTTCTGCTAAAATTGCAATGTCGTGAACGTGTGTGCCCGAAGCGGGCGGAAAGCCGCACGCGGCGCGCAGCGCAAAAAGAATCAAAACGATTCGGGAAAGCTAAGGAAGGGGGAAGTTCCTAATGTTCGCGACCCGCACGATGTTCATCCGATGCGGCATGTCCGGCTTACTTCTAATGGTCCTGGCTGGCTCTGTCCATGCCGCCTGTGACACCGGCGTCGGGCGGTTCGTGTCCATCACCGGTTCGGTCGACGTGCAACCCTCGGGTGGCGAGACCTGGAACGCGGCGAGCCTCGACACCCGGCTGTGCGAGGGCGACACCATCCGGGTCGGCGAGCGCAGCCGCGCCGCGGTCGCGCTGGTCAACGACGCCGTGCTGCGCATCGACCAGAACACCGCGATGCGCCTGGTCGACATCACCCCGCAGGAGGAGGAGACCTCGCTGCTCGACGTGTTCAGCGGGGCGATCCAGTCCTTCAGCCGTAAGCCCAAGTTCCTGCGGGTCAGCACCCCCTACCTGAACGGTTCCGTCGAGGGCACCGAGTTCGCAGTCCGGGTCGACGACGACTCGGCGGCGATCACCGTGTTCGAGGGCGTCGTGACAGCGGCCAACGACCAGGGCGAGGTCGCGGTGAACCCCGGCGAGTCCGCCCAGGCCGCCAAGGGCCAGGCGCCGCAGCGAAGCGTCGTGGTCAGACCGCGCGACCAGGTGCAGTGGGCGCTGTTTTACCCCAGCATCCTGTCGGCGTCCGCGCTGGCCGATGCCTCGCCGTCACTGCGCGAGGCGGCCGACCAGGCCGCCAACGGCGACACCGGTGCTGCGTTCGCGGCCCTCGACCGGATACCGCCGGCCCAGCGCGACGCAGACTACCTGGCCTTGCGTGCTGGCCAGCTGCTCTCGGTCGGGCAGGTGGACGCGGCACGCGAAGACATCGAGGCCGCGCTGGCGCAGGATGCCCAGTCCGCCGAGGCCTATGCGCTGCGCTCGGTGATCGGCGTGGCGCAGAACGAGCGCGAGGCCGCACTGGCCGATGCGCGCCGCGCGGTCGAGCTGGACCCGGCGTCGTCGGCGGCCAACATCGCGCTGTCCTATGCGTTGCAGGCGAATCTGCAACTCGACGAGGCGCGCAGCGCGCTGCTCGGCACGGTCGAGCAACAGCCGAACGACGCGCTGGCCTGGGCAAGACTGGCCGAACTGCATCTGGCGCTCGGTGACCGCAGGGCGGCGACCGCCGCCGCGCAGCGCGCGGTCGAGCTGCAGCCGGGTCTGAGCCGCACCCAGAACGTGCTCGGTTTCGCCGCGCTGGCCGAGATCAAGCCGGACCAGGCGCAGACCGCGTTCGAACAGGCGATCGCGCTGGACTCGGCCGACCCACTGCCGCACCTCGGTCTCGGGCTGGCGAAGATCCGCCAGGGCCAACTCGACGCCGGCCGCGCCGAACTCGAGGCCGCGGTCGCGCTGGACTCGAACAACGCGCTGCTGCGCGCCTACCTGGGCAAGGCCTATTTCGAAGAGAAGCGTGGCCCGCTGGATGCCCAGCAGTTCGATATTGCCAAGGAACTCGACCCGCTCGACCCGACCGCCTTCTTTTACAACGCGATTGCACTGCAAACCGAGAACCGTCCGGTCGAGGCGCTGCGTGAACTCGAGGCCGCGATCGAGCGTAACGACAACCGGGCCGTGTATCGCGGCCGACTGCTGCTCGACCAGGATCGGGCGGCGCGCGGGGTGAGCCAGGCGCGGGTGTACAACGATCTGGGGTTTGAGCGCCTGGGGATCGGCGAGTCCCGACGGTCGTTGATACTGGATCCTGCGAACGCCTCGGCTCACCGCTTCCTGTCCGACAGTTACCGCAATGTGCGGCGACGCGAAATCGCCCGGGTCAGCGAGTTGCTCCAGGCCCAGATGCTGCAGGACATCAACA
>CBFCWF010000145.1:0-11074 GCA_965601425.1 uncultured Chromatiaceae bacterium | reverse complement strand
GCGCGACGCGGTTGTGCCGATCGAGAGCCAAGAATGTGCCTGACTGACTCAGCGCGTGCCGGTGATATAGTTGGGCCTCCTTCAGCGACCGGTGCCCACGATGTGCCTCGTCTTGATTGCCTGGCACGTGCATCCCCGCTATCCGCTGATAGTCGCCGCCAATCGGGATGAGTTTTACGCCCGACCCACGCTGCCGGCCCATCGTTGGCCGGGGGCCAGCGGCATGATCGCGGGGCGGGATCTTGAAGCCGGTGGCAGCTGGATGGGCGTCGACGCCGCCGGCCGCTTTGCCGCGATCACCAATTTCCGCGAACTCGAACGCGGGCCGGCGAACGTCCGTTCGCGTGGTGAACTGGTCACTGAGTATCTGCTGGGCGATGCGGCCGCCGAGCGCTATCTCGCCGAGCTTGAGGAACGCGCCAATCACTATCGGGGCTACAATCTGCTAATCGCCGCCGGCGGTGCGCTGTACTGCGCGAGCAACCGCGGCGCGCCGATCCGGCGGCTGCCACCGGGTCTGCATGGGATATCCAATGGCCCGCTGGACAGCGATTGGCCCAAGGTAGACCGGGGCCGCCGATTGTTGGCCAGGGCGGTGGATCGCCCCGAGCCGAGTCCGCAACGACTGTTCGAACTGCTGCGCGACCGGACACGGCCGGCCGATGAGGCGCTGCCCGATACCGGTATTGGTCTCGAATGCGAACGGTTGCTCGCCACCATCGCAATCGACGGAAACATGATGGGAAGAGACTACGGCACGCGTGCCGCCAGCATCCTGCTGCTCGATGCACAAGGCCGCGGGCGATTCACAGAGCATAGTCGGGCGGACGATGGCAGCTGGCAACGACGCGAGTTTCCAATCGGGTCGACCTGACCGCCCGGTCGTGTCTGTCAGGCCACGGAGAGCCGCTGAGAGCGATCGAACCCGTTGGATCGGGCCGTACTCGGCGTCTCGTCGGTCGTCGTTGCCCAGTTGATCCGTCGAGACCGGGGCGGGAGGCCCCGCGTTCGACGTTCGTATCCCACGGAACGGTCAAATATCAGGGGCGGTCGTCCCGCATGGAGCACTACGCAACTCCGTGGCGAACCCTGTTGGCGTCTTCCTGTTTCCTAAACTGCAGGAAGCGCGGCAGGAACTTGTCCCAGTCGATGAGATGGGCGTCGAGTTCGGGTCCGTCGATGCAGGCATGCTTTCGCACCATCTTGCCGTCCAGTGTGACAGGGACCATGCAGGCGCCGCACATACCGGTGGCATCGACCATGATCGAATTGAGGCTGGCCACCGTCTTCACGCGATAGGGCCTGGTGAGATCGCTGACCGCGCGCATCATCAACGGCGGGCCGATCGTGACCACTTCGCCTATCGCACGTCCGGTGCCGGCCTTCATCGCTTCGAGCATTTCTTCCAGCGGCGCCGTGACAAAACCGCTGATGCCGAAACTGCCATCGTTGGTCGTGTAGACAACATCGAGCAGGTCGGGGTACTCGGCCTGCAACAGGCCCACGCGACCGTCCGCTTGATGCCAGAACATCAAGTCCCTGTTACGGAAGCCGGCGATCAGCGTGACATGATTGCCCATGCGCAGGTGCTCGCGCATGATAGGGAACACCGGCGGCAGGCCGACACCGCCGGCCGTGAACACCACGGTCTCGCCGTCTCTGTAGCGATGCAACTCGCTGGGCAGGCCGAGTGGTCCGGCAATGCCGGCAATGGCTTCGCCTGCCTGCATCCGATTGATGTAAGCCGAACTGCTGCCCAGGCTCTGCACCACCAGGTCGATGGTGCCCTTGTCGGCGTCCCAGTCCGCCAGTGTCAGCGGGATCAGTTCGCCCCTGTCCCAGCCGAGCACACGCACGAACTGGCCGGCGCGCGCCGATCTGGCGATCAGCGGCGCGTTGATCTCGAATTCGACGATGCCTTCGGCAAGTTCGGTTCGGCTGAGTATCTTCTTGGGTGACTGGCCCTGTTCGGTGTATCGCTCGGCACTCGCGACCAGCGACCGGATCTCGTCGACCGAGAGGGGTACCCTGCCCGCGATCTCGCGCGCGGCCGCCTGGCCGTCCCCCGCCGCCCGGATGGCGGTCGAACCGCCGCGGTTGGCATCACCGCCGGTATAGACGTCGTGTATCGAGGTCTCCTGCGAACCGGCCTTGATCTCGATCGTGCCCCACTTGCTGGTCTTGAGCCCCGGCTCCGAATCCTTGACGATCGGATTGGAAGCGTTGCCCAATGCCATGATCACCAGGTCCACCCGCATCTCCTCTGTGTCGCCGGTGGGCACCGGTCGTCTGCGCCCGGAGGCATCCGGTTCGCCCAACGCCATGACATCGAGATGGGTATGGGTGACGAAATGGGTCTTGTCGTTGCCGATGAACTCGCGCGGCGCGCGCAGCACCTTGAGCGCGATGCCTTCCTCCAGCGCGTGATGCAGTTCCTCGACGCGCACCGGCATTGCGTCCTGAGTGCGGCGGTAGACGATGGTGACGAGCCCGCCGAGGCGCTTTGCGGTGCGTGCGGCATCCATCGCGGTGTTGCCGCCGCCAATGACGATGACCTGTTTGCCGGTCACCTCCGGCAGCGGCGTCTCGTAGTCTTCCAGATGCGCCTTCATCAGGTTGACCCGGGTGAGGAACTCGTTGGCCGACAAGATGCCGTTCATGTGTTCGCCGGGCACGTTCATGAAGCGGGGCAGGCCGGCACCGGTCCCGACGAACACTTTCCAGAAGCCGGCTCGTTTCAGCGACGCCAGCGTGGCGGTCTTGCCGACGATGAAATTGGTGACGAACTTGCCGCCCATTTGCTTGATCTTCGCGACCACGTCGTCGATCAGCTCGTTCGGCAGGCGGAATTCGGGAATGCCGTAGCGCAACACACCACCGAGCTCGTGGAAGGCCTCGAAGACCGTGACCGGGTAACCTTCCTTGCACAACAGGTAGGCATTGATCATGCCGGCGGGACCCGAACCGACCACGGCGATGGGCGGCTTGTCCGCTCTCGCCCAGGGATTGACGGTGTCGCCGATCGCGGTGTTCGCGTCCGGGTGGAGGAGTTTCTCGCTCTGCGGCAGGTACCACTCCAGTTGCCCGATCTCGATCGGACGCTGGTTGAGCGTGCATACGCCCTGGCACTGGATCTCCTGCGGGCATACGCGGCCCGTGACATTGGGCAGCGGATTGGCCTCCTTTATCAACTGGAAGGCCTGTTTGAACTTGCCTTCGCCCATCAGGTGGATCATTTCCGGGATATGTATCTTCACCGGGCAGCCGCCCTGGTTTTCGCCGCCGTCGATTTTCGGCAGATGGCCGAGCTCGCAGGGCTTGTCGTCGCATTGCTTGTCGCGCAGCACCTCCAGCCACACCAGCAGTTCGACTTCGCGAAAGCTGTAGCCGAGGCCCATGTAACCGATGTAGCCCTGGTTGACCAGGTCGAAATCCCGGGCGCGCTCGCTCGGCGGACGGATGTAGGGCGGGATATTGTTGGCCCCGGGCCAGCCCGTGGACAGGCCTTTGAACATCGGATAGCGGTCCGACAGGTGCGCATCGAGTGCACGGATGAACTTGCGTTTGAACTTGAGCGGGACGTTCCACAGGAAACGCATCAGCAGCGTGCTCATGTCATCGTTGTTGCACAGCAGCTGCCACAGGGTGCGGGTGAAGGTTTCGCCGAGTGCGTCCTGCTGGAACTCCCAGGCGATAGCGTTGACGCCTTCTGTGATGAAAGTCTGCTGGAAGAAGCGCGGATCGTTGACCAGGCGCTTTTTCAACAGCGCGATCTGCTTGTGGAACAGCTCGACGGATGCGCTGTGCTCCAGCGCCTCCAGGGCCTCCGCCTTGTCGTCGAGATGGTGCCGGTTGTTCGCGATCTCCAGACTGGCTTCGTAATAGCGCTGGACATCCAGCTGCTGATAGGCGCAGTCGGGATTGTCGCGCTGCGGGATCGGCGAAGTCTGGTCTGTGTGCTGTGACATGTGCTTTGCCTCGGTGTCTCTGACCCTGGTCTCTGGACTATGCGTCTGCCGTCGGATGGAAGCGAATGATCTCGGCATCGCATTCATCGGCGACGCGGGATGCGCGTTGTAGCAGTTCCGGGGTGAGCTCCACCCTGTCGAAGATACCCGGTATCACCCGGCTGACGACCTTGCTGGTCCCTTCGAAAACGATCGTCGTCTTCTCGAACAGTTCGCTGACATCCTGGTAGCAGGCCTTGCAGTTCGTGCACCTGGGCATGTCCTCCTGTGTGATCTCGACCGGCACACGGCCCGCGGCCGCCCCGTCGGCGACGGCCGGCTGCGGCGCGGTGGCCGGGGCCATCGCTTCAGCGGCGCCGATCACGTTCACCGGTATGCCACCCAGCGAAGGCGAGGCGGGCGCGCCGGATACGCTGGCGAGTTCGGCCATGCCCCTGGCGATGGAATCGATGGATGCCTCGCGCGCGACGTTAGACTGCCGATAGCGCTGCTGCCACTCCTCCAGTTGCTGCCGGTGGCTGTCCACCATGCGCTCGATGTGCAGGCCGCCGAGGTATTCCAGCATGCGCCAGTTCCTGCGGCGCTCGGCGGTCAGGTTGACCATCGCATGGGTCATGGTCAGCTTCACCAGCTTGTGGTCTGCGTCGGTCGACCAGATAAAGGGTATCTTGCCGTAGCGCTCGGCCTCGCCGAGGTCGATGAATTCGTGGACCGGTACCGGCTCGCCGGCGATGTCGCCCTCGATCGGTCGAAAATGCTTACTGAAGCGACCTTCCTGCAATGCGAAGTCCGCTGCGGTGTAAGGCAGCTCGAGCAGTCGGGCATTACCCTCGTCATCGATGTAATCCAGCGTCCTGGTGATCCAGTCCTCGCCAATCTCCGGGTTGCCTTCCAGCGAAAAGCGCTCGGCGAGCGTATCACCGCGGCGCGGGTCGTGAACGAACACCGGATACATGCGGCTCTCGACCGCGAGAATGGCGCGGCGGTGGGCGGCGTCGTCGGCGATGCCGTGCTCGGGCTGACATGGGGTGTAGGTATCGAACACGGCCGGTGACTCGTTGTAGGTCAGAAAATCGATCGCGTTCTTCATGAAGTGGCTCTGCATCGCCGCGCAGGTCTGGATGACCAGCACATTGGGGTGGAAGGCAGCGATCAGCCCGAGTTCCTTGCGGTCTTCATGCTTGCCGCGGTGCGCCACCCCGAAGCGGGTGAGGTCCGAATCCTGCGCGGTGAAGCTGGAGGTCGAGGTCTGACCGCCGGTGTTGGAGTAGGCGCCGGTATTGAGCACCACGATCTTGAGCGGGGTCTCTGACACCAGCACGCGCGACAGCGCGCCGAAACCGATGTCGTAGGTCGCGCCGTCACCACCCATGCTGATCACCGCGGGCAACAGGGCGCGTTCCTGCTCGGAGAAATGGTGCCAGTTGAAACATTTGAACAGGGTGTCGTGGGTGGCTGGGTCGTAATTGTCCTCGAGGTCGAGTCGGGCGGTGCGCATGGCCCGAAAATCCTCGACCGCGGTCGCACACAGGCCCTCGAATATGCCCTTGGCGACCGCCGGTGTGTCTTGGAAAAGGCTGTTCACCCAAGGGTTCTTGTAGGGGTTCGCGGGGAAGGTGGATGCGTACACGCTGCTGCAGCCGGTGGCGTTGGCGATGGTCGCACCCGATGGGCCGTTGCCGGTAGGACCTGCCTCGAACAGGTAAAGGCGCCGTTCCAGGGTCTGGATGGTCTGCTTGATGCGCTCGCGCCGTCGCAGATCGTGCTCGTCGTGTTTCAGGCTCTGGAGCTTGCCGTTGAGATCGGTGATCAGCTCTTCAAGCTCGTGGGTGTGTAGCTTGCGTCTTTGTTCGTAGATCGCCCGATTGATCGCAGTCAAGAGCCGTATCGCGGTGACCTCGCCACAGCCGCGGCACGCGCCGTGACCGCCGGTCATCGCGTAATAGTTGTCGTGGTCGAGCATCAGACGCTTGCTGTCGCCGCCAACCTGCAGGGCGTCTTCGGTGAAGCGCGCGGCGGTATTGGGCAGCTTGCTGAGGAAGTTGAAGCTCTGTTCCATCTCGGTTTGGGCGACGCTGCTCTGGCGCCGTGCACCGAGAGCGCCCGGACCACAGACATCGACGCACTCGAGGCAGCCGGTGCATTTCCAGGGGTCGATGTTGACCGAGTAAAGGCCGCCGGCGCCGCTGGCCTTCTTCTCCATCGCGACGAAGAAAGGCCGTGTCTTCGCGACTGGAAAACACTCGAGCGCTACGATCAGCTTGTCGAAGTCGTGCCGCAGACTGGCGTTGTCCAACTCGAGTCCGCGGACCGCCTCGGCGACGATCGTGCTGAAGCTCTTCGGGTCCTTGTTCGGCAGGGCTCGGTAGGCCTCCCGGACGGACTTGGTCAACGGGAAGACCTGGCTCGACATCTGCTGCCGGTGCGCCTCGGTGATCTCGAGCCCGCCGATCGCAGTGAGCAGGAGGTCGTGGATCTCGTGCACCGTGTTCGGTATCGCGGCATCCGGGCAAACGACGGCGCATTCCATGCAGCCGGTGCAGAGGTGCGCGCTGTACTCGGGTACCTCGCGGCGGAACAGGCCCTTGTCTTTCCATGCGGCACTGGCCATCGGTATGAACAGCCCGCTGCCCGGCATGACCGCCGCCTCACCGATGCTGCCGTCGGTGAATCGCGAAGTCGCGATCTCCTTGTAGTAATCCGGGTCGAAGAGGCCGTTCGTGACCGAGCTGCCGATGGCCCTGGACATGCTGGCCGAAATCGCAACGCCGTGCGCGGGGCGCACAATGACCAGCTTCTCTGCCTGCTCGAATTCCGCGGTGCTGTAATCGACCTTGAGGGTGGCCTTCATGCCGTCGCGCACCACGTTCATGTTGCTCTCGACCACGACCTGACCCTTGGCGCCGAATTTCTTTACCACCTGCGCCTCGACTCGCCGCAGGATGGTTTCCTCGGCGCATCCCGCGGCGAGTCGGTCGACATGGCCGCAGATGGCACCGATGAACGCGATGCCCATCATCCGGATCTCGAGCTCCGGCACGGGTGCATGCTTCTTGGCGACACCGAAGGCGTCGACGATATACAGTTTGATACGCTTGTCGCGGATGGTCTTGCGCGCGTGCGACGGAAGCTCCTTCCAAACCTCCAGCGGTGCGTGGTGCGACTGCATGATGAGCGTGCCGTCCTCGCCGAGTCCGCGCAACGGGTTCGTATGGCTGAACACCTTGTGGTCCGGTGACACGACGATTTCGACATCTTCGAGTTCGGCGTTGGTGATCTTGATCGGCTCGGGGCTGAGCGAAATGTAGAAGTTGGTCGGTGCGCCGCTCTTCTCCGAACCGTACTTCGGGGCCGACTTGGAGTGCAGGCCGAGCAGGGCGGCGAGAATGTCGGTCAGAAGTTTGCCGGTGGCGATGGTGCCGTAACCGCCGATGGAGTGAAACCGGATACGGAAAGCGCCCTCTGGCAGCAACGACGGATTTTCCCCGGTTTCGAAAGCCATGAACTCAGTTTCGGGATAGGCCTGCCTGAGCCGCTGCTGTAGCGCCGCGTTTGCCGGCGACGGGTTCTTGTCGAAGAATTGCGACCCCAGGTAGAACAGCGGAACGTTCAGGCTGCCGGCCATGTTGCGATAGGCGGCCACGAGGTGTCGCGGCTGCAGGTCATGCGCGCCCATGCCGAAGATCCCGGTACTGATCTTGGGCAGGGTAGTGATCGGCGGTATACCCTGGTGGCGGATCAGGCTGGCATTCTCGGCTGCCTTGAACAACGACTGCGTGACCAGGTTGGTCAGCGCAGTCACCTCTGAACGCTCCAACACGGTCACCGCCTGCTTGCCGTCCAACGCCGCGACGAGTTCGCCCTCGGGAAACGGCTGCAGCAACTTGATCGAAACCGCGCCCGCCTTCATTCCCTGCTTACGCAGATAGCTTACGACGGCTTCGGCATCATCGGTGACCGAACCCAGGCCGACGATGACATAGTCGGCGTCGTCGGCCATGAAGGTCTGCACCGGGCGGTACCAGCGGCCGGTGAGGGCACCGTACTCGGCCATCGCCTGCGCGACGAAGCGCGGCACCTCGTTGACGAAATGTGTGCGGTGATCGACCAGGCCGGCCTGAAAGTCGGGCTGGTTCTGCACGCCGCCGCTGAGCCCGGGATTGTTGATATCGACCATGGCGGGGACCAGTTGGCGCGTGCCTTTCTCCCAGGCATGGATCCATTGCCGGCGCCACTGCCCGCGCAGCGCCTCGGGGACCCAACCGAGGGTCTCGGTCAGCAGCCGACCCTCGCTGTCGGTCTCGATGTCGTCGGCGTGCTGCTCGAGAAACGCGAGCAGCGCGTCCCGGTCCTTGGTCAGGATATCGTCGCGGTGACGCTTCAGGTACTCGCGCAACTGATAGACTCGGCCCTTCGCCCCGTAGAGGATCTCCTGTGCGACCGTCGGACATTTGATGCGGCCCGCCGGGTCACCGAGGAATGTCTTCAGCATCTCGGGTTCCGGCAGCAGGGTCGCGCACTGCATGTGGCTGGTGGCGAAACCATCCATCGCATTGGTGACCGGCACCATCGACAGGGAACTCACTCGGTACGCGATCGCGGCGAGGTCCGCGGCTTCCTGTGGATTGCTGCCGAACAGGATGGTGTAGCCTGAAGGCAGCAAGGCATAGACATCGTCGTGCCCGGCCATCACGTTCAGCGCATGTCTGGACACGACCCGGGCGGCGACCTGCAATACGAATCCACCAATCTTTTTGCCGACCGTCACATAGTGCGATTCAATCCCGTAGAGGATGCCCTGGCTGGACGAGGCATTGGAGATGAAGTGGCCGCCGGTCAGCGTCGCACCCATCGCGCCGCTCTGGGCGGAGTGCTCGCCTTCGGGCTCGAAGAAGAACGGATGCTTTCCCCAGACGTTGCAGCCGCCCTTGGCGCGGTAGGCCTCGAACAACTCGGAAATCTCGGTGGACGGTGTGATCGGATAACCGATCACGCCACCGCAGACATGCCCCATCACATAGGCCACTGCGCCGTTGCCGTGAATGACCGCTTCGATCCCGGGGTATTTTGCCTCGCCGGCCGGCCTGGGTGTGTGCGGCGCGTCGCGGTCCTTCCCCGTCGATGAGCTTAAAACCCGGTCGCTGCCCTGATTCTCGGCTTGCGAATGTCGCATCTTTGTCTCCTGTCCCGGATACTTTGGCCGGCTGGCCGTGAGCGCTATATATGATAGACGCTACAACTGAGAGCGTGGGCGACACGGATAGGCGTCGGGATGTCACTGGGCCGGTGCAAGGTTTGCTCGAAATTCCTTGCTGTGGCGTCGCCGCAGGGCCTGCTAAGGTCTGGACGGTGGCCCCGGGGCGTGCGCCATCGGCGGTCATTGACTATGATCGGGGTTCACACAGGAGCATGCCATGGGATTGACCCTCCGCGACCTCGCGATCTCTTCACCGGCGTTCGAACCCGGCGGGCGCATGGCCGACCGTTTTGCCAACGACAAGGGCAACGATCAGCCCGAGCTGCACATCCGCGGCGTGCCCGAGGGCACGCGGGAACTTGCGATCATCTGCCACGACCCGGATGCCCCTCTGCCGTTCGGTTTCACCCACTGGCTGCTGTACGGTATCCCGCCCGACACCGCGGTGATCAGCGACAACGGTGCCGGTCCGTTTCGGTCCGGCGACAATGACTTCGGCCAGCCGGGCTATGGTGGCCCGCAACCGCCGCCGGGGCACGGTCTGCATCACTACTATTTCTGGGTCTACGCGCTGGATACTGAGGTTGAGGGAACACCTTCGCGCAACGCGTTTCTCGAGCGCTACGGCGGGAACATCCTCGAGCAGAATCGGCTGGTCGGCGTCTACGAAAACTGATCTTCGGGCATTCGCTACCCGGGCGCAGGGCGGTCGAGGATCGCGCCGGTACGCGCTTCTCTCCGACGCAACCGATTGGGCTGTCTTGGCGTTCAGGGGGGCAACCGTGGGGGCAGATAACGGAGATTCGATAGTGAGAGAACTTCGCAGGCTCCGTGAGCTGGAGCGCTATGCGCTGCATGCCCGCGATGGCGACATAGGGCGGCTGCGCCAGGTATATTTCGACGATCGCGACTGGCGAGTGCGTTACCTTGTCGTGCGCAGCGGCAACTGGCTACTTGGGCGAGACGTATTGTTACTGCCGGACATGGTCAGGTCTATCGAGCATGAACGGCGACGGATCGACATTGAACTGACGCGTGAGCAGATCGAGCATGCGCCTCCGGTCCAGGAGCAGACTCCGGTATCCCGGCACTACGAGCAGGAGTTCTACCGCCACTACGACTGGGAGCCTTACTGGGGCGGAGACCCGTTCTTCGGTCTCGGGGACCCGCTGCCGCTCTCGGTCGACGACGAGCCCCCGCGTGAGCCGGTCGATCCACATCTGCGAAGCAGCGATGAAGTGCAGGGCTACCGGATCGGTGCTGCCGATGGTGAAATCGGCGAGGTACGGGACTTCATCGTCGATGCCGCGGGCTGGCGTATCCGCTACCTGGATATCGCCACCGGCCCCTGGTTGCTCGGCCGGGATGTCCTGGTGGCCTGCCCCTGGCTCGACGCGATAGACTGGTCGACCCAGACGGTGACGACGTCGCTGGCACGCGATGCGATCGAGGGTGCCCCACCGTACGATGCCAACAAGGTGATCGGTCACGATTACGAGGTGGCGCTGTACAGCCACTATGGTAAGCACTTCGAGGAAGACGACTGATCGGCGCGACGCGGTCACCCCACGCACGGTGGCTTGCCGGACGCTGCAGGCGCCGGGTATCCGCGGCGTCCGCTCAGCCCTGGTCGCTCGTCGCACAGGGTCCGCGGAAGGCTTCGGGTATGTCGGCCGGGCATTCGCCGCAGGCCTCGTTGCCGGGCACCGCGAAATCGATCTTGCGCGGATAGGGCAGGTCCAGGCCATCCATCAACGCGATGAAATCCGCTTTCGACCGGCCCTTGCCCAGCCGCGGATTGCGTGTTTTTTCCTGCGCAATGCTCGACACATGACGTCCCTCATAGTCGTGTGCCGGATAGACCAGCGTCTCATCGGGCAGCGAGAAGAGCTTGTTGTGTATGCTGTTG
>CBFCWF010000144.1:0-11194 GCA_965601425.1 uncultured Chromatiaceae bacterium | reverse complement strand
CCGACCCCTCAACCCCCCGATGGTGCACCATGCGCTCGCGGGCGAGCGGGCCAAGAGGATGTCGATGCCGTTCAGGATCTGCGTCGCAGCATGCGAAGGCCCCGTGGTCTGCGTTGTTCGATGTTCGGGGTGATTCCCGGCAACGGGGATCCCGAGTTCACCGCAGCTGCAGCCCGCGTCGCGCCGTCTACTTGCAGGCGACTGCAGACCCGCTATCCTTCGCGCCATGCCAGCGTATCTTGCCCCGGGGACCTACGATGTAGCGAACGATCGGCGCGCGCGGGTCATCGCACCGATCGACCTGCCGGTGACCGTGTTCATCGGGCCTACCCGGCGCGGACCGGTCGGCCAGCCGTCGCCCGTGTTGCGCAGCTTCGCCGAGTTCCGGCGTGTCTATGGGGGGCTGGGCGCGTTGCGCCTGGATGGCAACCGACGCCTGTTGAATCATGTCGCGCACGCGGCGCGATGCTTCTTCGACGAGGGCGGCGGCCGCTTGCGGGTCGTCAGGGTCTCCGGTGGGCACGGTGGTGTGCCCTCGTTGCGTGGTTATCTGACCGCGTTGCGTAAGGTGTCGACGCTTCCGGGACTTCGGACGGTGGCCGCACCGGGCAGCTCGGCGCTGCCCCTGCTCGCGGACCCGGTACGCCGAGCGCTGCTCGCGCATGCGCTCAAGACGGCCCCGAAATGTTTCGCGCTGCTCGATCCGCGGCCCACCCTGCAGCCGGCCGAGGTGCGGACCCTCGCCTCGACCATCGATTCGGCATTCGCTGCGCTCTACTATCCATGGATCATGGTGCGCAATCCGTCGACCGGTCGCGACCTGGCGGTACCCCCCTCGGGACCGCTCGCCGGGGTCATCGCGCGCACTGACCGAGAGCGCGGCCTGCACCGTTCGCCGGCCAATACCTTGCTCAGGAGCGCGACGGGGTTGGTGCGTACACTGTCTGCGGCACAGTTGGACCAGCTCAATCCCGCCGGTGTCAACGCGATACGGCGTCTGCCCGGCCGCGGTATCCGGGTCTGGGGGGCACGCACGCTGTCATCGGAGCCGGAATGGCGGTATGTCAGTATCCGCCGCTACCTCGCTTCCCTGGAGCATGCGATCCGCCGCGGTATCGGGTGGGTCGGTTCCGAATCGAACGACCCACAGCTCTGGGCCACCGTGCGTCTTGCTGTCGGGGATTTTCTTTACCAGGAGTGGCGCGCGGGGCGCCTGCCCGGCGCCAGGCCCGAGGAGGCGTTCTTCGTGCGCTGCGACCGTTCCACGATGACACCGTCAGAGATCGCGAACCGTCGACTCGTGGTCAGTCTCGGCTGTGCTGCGCTGAAACCCGCGGAGTTCGTGATGTTCCGCATCACGCACCGCACCGGCTGACATGCTGCCGTCGACCGCGCCCCCGGGTGGCTTGTGCGCGGTCTGGTAGGACCTGGGTTGAGGATCAACTCGGCCTTGCCGGTCTGGGCGCGCCGAGACAGTATCCGGAATACCGTGACCGGCACGGACTTGCCTTATGATAGAAAGCGCCTGCCGGCCGGAAAGCCTGAAGCGCGTGAACAGATTGGATGCCGCCGCCAGTGAGATCAGTATTTCGTCCGCGCGTGCGGCCTCCTCGATCCCCTTTGCCGTGTTCATCGTGTCTCCGATGACGTCGTAGTGCTTCACGTTTTTCGCACCGAGGATGCCTTCCATCAGGATGCCCTTGTGAATACCGATGTCCAAGCCCACGCCCTCGTGCGACACGGGGGTTGTCAGGCTATTCCTTATCATCAGCGCCGCGTTGGTTGCCGAAACGTTGTCAGCGAAGACGGCCATCACCTCGTCGCCTGTAAACTTGATCTTCACTGTTTGCTGTTGACTGAGGATCTTTTCCGCGACGGTGCAGTAGCCATTGAGTACCTCCACCACGGCTTCCGGGGACTGCTGTTCGCTCCAGTGGGTAAAGCCACGTTTATCGACGATCTCTGCACGCAGTCTGTTTTTATGTCATCGCGCCGCAAAGCATCCGTTGCGGCCGCGAAAGTGGAAAACGGTCATGTCTAGGGAGTTGAATTCATGAATTGGGCCGGCCACGGACGCAGGACGGTTTTTTTTTTGCGACCGTTCCGTTCTCTTCGCGCCTTGTGCCGAGGCAGCGGCGCCTGAACCAGCGCGAGAGGAAGGTCGTTCACAGATGCCAGCGATAGAGCCAGTCCGCTGCAGCGCTTCTCCGGGCGGTGGTGACTGCACGACGGCGTTCGATCCGGCCAACGGCCGGATTTTGTCCCCGGTGGGTGAATCGGGCGAGCGACGCGATCATTGCGGACGGACGATCCGGTGATGTCTCGAGACGCGTTGCACCCGTTCATCGAAAGGCTCCGTCAGCGGCTGGCCGGGCGCCTTCCGGGCGAGTCGGCGCAATATCTGATGGCGCCTCCGAGGCGCGGGCGCCCGGACCACGCGCTGTCGATGAAGGTCCCGCAACGCGAGGGTGCCGTGCTGCTCTATCTCTTCCCGCAGCGCGGCCACTGGCATACGGTCTTGATGAAGCGTCCCGCCTATCCCGGTGTGCATGGCGGGCAGGTCAGCATTCCGGGCGGGCGGCTGGAGCCGGGCGAAGACCACCGCCAGGCGGCGCTGCGTGAGTTCGAGGAAGAGACCGGGGTCGCTGTGCCCGGTCGCCAGCTGATTGGGAGCCTGAGCGAACTCTTCATACCGGTGAGTCATTTTCGGGTGCGGCCGTTTGTCGCCTACGCGATGCAGCGGCCCTGTTTCGCCCCCGACCCGACGGAGGTCGAGGAGATCATCGAGTTGGTGATTCCCAGTCTGATGAGTGATTCGACGGTACGGCGTGGCAGGCTCTGTCTGAGCAGCGGCGAGTCTGTGGAGGCCCCCTACTTCGACGTGGACGGCCATAGGGTCTGGGGCGCCACCGCGATGATACTGAGCGAGCTGAAGGAGATCCTGCGTAGCATGACTTGAGGCTCGCGGTTGCCGCATTCGCGAGGCGCCGCGCCCCGGTTGCCCCGAGCGCCCTATGCGATCTGCAGTATCCATAGCCAGGTGCTCACGCTCAGGATGGAGACCGCGGTGCCGAGCAGCACGGTACTGGCGGCCGTGCTCTGCCCGCGCTGGTACATGCTGGCGAACAGGTAGCCGTTGACGCCAGGTGCCATCGCCGCCATCAATACCACCGCGCCGGTCAGGTCCGGCGGCACTTGGAGCAGCCGGCAGACGGCGAGGCTGATACCCGGGTGCAGCACCAGTGACAATGCAGAGACCGCGGTCGCCTCGCCGAACGAGGCCGTGACCGAATACCGCGTGAGTGTGCCGCCGAGACCGAATAGCGCGACCGGCAGTGCGGCTCGGCTGATGATGTCTACCGCCGACGTCAAGGCGCCGGGCAATGACAGGCCGCTGAGGTTCACCGCAAAACCCAGGCCGATGCCGATCATCAAGCTGTTGCGGAACATGAGGCGTGTCACCACCATCGCTGTTTCTGACAGCGAGCGCCCGTCGGCACGCAGCAGTTCCATGCTCGTGATACCAAGCAGATAGCAAAACGGCGCATGCACCGAAACGATCGCATACGCTGGCGCCATCGCTTGTGCGTCGGCGCCCCATGCGCGCTGGGATATCGGCAGGCCGAGCAGCACCAGGTTCGAGAACAGGGCGCTGAAGCCGACCGCGACCGCTTCTCCCGGGGTGCGATCGAATATGTGCCAGGCCAGCAGTGTGGCAATGGCAAAGCTGACCGTGGCGCCGGTATAGAAAGCGCTCATGAGGCGCCAGTCGTAGGCAGTCCCGAGATCCATGGTCGATGTGGCGCGGAAAAGCAGACAGGGCACCGCGAACTGGATCGCGAAACGCATCAGGGCGTTGACCATGTCGTCGGCGAACAGGCCGTGCCTGACAGCGGCGAAGCCGGCGCCGATGACGAGGAATACCGGGGCTACGATATCGAAAATGACGGAGAGCATCGGGGCAGGTTATCAGTCGGGGCCGGCCCCGGCCGCAGGCGGTCGACCGAGGCAGCGGCTACGACACGCGGGCCGCGACGGGGACCGCGTCGACGGCCAGATCTGCGACCGCCTGAAGGGATCGGCCGGTATTGCCTGCCTGCACCAGTACAGCGAGACCATACATCACCGACAGCAGGTACCTGGCCAGCCGCTGCACGTCGGCCTCGGCCGCGAGTTCACCACTGGACTGTTCGTCCCGCAGGAAACCCACCAGACGCGCCTCAGCGACCCTCGCGTGTTCGCGCAATGCAGCTGCGATCTCTCCCGGCATCGCGTGGCTGCCGGATTCGCAGGCACTGTTGACGAACAGGCAGCCCGGCGGCGCATCGCTCGAAGACACGAGATCCAAGATACCCCGGAGGTATGCCCTGAGACGCACGGCAAGTGGTGCATCGGGTGGCTCGATGAGCCGCTGCCAGATCGGTGCGCCATAGTCGGTCAGGTAGTGATTCAGCGCGCTCCTGAACAGCTGCTCCTTGTTGCCGAAGGCAGCGTACAAGCTCGGTTTGTTGATCCCGAGGGCCGCACTCAGATCGTTTACCGAGGTGCCACTATAGCCACTCGCCCAGAACACCCGCGTCGCCTGGTCGAGTGCCTGCTGTCTGTCGAATTCCCTTTTTCTGCCGGCATTCATGTCTCAGTCGTCGTCTTCATCCGATACTTGACATTCTGTACCGATCGGTAATTCACTTCAAGGGCAAGTTGTCTGGCACACGAATCCATCAGGAGGAAGCGCTCATGCAATCCGTACAAGGCCGATCGATCCTCGTAACCGGGGCGAATCGCGGCATTGGCAAGGCGATCGTCGAAGAGTTTCTTGGCGCCGGGGTGCGCAAGGTCTACGCGGCTGCCCGGCGTACCGACTCGCTCCAGCCGTTGATCGCGACCCATGCGGAGCGTGTCGTGCCGATCGAGATCGACCTGAACCGGCCGGAAACGATCGGCGCAGCCGCCCGCGTAGCTGACGATGTCGAGATCGTCGTCAACAATGCCGGGATGCTGAACGTCGAAGGACCGCTGTCCGACAATGCCGTTGCCGCGCTGCAGGCCGAGATGGAGGTCAACGTCTATGGTTTGATGCGCGTTGCTCAGGCGTTTGCACCGGTACTGAGGGCGAACGGCGGCGGTGCACTGGTCCAGATCAACTCGGTTGCCTCGATGAAGAGCTTCGCAAGCTTCGCGACCTATGCGGCGTCCAAGGCGGCCGCGTATTCGATCACGCAGGCGCTGCGCGACGAACTCAAAGGGCAGGGCACACGGGTATTGAGTGTGCATCCGGGGCCAATCGCGACCGATATGGCCCAGAGCGCCGGGCTCGGCGACATGGGCGAACCACCGGTGCTGGTTCCACAGGCCATCCTCGCTGCGCTGCAGGCCGGAGCGTTCCACGTATATCCCGATACGATGGCAAAGCAGGTCGCGGACGCCTACCAGGGCTTCGCCACCGCAATCGTGGAAGCCGACCTTATGGCGGGTTGAGGTCCGCCCGCCCTTGCCACCATCAACACCGAGGAATCGTTCATGGCTGACGGATCCGTGTATGTATTCGATGCCTACGGCACCCTGCTCGACATTGCGGCCGCTGCGCGTCGCGTGCTGTCAGGCCACCCGGAACAGGCACGCCTGCTCGCGGAGGTGTGGCGCGGGCGGCAGCTCGAGTATGCCTGGACCGACATGGCGCTGGGCCAGGCCACCGACTTCTGGGGTGCCACGACGCGCGCGCTGCCGCGATCAGATCCTGCACATTGGACGAGAAATTGGTATTGGCGAAATCACCGTCGCTGTTGCCGAGTCCAGTGAAGTCGAAGCGCAGCACTGCGATCCCTCGCCGGGCCAGCGCGCGGCTGATGCGCGACGCTGCAGCGATGTCCTTGCCACAGGTAACACAGTGTGCGAACAGTGCATAGCGACTGACCGGCAGATCGGCTGGGGGCGTTTCCAGCAGGCCGGCGAGTAATTCCCCCTGGTCATTCGCTTCGGAAATCGACCGCTTTGTGCGAACCGTCGCAGAACGGCTTGTTCTTCGATGCGCCGCACCGGCAGAGCGCGGCCTGGTCGCCGCGCCATGCCACACGACCACTGCCTGCAATCAGAACGACGCCGCCATTAAGGATGAGCGGGCCATCTTTCAATGGGGTGATCTTTAACCGCCCGCCGGTGGATTCGACACCCGGGCCCCTGGTGCCGATCGCGCCGTAGTCTTCGAAACGGGCACTCAGGTGACTGTTGTCGCAGAAGGGCTTGTTGTTCGACTGGCCGCATCGGCAAAGGGCCGCGCGGTAGCGCACGCCAGGCATGTCGTTGGTGGCCCCTTCGATCGCGAGGTCGCCCTTCGCGTACAGCGGTCCGTTGTTCGTCACCTGCACGGAGTTCGTTTCACACGCACGCTCGGACATGCCGTTTGGACTGGTGTAGGTGAGGGCCCCGCTCGGGCAGCGCTCGCAGACCTCGCGCACTTCCAGCGGGTCGATGCCATCAGGCACGCACCAAGGGTCGCGACCGCCGACGAAAAGCTCGCCCTCGGCCTGCCCGCATTCTCCTACGTGTATGCACAATCGCTGGTCCCAGTGCACGGTGATCGACGCGCCCTTGAAGTCGTAGACCTTGCCTTTGTCCATCCGTTTGCTCCTGTCAGTGGTTTTCATCGACGGCGGACGCCGACCCTCGCTCGCGGGTCCTGCAGCCAGGCGCAGACGCCAGATTGTGACCGAAGGCCCCCGTCCTGCCGATGATCAAATCTCGCCCGACATCGCTGCCGGCACCTGGCCGGAGGCATCGGCGATCAAAAAGCGTCGCCCATTGCCCGACCTGTTCCGAGAAGCTAGCCAAACACGCATCGAAAATAAACGTCGTTCTTTTCCAAGGATCTTTTCGATAATGACGCCGCATCCGTGGAAACTAGGCCCTGCCGGACGCCAGTTCATAGGCCGCGGCTCAGACCTGGTGCAGATTCCACGTGCGTGCGACCAGGGGCGAGGCGCAACGACCCTGACGCAACGCCGCTGCAGGGTTCGAACGGCGGGGCGCCTGCCTGGAGCCAGGTGGGATACTCGGTTATCATTGATGGCTACGTCTCATACGATCAGCCCTTGCGCGCCATGCCATGTTCCGATCCCGAAATTCACTCGCGTAGCCGCGTGGCATTGTCGTCGATGCGTTGCTCGCGGTTGCTCCTGACGGCTGCCGCGTTGCTGGTCTTGGCCGGCTGCAGTTCGTTGCCGACAAACGTCGTACGCGAGCCAAGCCATGTGCTCCGAGACACCTCCTCCACGCGGCTGGCCCGGGACCTCGAACCGCTGCTTGAGCGTCATCCGGGCCTTTCCGGATTCCACGTCCTGTCCGACGGGGTCGCGGCTTTCGCAAGCCGTATGCGGCTCATCCGCGCCGCGGAGAAATCCATCGATGCACAGTACTACATCTGGCATACGGACCTGACCGGCAATGCGATGTACCATCAGCTGCTGCAGGCGGCAGACCGTGGGGTGCGGGTCAGGATCCTGTTGGATGATCTCGATACCGCGGGCAAGGATCAGATGCTGCACTTGATCGATGCGCACCCGAACGTGGAGGTCCGTCTTTACAACCCGTTTGCCAATCGCCGCCGGCGTGCCGGTGATTTCGTGACTGATACGCGCCGCGTCAATCGTCGCATGCATACCAAGACACTGACGGTGGACAACCAGGCCACTGTGTTCGGCGGCCGCAACATCGGCGATGAGTATTTCGCGGCTGCGGAGGAAGTCGGGTTCAACGATCTGGATGCCCTGGCGGTTGGCCCGATCGTGCAGGAGGTTTCCGACCAGTTCGACCTGTTCTGGAACAGTGAATGGGTCTATCCGATCGCGGCGTTCCCGCCCGAGTCGCCGATCACCGATGACGAAATCGACGCTTTCAGGGCGCTTTCGGACCAGCAGATGGCGGAGGCAAAGGCTTCCGAGTACGCCGAGGTGATTGCGCGTTTGGCGTTGGAGCATACGAGCGGCGTCGACAAGCTCGACATGGCCTGGTCGACAGGCTTCCTGGCCTATGATCCACCCAGCAATGTGGATGCGAAAGAGGTCACGCTCCAGGAGAACCTGGCGCCCAAGCTCAAGTTGGCGATGGCGCGTACTGAGGAGGCGCTGGATATCGTCTCGCCCTATTTCGTGCCGGGTGAGGCGTTCACCAAGTTCCTGACCGACAGGGTGGCCGATGGCGTGCGCGTGCGAATACTGACCAACTCGCTCGCATCCAACGATGTCGGGCTGGTGCATGCAGGTTACATGCGTTATCGCGAAGACCTGATCGCCGGCGGCGTCGAGCTGTACGAGTTCAAGGCCATCAGGGACGAGGCGTTGGACGACAGGCTGGACAGAAACGCGATCGATGCCGACCGGGCCAGCCTGCATGCCAAGTTCTTCGGATTCGACAGGCGCTCTCTGTTCGTAGGTTCGTTCAATCTCGATCAGCGCTCGGCATCGCTGAATACCGAACTCGGTGCCTATTTCGAGGACCCCGAGAAAGCGCGTCTGCTGGCGTCGATATTCGACGACCAGATACTGCTGATCGCCTACCGGGTGCAGATGGACGACGACGGGCGCCTCGAGTGGATCACCCGGACCTCTGATGGCCAGGAACACCACACCGACCGGGAGCCGGATACGACATCCTGGCAGCGCTTCAGTACCCGCGTTCTCTCGCCGATCGTCCCCGAGTCTCAGCTCTAGTGGTCCGTGCGGGCCGACCGCTGGACTTCAGACTGAAGGTAGGCTCGCGGCGGCCGCGGGAGTGGCTGCCTCAAGTCACTGACAAAGGCTTCCTCTGCTTGGCCTTTTCGTCGCGCTGCCAGGTGATGCGGATGTCTATTCGGTGTCTCGAGTCGTCCTGGCTTGCGGTAACCTTGAGGTTCAACAGGCCCTCGGGCTGCATCACCAAGTTGCCAGAATCGTCGCTGAAGGTCAGTTTTCCTTTGCCAACACCCTCGGTGATGGATTTCAGGATCTCCTGAATGGTGTCTTTGTCCTGCAGGGACTCGTGTCGGAAGCTGTTTTTGCTCTGGCGCATGGGCTCGTGTCGCGTGAGGTTTCAAGAACTCTCGGGTTGGAAGATCTTCGCATAAGGATAGTCGGTGCTGATTCCGATCACCCGGCCCTGGGGCTCCACGATGATCGCCCCGGCGCCATACCCCTTCAGGCCCTCCTTCCTGCGCGAGTTGCGGTCCATCGTGATGTCGCCTTCGAAATGGACCATGCCCTTGCGCAGCATGATGCATTGTCCGTTCGTGCGATTGCGGTGGCCGTGCACGATGGCACGCAGACCCTGTCGATGCGCGAGCTTCGTGCCGCGCCGGGTCCACGGGAGATCGACGTCGCGGTATTTGGTGCGAATCGTGTTCGCGAGCGGCCCGTAGTAGAACTTGAAGAGGTCGTTCTCGACGTGCGCCCGAAACAGGCGGTTCAGGTGTCGGACGCCACCCTTCTTCAACAGCCGGCTGACGCGGTCGTCGAGCCCGGCGTGGATGAACAAGAAAGAACCCTCGCGGTGCGCCAGTTGCATGTCCCGAAAGAACCAGGCGAACTCGCCGCCGGGTTCGAGGAATAGTTCGCGACAGCGGAGCGCGGTTGCATACACGTCGCGCATCGACAGGCCGGCGTCCCTGCACGCCTGTTCGAAAACTTCCACCTTCCTGCGCATCCTTGTGAGTTCGCGCTCGATGGCCTGCCTGGAGAGGTGCCCGGTCGCCTTGACCGGGAACTCGTCGAACCATTGCAGTGAGGGGTAGAGCCGGCGTCGGCATTGATTCTTGCCGGGAAGGCCGCGTGGCGCCTTCCTGCCCCGCAGATACCGGTCGTGGACCTCCTTCAGCAGCGGCACCACCTTCGGACCCATCCGGACGAACAGGTGCTCCGTACGTGTTTCGCGTTTCAACGCCATCGCACGCAGCCCCATCATCAGCCGCAGATCATGATTTCCGGCCAGCAGCTTCACCCGCGCCCCGGTGTCGATGAAGTTGCGCACGGCGTGCAGCAGGCGAAGATTGCTCGGACCCTTGTCCAGGCAATCACCGCCGATGATAAAGAGGGCCTTGCGGCCTGCCGCGGTCAGCTTGATATCGAGATCGCCCGGCCCGGTCTTTTGTACCCCCCCACAGGCGACCAGCGAAGCACTGAAGGCCTCTGCATCGGCATGCGGATCGGCCAGAAAGTAGACCGGTCGCTTGGGCCAGGTCCAGACGCCGCGCGAGACGCTGTGCGCCAGTGCGCGGTCCAGCGCGCGGTCATTGCCGGGTTCGCCACTTCCGGGCTGGCTCTTTCCCGCCTGCCAGCTGCGCCCTGCCGTGGGTAGTTTCCCTTGAACCCAACGCGCGCCACGATAGCGCGGCAGGCCGGACTTATCCTTTTTCACTGACATGAGGCATGACGCTGTCCGGGTGCGCGAACGGGCGGCAGCACGCAGTCGGTATCGCGCGATCCGCACGGCCGGTGGCAGGGCGGGCGGTCGCCGGTGGTTCAGTGCGATGGCCGCGGATTTTCAATCTGTGTACTTGCCCCGCTCGCCGCGAACCTTCCATGCACCGCCGATGTGATGCCAGCCTTGACCCGGCAGATACTCGAGAAACACCGGCTGGGCATGGTACATGCTCAGCTGCGCGATCTCCCCGTAACCCAGTATGCCCAGGTGGTAGGCGGCGTGACGAAATGCGGCGCCGTGGCCGACGAACAGCTGCAGCGTGTCGGATTGCGACTCCATTGCCAGTGTCTCGATCCGTTTGCTTATGTGTGCCGCAACCCGCTCACCCGCTTCGAGCAACGATTCAGCACCCTGCAGCGGCACGCGGAATCTGCTGTTCGACTTCCAGTCCTCCGGCAGGTCCGGAAAACGGGGGTCCTCGTGAATGACCGTCTCGATCTGGGTCATCGTGAGATTGGCGGCACTGCCGAGCCCGCGCTCCGCGAGCGCATCGAAGCCCATCAGTCGGAGCGTGCCCGACGAGCCGGTCGCCAGCTGCTCGACGATGATCTGAGCCGTCTGCCAGGCCCTGAGCATCCGTGAACTGTGCACCTCGGAGGACAATGTCCACCCGCCGGTTTCGATCGCGGTACGCAATGCGTCTGCGGCCGCGCGTGCCTGGGATTCTCCTTCGGGAGTCAGCGGGAAGGGCTGGTGCGCGCTCGGAGTGTCCGGCAGCTGCCGGTATTCGCCATGTCGCACCAGC
>CBFCWF010000143.1:0-11283 GCA_965601425.1 uncultured Chromatiaceae bacterium | reverse complement strand
TATTTGGCCCGATAACTGCTTCGTCTACGCCAAACAATAAATCTTGCCGAGTGCCGAGACCTACAAGATTCCGAATAAGAAGAATCCAACAACAATAAGAAAGAAACACGCAGCCCGAATGGGTCTGTATTCTAAGCCGGCTAGCGCCGGCTTTGGTTTGTTTGGGGCTGGGGCAGCCTCGCCTCGCTGCCAGCACAAGGATCCTTCGTTGCCGCCCCATGCGATCGGCCGCAGAACACCCGAAAACTCCGCGTGGCGCCGGCCGCGGGCTTCAATCTTCCGCTCTGTACGAAATGGCCCGGGGCGCATAATTTTCCTCTCAAATGTGCGCACGCCGGGTCGCCATTAAGACCTGAGAGCCCTTAGTCGAGCAGGAATACCACGCGTGCTGCCGATCCAGCCCTTAGCCGTCGCGCCGCTTACCTGCGAAGGCCATTTCTTGGCACAATAGCGGGTGGAGCTGCGGCCAGTTACCGGTCGAGCAACGCCTTGCGAGAAACCAAATCGTATGTTGGATCATGCCCAAACAGCCTCAGCCGTCAGCGAAACCGCTGACCACCCCACATTCGCGCCCCTCGGCGAGGCATTGGTGGACGCGGGCAAGCTGGCCCCGGAGCAACTCGAGCGGGTCCGCGACCTGCAATCGGAAAAAGGCGGACTACTCGGACCCCTGCTGGTACAACTCGGCTTCGTCAGTGAGCGGGACCTGGCCAACACCCTCGCCGAGGTCTCAGGCTGGCCGAGGGCAACCGACGAGGACTTCCAAAAGGTTAGCGAGGATGACGGCAGCCTTGCACCTGAATTCTTGCGGCAACACTTCGTCGCCCCACTGCGCGTCAGTGACAAGACCGCCGAGGTTGCGGTAGCCGACCCGGGCGACGGCTTCATCGGGGAGGCGCTCACACTCGCCCTGAACCGGCCGGTCCGCATCAAGGTAGGGCTCGTCAGCGAGATCCAGGCTGCCCTCGCCCGAAACTTCCCAGTGGAAGACGACTCGCAGTTACTGCCGGACGACGAGACATCGGTCGAGGGCGATGTGAACGACATCGCACATCTGCGCGATATGGCCAGCGGCGCGCCAGTCATACGCCGGGTCAACCAGCTGGTGAGCAGGGCGCTGGAGCTTCGCGCTTCGGACATCCACATCGAACCGGCCGAGCGCGGTGTCGTCGTCCGTTACCGAATCGATGGTGTGCTGCGTGCGATGGATTTCCCGTCCGGCGTCTCGCCGGCGGCGATCGTTTCGCGCATAAAGGTCATGGCCAACCTAAACATCGCCGAGCGCCGCCTACCGCAGGATGGGCGGATCAAGCTGCGCGCCGAGGGCCGTGAGGTCGACATGCGCATCTCCACCGTGCCGACACTGTACGGAGAGAGCGTCGTCATGCGCCTGCTCGATCGTGGAGACGTGGCGCTGGACTTCTGGGCCCTCGGCTTCGAGGAAGAGATCCTCGAGCGCTTCGAGGAGCTGCTGACCCGGCCGCATGGCATCATCCTGGTCACCGGGCCGACCGGCAGCGGCAAGACCACGACCCTCTATGCCGCATTGTCGACGCTGAACTCGCCCGACAAAAAGATCCTTACGGTCGAAGACCCGGTGGAATACCAACTCGAGGGCGTCAACCAGATCCCTATTCGGCCGAACATCGATCTGACCTTCGCCAACGCCCTGCGCGCGATCCTGCGTCAGGACCCTGATGTGATAATGATCGGCGAGATGCGAGACGTGGAAACGGCAAGGATCGCGGTACAGGCTGCGTTGACGGGCCACAAGGTGTTTTCGACCCTGCACACCAACGATGCGGCGAGTAGCATCACCCGTCTGCAGGATATGCAGGTCGACGACTACCTGCTCACCTCGACCATCGACGGCATCTTGGCGCAACGCCTGGTGCGCCGTCTGTGCCCGAAGTGCCGCACCGAGTACACGCCACCCGAACCGCTGGTTTCAAAACTGCGGCTCGACCGGCTGACCGACGAACGGCCGATCCGCCTTTATCGGGGCAACGGCTGCAGTGCCTGCGACTATACCGGCTACCATGGCCGGACCACGATCCTCGAGCTGCTGGTAATGACAGAGTCTCTACGGCGTGCCATCATCGCGCGCGAGGATGCCGACACCCTCCGGCGCATCGCCCAGCAGGACGGCATGCAGGATATGCAGACCAACGGTCTGCGTAAGGCGCTGGCCGGGCTGACGACGATCGAGGAAGTCGAACGGGTGGCGCAGGCGCAGGCCGAAGACTGAAGCCGATGCCAACCTTTAACTACAAGGCCGCGCGGAGCGACGGTGAAATTGTCGAGGGCAGCCTCGACGCGCACGACCGTGAGGGCGTAGCCCGCAACCTGCAGGCCCAGGGCAGTATCCCGATCCAGATCGAGGTGGCAGGTGCCGACAAGCCGACAGTCCTGCGCCGCAACGGCCAGCGCAGGCGGGGGCGGGCGAGCGGCGCCACCATCGACTTCTTCACCCTGGAACTGGCCACGCTACTGCGCGCCGGCCTGCCGCTGGCGCAGGCGCTGGAAACCATCGCCGAGTTGGCAGAAGAGCCGGCCCTGGCCGAAATGACCGCGTCGATCAACGATGCGGTGCGCGGTGGCAAGTCCCTATCGAAGGCGCTGGAAAAGACCAACGCCGGTTTCGATGATTTCTACCGCAACATGGTGCGTGCCGGCGAATCCAGTGGCGCACTCGACCTGGCGCTGGAGCGCCTTGCCAGTTTCCGAGCCGGACGGCGTGAACTGCGCCAATCGCTGATCTCGGCCCTGATCTACCCGGCCATTCTACTGGTGCTGGCGCTCACAGCGGTGGCCGTGATGCTGGCGTTCGTCGTGCCGCAGTTCACTGAGATGTTCGCCGAGGCAGGGCGTGATCTCCCGTTGTTGACCCGGATCGTCGCTGGTGCTGGCGAACTCGTCACCGACTGGTGGTGGTTGATGCTATTGATGATCGGCGCGCTCGGTTGGTGGATCCATCGGGACTGGCAGACACCCGCGGGACGCTCACGCTGGGACGCCTGGCTACTCAAGATCCCGCTGGTCGGAACATTGGTGCAGAACCTGGCAACGACCCGTTTCGCGCGCACCCTGTCGACCCTGCTGGAAAACGGCGTACATCTCGTGCCGGCGATGGACATCGCCCGACAGATCGTTGGCAACTCGGTGATCGCGCGCGGGCTGGCATTGGCGACGCAGCGGGTACGTGAGGGTATGGGCCTGGCCAAGCCGCTGGCCCAGTCGGCGGTGTTCCCGGCGCTGGCGACCCAGCTGATCAGGGTCGGCGAATCCTCCGGGAAGGTCGAGCTGATGCTCGCGCAGGTCGCCGAGATCTACGAGCGCGAGGTGCAAAACACGCTCAAACGCCTGCTCACCTTGGCGGAGCCGATCATTATCATTACCATTGCGCTGTTAATCACCGTGATCATTATGTCGGTCGTCCTGATGATCCTTGAATCGAACAACCTGGCATTCTGAATCACGTGCGGAGTACTCACATGTCGCCATCTCTCCATCGTTCGGGCTTCACGCTGATCGAGCTCATCGTCGTTATCGCTTTGCTGGCCGTCCTCGCGGCCGTCGTTGCGCCGAATCTGCTGGGCAAGGCCAGTGATGCGAATCGCAAGTCGGCGGCGATTCAGCTGGAAAAGATCGGCAGCTCGGTCGAACTCTACCGGATCGAAACCGGCCGTTACCCGGCGTCGCTCGAAGACCTCGTGAACAAACCACAGGACGTCGATCGGTGGAACGGACCCTATATCACCAAGAAATCGCAGCTGCAGGATCCCTGGGGTAACGACTTGGTTATTCGTCAACCGGGCGAGGAACGCAACTTTGACCTCATCTCGTACGGCGCCGATGGCCAACCCGGCGGCGAAGGCGACAATGCGGACATCACCAACTGGGATTGAATCGCGCGGACGACCTGCCTTTTCAGCGAGACGCCGGCCCACCGGCTTCACCCTCGTCGAGGTCCTGATCGTAATGACGCTGCTCGTGGTGCTGACCGCGGTACTGGCTCCGATCATGCTCCCCTCCCCCGCGCGCGTATTGAGCGGGACCGCCAGCGAGTTGACCACGACGTTACGCGAGACAAGGCGACACGCGCGCGCTGACAACCAGCGCCGACGGTTCCTGGTGGACACTGAGTCACGCCGCTACGGCATCGAGGACTCACCCGCCTGGAAGACGTTGCCGCGCGACATGACGGTCGAACTCACCACGGCCGAGTCGCTTATAAGCGACGACAGCCGGGGCGGCATCGATTTCTTCCCCGACGGCAGTTCGACCGGCGGTCGCGTGGTCTTGGGACTGAAGGGCCAGGCGCTTCAGGTCGACATCGAGTGGCTCACCGGACGTATCGAGATCAGCGGGGCCGGAGAATGAGATGCGTCCGCGGGTTCACACTGCTTGAAATCCTGGTCGCGCTCACCCTGTTCGGGCTGGTGGGTGGCGCCCTGCTGGAACTGTTTGGCAGCGGCCTGCGCACTGCGCGCCTGGCCACCGAGCGCACCCATGCCGTATTGCTGGCGCGCAGCAAGCTCACCGAGCTGACCGCAGACCCATACCTTACGCCAGGCCTGCTGGAGGGCGAATTCGACGACGGCTATCGCTGGCAGGCCCGGCTGACCGAAGCAGAAGAGTTTCAGTCGGACCTGGTTCGGGCACTGGAACCGCTGCATTTGGACCTGACCATCAGCTGGGGCGATGCTGGCGACGAGCGGCAGTTTCGTCTCGAGAGCCTCATGCTCACCCAGGCCACACTCCCCTGATGCCAGTCCTTCAGCGCATGCAACGTGGGTTCACTCTGATCGAGATGCTGGCGGCTCTGAGCGTGGCCTCGCTGCTGGTGAGCCTGGTCTACGGCGCGGTACGGATCGGACAGCGCAGTGTTTCGGCGATGGACGCGCAGATCGAACAATCAGACATAATGCGCATCGGCTGGGAGTTTCTGCACAATGCCCTGAGCCGGGCCCTGCCGATGCCCAACCCGGAAGACGAGGAAGACAACACCAGCTTCGGGGGTACGACTAAGGTTCTTACTTTCGTCGCCGATATGCCGGCATATGTCGGTGCGGGCGGCCTGATGCGCATCACTTTGGGAATCGATGAGGCTTCCAGCAAATCTCAGCTGGTATTGACCCGACAGCGCTACGAAACCTACGAGGAACTGTCGACCGAGCAGCCCGTGCAGCGTGCGGTCCTGATCGAAGACCTCGATCACCTCGAAATCGGCTACTTCGGGCGACTTGAGGACGACGATATTGCCAGCTGGCACGACGAGTGGCTTGGATTCGACGCCTTGCCCAACCTGGTGAGGATCGATGTAGCGCCGGCCGGAGCGAAGGCCTGGCCCCGCCTGGTCGCGCAACCCTCGAGCGGCGGCGCGCCGCTGGGTGAGAGTGACACACAGTTCGTCATCGGAGCGCCAGAGGAGTGAGACTTCATCACCAGGGATTCGCGCTAATCCTGGTCATCTGGGCGCTCGTGTTGATGAGCAGCCTGGCGACCGGTTTCGCCTACGCGGTGCGGCATGAGATACGGGTCGCCGGGGACCTGGTAGCGATCGCGCGCGCCGAGGCGGCCAGCGCTGCAGCACTGCATGCTGCGGTGCTCGCCATCTCCAGCGGCGAGCCGGAAGAACGCTGGATCGCCGATGGTCAGGCGCACGAACTGGTGTGGGCCGACGCAACGGTCACGATACGGGTTGAGGCGACGAGCGGACGTATCGACCTGAACAAGGCGCCACGCCCATTGCTGATAGGCCTGCTGATTCAGCTATTTCCTGACGCGGATCACGACGCATTGGCCGACGCGATAGTAGACTGGCGGGATTCAGACGATCGACCCGAACCCAACGGTGCGGAAGACGTGGAGTACGAGCGCGCCGGCTATGCCTACGTGCCGCCCAACCGGCCATTCCACTCGGTGAACGAGCTTAGCCAGGTCATGGGTTTCGACAGCCGGAGAATGGAGGCCCTGATGCCCTACCTGACAGTGCACGGTCGGCGCGACCGCATCCACGCCGCGACTGCCGATCTGATCACCCTGGCATCGATCCCTGGTATCGGACGGGCCGAAGCCGAAGAATTCATCGAGCGCCGAGAGATCGCGCTGGCCGAAGGCGAAACGCTGGACATGACGCCTTTGCGCCGGGGCGCGCGCTTTCTCGACAGCCGGATCGACAGCAAAGCCTACTCGCTGCTGATTCAGGTGAGCCTGCCCGATGGCATGACGAGGGGAGAACGCGTCGAGTTGGAGGTTCAACGCAAGGGCGGGTTTACTGTGTTGGCCAGAGAGGCACTGTCAACCGCAATCGGAAAACCGGGGACCGCACCGTGATGCTCGCCGAGTTTTTGCGCTGGTGGGCGGACCAGCTTGGCGAGTTGATCCCTGCGTCGCTGCGACGCCGTTGGCAGGGCCGCCGCAATACCGTGACCGTGCATCTCGCGGGCGACAGCGCGAGCTTCGACGGGCCAGCTGGCACCAGTTCGGGGGTCCACGACTTGCCGGTCGAGGGGCGGTCAGCCGAGTCACCCGTACTGGCGGATTTTCTCGATGCGCTGCCCGGCCCACCGGAGCGACTGCGTCTGGTCCTCGAGCCGGATCAATACCTGAGACGGGATTTGTCCATGCCACGTGCAGCGCGCCCCCATCTGGCCGAAGCGGTCGGGTACCAGCTGCCGAAGTTGACCCCGTTTACGACCGATCAGGCCCTGTATGCGTGTGGTGAGAACGCGGACGGCGCGACTGATGGACCGCTATCGGCATGGCTGGTCGTCGTTCCGAAAGCGAAGATAAGCCGAGCGCTGTCGCTGATTGCTCAGAACCCGCCCGCGAATCCGCTGCGGGTGGAGCGCCCCCCGCAGCCCGGTGAGCGGCTGGAACTGTCGTGGCGAATCGCTGAATCCGGCAGTTCCTCGAGCAGCCTTATGCGCATCGCCTGGCTGGGCCTGATCGCGGTCTGGGGCGGCGCCCTCGCCCTGCATCTCTACAATCGGCATGACGCAAGTCAGCAATTGGAACAGACACTCGACGGGCTGCGTAACGAGGCAGCCCAAGTCAGCGCCTTGCGGGATCGCGTGAACATTACCGCGGCGCGGCTCGACTGGCTCAGCCAGCGCAAACGTGCCGCGCAATCGACGATCGCCCTACTCGATTCGCTCGCACAGCAGCTGGACGACGACACCTGGCTGCAGCGGCTGCAATTTGACGGCAAGGAGGTGATTCTGATGGGCATCTCTTCGACGCCGTCGGTACTGGTCGAGACCCTCGAGAGTTCCAGCGCATTCGAGGGCGTGCGCATCGGCGCCTTTACCCGTGACCGACGAAACAACGCAGATCGCTTCAATCTGACCGCCAGCATCGAGTCGCCGCCTGCCGGAGTCGGCCAATGAACCTGCCGGTCGGGCCGCGTGGTCGAATCGTTGCGCTGCTGCTGGTGCTGTTGCCCGTGCTCGTGGTGCTGCGATTCGTCATCGGCCCGCTGTTCGGCGCGTACGACGAGTTCAGCAATGAAATCGAGTCGATGCAAGACGAGATCACACGCTACCGGACCGTGATAGGCGAACGCCCTGCGCTGCAGACCGCGGCAGCCGAACTGCAGAAGCACCAGCCACTCACGCCTTTCCTACTGGCTGGCGGCAACCCGGCGCTTGCCGCGGCGGCGCTGCAAAGGCATTTGCAGAAGCTTGCGGCGCAACACAAAGCGCGCATCGTGAGTGTACGGGTCCAGCCCGCAATCCCGGACGGGCCATTGCAGAAGATCTCGGTGCAGGCGCGTCTGCAGGCCGACAGTCGCGGCCTGCGCGACCTCCTGCATGCCCTGGAGTCAGGCACACCCTTCGTCTTCATCGACTCGCTGAACATCAGCACCCGGGTGCAGCGACGCCGTGGGACCGCAATCGATCGGCTTGAGGTCAGTATGAATCTTTCGGCGCTGCGTGCACCCGACGAGCAGGGGCCCGGGGAGCGCACGAATGGCTGACCGAAAGCCCTTTGTACTGATTGTCCTCTATCTCGGCGCTGCCGCGTGGATGGCCTTTGAATGGCAGCGCCCGGTGCCGCTGCCGGAGCAACCGGAGGGCAATGCGCCGGTCAATCTGCCCCAGCCATCGGCACCGACTCCACAGATTGGCGACATCGACGCCTTTACCGAGTTCGTCGAGCGGCCATTATTTGTCTCGG
The DNA here is from genome assembly GCA_965601425.1 of uncultured Chromatiaceae bacterium. Classification (GTDB taxonomy): domain Bacteria; phylum Pseudomonadota; class Gammaproteobacteria; order Chromatiales; family Chromatiaceae; genus Thiosocius. Next base: position 3,099 of record CBFCWF010000143.1, on the reverse strand, counting down.
GTCGAAAACCCCCTGCAGAAGGCGCCGACACCGCCACTGGGGGTCCGACCGCAAGCAAGGCCGCAGCGGAACCAGGCGAGCTGGCCGACGCACGGCTCAGCGCCATCATTGTAGACGGCGACCGGCTCATCGCGCTGGTTGAGAGGCGTAATGGCAGCATCGACCGACTCAGGGTCGGCGGCAAGCTCGACAACTGGGCAGTCGAACAGATCAACGATGACAACGTCGTCCTTGCAGCCAACGGCCGCAGCCACACCTTGCAGGTCTACCGCTTCGACCTGCCGCCGCCGAGACAACGGCCGCGAAAGCAAACGCGACGCCAGCGCCCCACCCCGCGGCCCACGACCCAGCGCCGCATCCTCAGAGGGCCAGTTGCGCCTGAGGTGGAAGAAGAACAGACGGAAGACGAACCGCAACCCGACGAAGAGCAAACGGGAGCCAAGGAAGTTAAACAATGAGTCCCCCACCATCTCGCGCCGGATCACGGCAAGGCCTCAATGGCTTCATTGCAGCTGCGCTGACCGTGCTCACGCTGGCGACCCAACTCGGCGGCTGCACCAACTATCGCTTCGCCACCCGACCGCCGGCCTGGGGAGACACGCTGCAGAGCGCTGCCGAAAAAGGCACGACCCCCCCGGCGCCAACGCCGAGTCCCTCGTTGCCGCCGGCCGACAGCGGCGCGGCCGGCACCCAGTCGGCCGACTTCTATCGACCGGGCAACGATATCCTAGTCCGCAACGTGAGCGGTTTCGCCGATGCCCGCGAGCAAGTCGACGGTGACGTCAAGCTCAACTTCCAGAATGCGAATCTGCTGGAGGTCATCAAGATCGTGCTCGGCGATATGCTGGGTATCAACTACGTGGTCGATCCGCAGGTGCAGGGCTTGGTGTCAATGCAGACGACCCGCGCCCTTCAGCGCGACGACCTGATTGCGACACTCGAACTGATGCTGCGCATGAACAACGCGGCACTCATCACCTCGGATGACGTCTACCGCGTCGTCCCGCTGCAGGAGGCCTTTGCGGAAGCCCGCACCTCACAGCTGGGCGACTCCAGCCTGGCGATTCCGCCCGGCTTCTCTCTGCGGGTCGTCCCGTTACGCTATGTGGCCGCCGAAGAGATGGCACAAATCCTCGGCCCGATGGTCGCCGGGGGCAATCAGCTGCTGCGCGTCGACAGCGCACGCAATCTGCTGGTGCTGGCAAGTTCCGGCGCAGACCTGGATCGTCTGCTCGAAACCATCGAGGTCTTCGATGTCGACCGGATGGCAGGCATGTCGGTGGCCCTGTTCACGCCCGATTTCGTCGACGCCAAGACGCTGGCCGAAGACTTGGAGGTCCTGCTCGCCGACCCGGAGTACGGACTCATGCGCGGCCTGGTCCGCTTCATCGTCGTCGAGCGGCTGAATGGGTTGATGGTGGTCACATCGCGCGCCGAGCACCTGGCTCGGGTGCGCGAATGGATCCAGCGCCTCGACCGGAATACCGGGGACGATAAGCCGCGCCTGTTCATTTATCGGGTGCAGAATGGCAAAGCGGTGGAAATCGCCGAGGTCTTGACCCAAGTGTTTCAGGAGCGGGTTGAGAGCCGGCAGCGAGATCTGTCGCTGGCCCCAGGCCTGAGACCGAAGACAATCGGAGAGGCCCCGGAACCCGAGATGGTCGCCGGGCCGGAAACACAGCCGGCAATTACGCCCGCGGGCCCGGCCACTGCCGGTGAAGGGCTGGTGATCGATCGCGAACGGCCCGTTCAGGTCATCGCCGACGAGCCGAACAATGCGCTGCTGATACTGGCGCGCGGCACTGAGTACAGGCAAATCCTCGCTGCACTGCGGCAGATCGATGTCAGCCCGCTGCAGGTTTTGATCGAAGTCACCATCGCCGAGGTCACGCTGACCGATAATCTTTCGTTCGGGGTCGAATGGTTCTTCAAGAACAACTTCAACGACAAGACCGGCATCGGGACGCTCGACCTGGGCGCCGCCGGTATCGGCGCGATTCAACCGGGATTTTCCTATGCGCTGCAGGGTGGTGACGGCGTGGTGCGCTTTGTGCTGAACACGCTGGCGACCGAGACCAACCTGAGCGTCATTTCCTCACCCTCGCTGTTGGTGCTGAACAACCAGGAGGCGACCATCAATGTCGGTGACGAGGTCCCGGTCGCGACCGCGCAGCAACAATCGACCATCGGCGCCGACAGCCCGCTCATCAACACGATCGAATATCGCAACCCCGGCGTACTGCTCAAGGTGAAACCGCGGGTCAATGCGGGTGGTCTCGTGATCATGGAGGTCGAACAGGAGGTCAGTCAGGTTCCTTTTCAGACCGCGATCAATTCCCTCACGCCGCGCATTTCGACACGCAAGATCGTCAGTACCGTCGCGGTGAACAGCGGTGACACCATCATCCTCGGTGGTCTTATCGAGGACGATCGTGACACGACCGAGGAGGGCGTGCCGGTATTGCACAAGGTACCCTTCCTCGGCGCGTTGTTCGGCAGCAAGGCGGACAACCAGACCCGTCGGGAACTGATCGTGCTGATCACGCCGCGCGCGGTATCGAACAGCACCGCGGCATTGCAGGTCACCGAGGAGTACCGCCGTCGCCTGAAACAGCTGATACCCGAGCGAAAACCAAGAGAGACTACCCCGGCCGAGCCACTCGATGCGCAACCTGCCGTCTACAACGCGCCCGCAACCGTGCCCGCCACATCGGCAATCTCGACCGACAGCTCAACGGATCTGGATACCGCGGCTGCTTTGAACGCCGGCTGGGCCGTACAGGTCGGCAGCTTCAGAAGCAAGGACCGCGCGCAGGCGCTGGTCGACCGGCTCAGTATCTCGGGCATCGCAACCCCTGCCCCGCAGCGCCTGCAAGTCGGCGATGATGTCTGGTACCGCGTCCTGGTACCGGTCGCCGATCGACAGACCGGCACCTCGATCATGCCCCGAATCAACGAGATTACAGAGCTGCAGGGCGTATTGATCGAGCTCCGCTAATACTACTGTGTTAAAAAATATTACATTATGCTTATCACTTCAAGTAACTTCTGAGGTGAGTGATGAGGCGAAGCCTGGAATCGCGTTTTGCGAGTTACTGT
>CBFCWF010000142.1:0-11306 GCA_965601425.1 uncultured Chromatiaceae bacterium | reverse complement strand
GCATGAAGCGTAACCTGGAGTCACGCGTCGAGGTGGTGACGCCGGTCGTCGGTGAGAACCTGCGCTCGGAACTGCGCTTTATGCTCGACAGCCAGCTGGGCGACTACCGCAACGGTTGGGAGATGCAGTCCGACGGCAGCTACCAGAGGCGAATGCCCCGCAGCCCCGAAGAGGAGCAGGGGTCGCAGCAGAAGCTGATGGAGCGGGCCCAGCAGCGCGTCAAGCAGGTCGCGCGTTATCAAAAAGGCAAGGCCCGTCGGCCGGTTGCCGGGCGTAACCTACGCTAGCCGATGGTCGGGGTTTCGGACGATGGCCGCGCCGCACAGCCGGCGACGACGTAGGCGCCCACACGCAGGTTTCAGGGAAACGCATGACAGCACAAACGCATCAAGATCCGGACGGATCGACACGCCGCGGTGGTTTGCGCGCCGGACATGTCGCGTGGATCGTGATAGCCACGATCCTGGCAACTGCCGCGCTGACCTACTGGGTGGTGCGGACCTACATCTATGCCAGTGACTTCGAGCCGGTCGAGCTGAGCCCCAGGGAGCAGGAGACGCTGGACGCAAAATTGCGAACGCTCGGTTACGAGCCGGAACCGAGCAAGCCGACCGTGCAGACCGGTGGCGCGAACGCGGAGACGGACCAGGAATGGCTGCGGCCGGAACGCTACAGCGAAGCCGGTGCGAAACGCGAGGTCAGCTTCAGCGAACGAGAGCTCAATGCGTTGCTCGCGAACAATCCGGACGTGGCGAGACGGCTGTCGGTCGATCTTGCCGACGACTTGGTCAGTGCGCGGCTGCTCGTGCCCGTCGATCCCGAATTCCCGATCATGGGCGGCAAGACGCTGCGGGTGTCGGCCGGCGTCGAGCTGGCGTTCCGTGATGCCAGGCCGGTGGTGGCCCTACAGGGTGTCAGCATCATGGGCGTCCCACTGCCCAGCGCCTGGCTGGGCGGCCTGAAGAACATCGACCTGATTCGTGAGTACGGCAGTCAGGATGGATTCTGGAAGGGGTTTGCCGACGGGGTCGAAGACATCCGGGTAGAAGAGGGTAGTCTCAAGGTCGAACTCCGGGAGTAGCGACAGGGATTTCTAGGCCGTGGTCGGGCGGTCGATGGGCCGTTGTGCAACAGAAGCCAGAGGATGCTGTGATGGATTCGGACGAATTACCCCGCACCGCGACGGCGCAGTGGATCGGGATGGCCGCAGTCGCGGTGCCTGCGCTGATCCTGATCGTATTGGGTGTCTGGGCCCTCGGGGGTGCCATCTACTTTGCCTGGGGCCTGTTCAGGGATCCGGACAGCATCGCCTATTTCGCGCAATACTTCCTCGAGACGACAAAAATTGCGACCCTGTTGCCCGCGGCGGGAGACGGGGTCGCGCATTATCTGGCGTGGATCACGGTTATCCTGTTGCTGTTGCTGCTCGGCAAACTGGGTGCCTGGGCCGTCGGGGCCGGTGCCCAACTGCTTGCGGCGAGCCGCCGCTGATCCCACGTCGCATACGGGGTCGGGCCCGGTTTCGATCCTGACCGACGGAAGCAGGGTACTTGGCCCTGCCGCAGGCGTCACGACCCACTTTGTCGGTGCGCGCTGCAGCAGGCGGACCTCAGCGGGTTCATTAGCGGTTCGGGCCGGTCGCCCCGGTTGCAGGCGTTTTGGGTTCGGGGTCACACCGGCACCGGATATCGTTCGATATGGGGGATTCGCATGGCCATTCGCGTCGCCATTGAGCACAAGACCACCTATCGTTTCGATCGGCCGGTAGCGCTGTCGCCGCACCTGATCCGGCTGCGACCGGCCCCTCACACGCGGACGCCGATTCACGAATATCGGCTGGATATCGGGCCGGCCGGACACAGGCTCTACTGGCAGCAGGATCCTTTCGGAAATTTCGTTGCCCGTGCCGTCTTTCCCGAGCCGGTGGAAGCGCTGGACGTGCAGGTTCGACTGGTGGCCGACATGACGGTCATCAATCCCTTCGACTTCTTCGTCGAGCAATATGCCGATAACTACCCGTTCCACTACGATGCGCTGCTGCGTCAGGAGCTCGAACCCTATTTCGAGCTGAACGAAAGCGGACCGCGATTGATGCATTGGGTCGCCGGTGTCGACCGACGCGAGCGGCGCATCGTGGATTTCCTGGTGCACCTGAATCAGCAGCTGCAACAGGCGATCGATTACACCATCCGGCTCGATCCGGGTATCCAGACCTGCGAGGAGACTTTCGAAAAGGCCCTGGGCTCGTGCCGCGACACCGGCTGGCTGCTGGTGCAGATACTGCGTCACCTGGGCCTCGCGGCGCGCTTTGTGTCCGGCTACCTGGTGCAGCTCACGGCCGACGTGAAGGCCCTGGACGGGCCGTCAGGCCCGGAGCGGGACTTCACCGATCTGCATGCCTGGGCGGAGGTCTATATCCCCGGCGCAGGCTGGATCGGGCTGGATCCGACCTCGGGCCTGTTTGCGGGCGAGGGGCACATACCGCTCGCGTGCACGCCGGACCCGGTGAGTGCGGCCGCGGTCACCGGTTACAGCGATCCCTGCGAGGTGGCGTTCGACTACACGAACCAGGTCACGCGCGTGCACGAGGACCCGCGGGTCACGAAGCCGTACACCGAGCAGCAGTGGGCAGCGATCCGTGCGCTCGGGCGATCGGTGGACCAGGAGCTCGGTTCGCTGGATATCCGCCTGACCATGGGTGGCGAGCCGACCTTTGTCTCGATCGACGATATGGAGGGTGCCGAATGGAACACCGAGGCTTTGGGTCTCAAGAAGCGCGAGCTGGCCGGCGCATTGTTGCGGCGTCTCGGCGATGCGTTCGCACCGGGCCGTCTACTGCTCCATGGTCAGGGCAAATGGTACCCGGGCGAACCGCTGCCGCGCTGGGCGCTGGGGTGCTTCTGGCGTGCCGACGGCATGCCGCTGTGGCGTGATGGCAGCCTGCTCGCCGACGAGTCGCGACGCGATGCGGTGCCGGCGGACCGGGTGCGGGATTTCGGCCAGCGGCTGGCTGCGCGTCTCGGCTGCGACGCCGGCGATCTGACCGCGGCCTACGAGGACTGGCTGCACTATCTCTGGCGTGAGACCGTGCAGCCGGCGGAAATGGACCGGGTCGCGATCCCCTGGGCGCCCCAGTTCCGCGATGATCTGAGCCTGGCGCTTGCGCATGGCCTCGACCAGCCGGTTGGATACGTGTTGCTGCTGCGCTGGGACAAGACGCAGGCGGCCTGGACAACCCGGGCATGGCCGCTCGCCGGGGGCCGGCTGCAGCTGGTCCCCGGCGGGTCGCCGCTCGGCCTGCGTCTCCCGATCGCAGAACTGAGGTCGGGGCCGGATCGTGCGGGCCGGACAGCGCTGCCGCACGTGGCGCTCTGCCTGCAGCGGCGCGAGGGGCACCTCTGCGTGTTCATGCCCCCCTGCGAGGAGCTCGAGCACTATGCTGAATTGCTCGGCGCGGTGGAAGCGACCGCGGGTGAACTCGCCCAGCCGGTGTTGATCGAGGGTTACGACCCGCCGGCCAGCCCGTTGCTGAGGGTCCTGAAGGTGACGCCGGACCCGGGGGTGATCGAGGTCAATATCCACCCCGCGGCGAACTGGGACGAGCTGGAGCAGAACACGGTCACGCTCTACGAGGCAGCGCGGCAGACCCGGCTCGGCACCGAGAAGTTCATGCTCGACGGCCGTCACACCGGCACCGGGGGCGGTAACCATGTCACACTCGGCGGGCCGACAGCCGCCGACAGTCCGTTTCTGCGCCGGCCAGATCTGCTGCGTTCGCTGCTTACTTACTGGCAGCACCACCCGGCATTGTCGTACCTGTTTTCCGGGCTTTTCATTGGCTTCACGTCGCAGGCGCCGCGCGCCGACGAGCGCGGCTCGACGCTGCTCGGCGAGTTCGAGCGCGCGCTGCGGGAGGTCGACCAGGTTGTCGAGCCGCGCATGGTCGACCGCGCATTGCGCAACTTCCTCGCCGACGTCACCGGCAACACCCATCGCGCCGAGTTCTGCATCGACAAGCTGGCCGCGACCGAGCGCGGGACGGGCGGTCAGGGGCTGCTCGAGTTCCGCGCGTTCGAGATGCCGCCGCACGCGCGGATGAGCCTTGCACAGATGCTGCTGCTGCGCGCGTTGGTGGCGCGCTTCTGGCGTGAACCCTACCGTCATCCGCTGGTGCGCTGGGGCACCGCGTTGAACGACCGCTACATGCTGCCGCATTTCGTCTGGCGCGACTTCGCATCGGTCATCGAGGATCTGAACGCGGCCGGCTATGCGTTCGACCTGGACTGGTATGCGGCCTTTCTCGAGTTCCGGTTCCCCGTTTATGGCCGGGTCGAGTATGCCGGGCTCGAAATAGAGTTGCGCATGGCACTCGAGCCCTGGCAGGTGCTCGAGGAGGCGACGTCGACGCAGCGCCAGGCACGGGTCGTCGATTCGGCCGTCGAGCGCCTGCAGGTGATCTGCCGCAATCTGGATCCGGCGCGTCATCTGATCACCTGCAACGGGCGACGCCTGCCGCTGCAATCGACCGGGGTGGCCGGCGAGTATGTCGCGGGCGTGCGCTACAGGGCCTGGGATTCAGCCTATGGCATGCATACCCGGGTCGAGGTCCACGCGCCGCTGGTGTTCGACGTGATGGAGCGCGGCCTGGGGCGCAGCGTTGGTGGCTGTGTATACCATGTGGCCCACCCGGGCGGACGCGCCTATGACGCGTTCCCGGTCAACGCCTACGAGGCCGAGGCGCGACGCATCACCCGCTTCTGGTCCTGGGGCCATACGCCCGGTGACACGCCGCCCCCTGCGTCGTTGCGCGAAGCGGCCGGTCAGGCCCGGTCGGCAGCAGCACAGGACACGCGGCGTGAACCGTCTGAGGAGCGTCTAAACCCTTCGTATCCCTGCACCCTCGACTTGCGCAGGAGGGTCCTGGCATGACCGTAAGGATCGCACTGCGTCATCGGATCGAATTCCAGTACAACCGCCCGGTCCGGCTGTCCACGCACTGGTTGAGAATGCGCCCGGCGCCCGGCGTGGCGCATCGGGTAAGCGCCTATTCGCTCAAGATCGATGCCCGGCCGCACTTCATCAACTGGGTGCGCGACCCGTTCGAGAACAACCTGGCACGGCTGGACCTACCGGAGCCGGTACCCCGGCTCGGACTGGATCTGGAGCTGATCGCCGAACTCGAGGCGATTAACCCGTTCGACTTTCTGGTCGAGCCCGCCGCTGCGAACTACCCGTTCGCATACGACCCGCAGTTGCACAAGGAGCTGGGACCCTATCTGGGCATGCCGCGCGGGGGACCGCGTCTGGGTGCGTTCCTCGCGTCGCTCGACCGGCAGTCGGCCTACATTGTCGCGTTCCTTACGCGGTTGAATCAACAAATCCACGAATCGGTCGCCGGGCTGCCGCCGGGCGCACCGGGTCCCGTGGACCCCGAGGCGGTCCTCGCGCGCGGCGCAGGGACGCCCTGGGAACTGGCCTGGCTCGGCACACTGGCGCTACGCTCCCTCGGGCTCGCGGCACGTTTCGTGTCCGGTTACCGGGTCAGTCTGGGCGACGGGCCGTATGCCGCGCTTCACGCCTGGAGCGAGGTTTATCTGCCCGGAGCGGGTTGGATCGGCCTTGACCCGGCCGGTGGCCTGTTCGTCGATGAGGGCTATCTGCCGCTCGCGGCTGCGCCCGATCCGCTGCGTGCGCTGCCAGTGGTGGGTTACCGCGAGGCGTGCGACGAGGCGATCGACGAGCGTTTCGACGTCCGCATCCTGGTCGCCGATGCCCCCCAGTGGCCGCTCGACGCGGCACAGTGGCGCGATCTGCAGACGCTCGGGCAGCGGATCGACACGGACCTCGTGGCTGCCGACATCGCATTGACCGTGGCCCCCTCGCTCGCCTTCGTCTCCGCCGAGGCCCCCGGGCTCGACGAGTGGAACACCAAGGCGCCGGGAACGGACAAGCGACGCGTCGCCGAGCGCCTAATGCTGATGTTGCGCGACCGGCTCGCACCGGGTGGCGTGGTGCAGGCCGGACAGGGCGAGCTGTTCGGCGGTGAGTCGGCGCCTCGCTGGCGCCTCGGGTGCTGGGCGCGCGCCGACGCTGTCCCGGTCTGCCGCGATGCGGACCGCATCGGCTGGGGACAGGCGAGCGACGGCCTGTCGGCGGCAGATGCCGAGCGATTCGGGCGCGATCTGGCGCAGGCCCTGGGGCTGTCCCCCGACGGGTTGGTGCCGGCCTTCGAAGACGGTTTGTACAGGCGCTGGCAGGGACGGGCGCAGACCGAGCCGGCAGCGCCTGTCGGCGCATTGGACGATCCGGAGCAGCGCCGCAGACTCGCCGAGCGCCTGTCGCTGGATGCAGCGGTGCTGCGTGGCTACCTGCTGCCGTTGCGCTGGGATGCGGTTGCGGGTGGCTGGCGCAGCGGGGCCTGGCGCATGCGGCGTGGCGCGGTCTATCTGATGCCCGGTGATTCGCCAATGGGGTACCGACTGCCGCTCGAGAGTCTGCCGCAGGCGACCCGTGCCCGGATCGAGCCCGAGCGTTGTCAGTTCGAGGCGCTGCCGCCGCTCGCCAGCATGCATGCGGACGTCGGTGAACGGGCCGCACGGTCGTCCCCAGGCCCACATCAGGCGGGCGATGCGTCGCAAGACCCTGCGGCGACACCACGCACCGCGGTCTGCCTCGAGGTGCGCGAGGGACGCCTGCATTGCTTCCTCCCGCCGCTGACCCATCTGGAACACTATTTGGACCTGGTCGCGGCGATCGAGGTGACCGCGGAGGCACTCGATCTAAGGCCCCTGCTCGAGGGCTACGAACCGCCGGAGGACCATCGCCTGTTGCGGCTGCTGTTCGAGCCGGACGCCGGCGTCTTGCGCGTGCATTTGCCGGCGGCCGGCAGCAGCGGCGCGCTCGCCGACATGCTGCAGACCACGTTCCAGGCCGCCGACCGCTGCGGTCTGCGCGGCGAGCGGATCACCCCCGACGGCGGCCGCTTCGCACCGGGCGTCGGCGCCCCGCTGGTACTGGGCGGGCCAAGCCCGGCACGCAGCCCGTTCCTGCGTCGCCCGGCGATCCTGCGTTCGCTGATCGCATGCTGGCAACGTCATCCGAGCCTGTCCTATCTGTTCGCGGGCCGCGGGATCGGCGCCTCGGGGAACGCGCCGCGGGTCGACGAGGGCCGCGACGAGGCGCTTTACGAGCTTGCCATCGCACTGGAACGGCTGCCGTCGGGAGAGACCGCCGAGCCCTGGCTCGCGGATCGGGTGCTGCGCCACCTGTTGGCCGATCCGGCGGGCGACATGCGGCGCGCCGAGATCCGGGTGGACGAACTGTACGACCCGATGCGGCCCGGCCGGCGCCTTGGGCGGGTCACGCTCGGCGCATTCGAAATGGCACCTGCCGCCGAGCTGGCCAGCCTTCAGGCCCTGTTGCTGCGGGGTCTGGTGGCACGCTTCGCACGGTCCGGCGAGACCGTCGAGCTGCGCGAGTGGGGCGATCGGCTATACGACGAGTTCCTGTTGCCCCGTCTTTTGTGGCGCGATTTTCTTGCGTTGCTCGGGGAACTCGCGTCCGCCGGCTACTGCTTCCGGGCCGACTGGTTCTCACCGCTGATCGAGCGCCGTTTCCCACGACTCGGCCGGCTGCGTCTCGGCGACGTGGTGCTGGAGCTGCGCCAGGCACTGGAGCCCTGGCCGGTGCTCGCCGAAGAGGTGACTGCAGCCGGTGTCGCTCGCTTCCTCGATTCGGCCCGGGACCGGGTGCAGCTGACCGCCGGCGGCCTGACGCCGGGCCGCCATGCGATCGTGTGCAACGGCCGGCGCGTGCCGCTGCAGCCTACCGGCGTCGTCGGTGAGTACGTTGCCGGGGTGCGTTTCAAGGCAACGGATCCGCCGGCCACGCTGCACCCGCTCGCACCGACCGTCGACGTGCTGGAGTTCGACCTGGTCGACACCTGGAGCGGGCGCGGGCTGGGCGGCTTCAGCTACCGACCTGCGCAGCCCGATAGCCTGGGTGGCATGATCGGTACCGCCGTGTCCGCGGCCCCCGACCTGGGGCCACGACCGCCGCAAAGCCAGCGTTTCGCACCGGTCGGGCTGCCGGTTTGGCAGGGGCGCGGCCAGTTCGAACCGCGTGCCAGTGCCGGCCGCTATGTGACGGCCGATGTCGAGAGCACCGATCGCGCTCGGCCGTATCTGCTGGATCTGAGTTTCCAGGTTTGACCGGATTCGCCCCTCGGCGTGCCCGGTCTGGTGCAGGCGGTGCGAAGTGGCAGCGTGGCGGTCGTGAATCCGCTGGGTGTGAGTGTGCTCGAGGCGCGTCAAGGTCGCGGTCGACGTCGAAAGGCAGGGTTAGGCGAGCAGATTCTCCAGGATCCTTTCATACATCGCCGACAGCAGGTCGAGATCCCCGACCGCCACGCATTCGTTGGCCTGGTGGATGGTCGCATTGCGTGGACCCAGTTCCAGCACCTGTGCCCCGGTCGGCGCAATGAAGCGGCCGTCCGACGTCCCGCCGGTGGTGGACAACTCGGGGTCCAGGCCTGCGACCGCGCTGATCGCCCGCTGCGCGGCGACGACCAGTTCTCCGCGCGGGGTCAGGAACGGCTGCCCCGACAGGTTCCACGCAATGTCGTAATCCAGGCCGTGTCGATCGAGGATCTGTTCGATGCGTTCGCGCAGTGCCTCGTGCGTCGTCTCGGTCGAATAGCGCAGGTTGAACGTGATTTCGCAGACACCCGGTATCATGTTGCTCGCGCCGGCGCCGGCATGGATATTGGAAATCTGCAATGTCGTCGCGGGAAAGAACGCATTGCCTGGGTCCCACTCGGTGGTGGTCAATTCCGTCAGTGCCGGTGCGGCCAGATGGATCGGGTTGCGCGCCAGATGCGGATAGGCAACATGTCCTTGGACGCCCTTGACCCGAAGCACGCCGCCGAGGGATCCGCGTCGGCCGTTCTTGATCACGTCGCCGACCTGGCCGGTCGACGAGGGTTCGCCGACCAGGCACCAGTCGATCTTCTCGCCCCGCGCCTCGAGCGACTCCACGACTTTAACGGTGCCGTTGACCGCTGGACCCTCTTCATCGCTGGTGATCAGAAAGGCCATCGAGCCTCGATGTCCCGGATGCTGCGCAAGGAAGCGTTCGGTCGCAGTGATCATCGCGGCGAGCGAACCCTTCATGTCGGCGGCGCCGCGACCGTATAGCAGGCCGTCGCGGATTTCCGGCCGAAACGGGTCGGAACGCCAGTCTTCCCTGGGGCCGGCCGGCACCACGTCCGTATGTCCGGCAAAGCAGAATACAGGGTCGCCACCACCGCGCCTTGCCCAGAGATTGTCGACATCCCCGAAGCGCAGTGTCTTGTTGCGGAAACCCAGCCGGTCAAGCCGCTCCATCATCAGGGCCTGGCAGCCCGCATCGTCCGGTGTTACCGAGGCACGGCCGATCAGGTCGATCGCAAGGTCGAGGGTATCTGACATCGTCAGCGCATCCGGCAGCGGTGATCGGCGGCTGCCGGGTAGCACCCCCCGAGGCTTCGTCGAGTAGGGAAGGGCCCGGGGGCTGGTCGATTCGGGTGCCTATCGGTCATCGGAAGATCGCCTCGTAACGCTCCGGGGTGAAACCGACGTGACGCGCCGTGCCGGTGTCGAGTACCGGGCGCTTAATCATCGCGGGGGTCTCGGTCATCAGCCGGATCGCCGTCGATTCATCGATGTTGTCCCTCACATCCTGCGGGACCTTGCGCCACATCATGCCGCGTGTGTTGAGCAATGAACGCCAGCCCAGTTCCCTGGCCCAACCGCGCAGCGTCTGCTCGTCGATGCCCACTTTCTTGTAGTCATGGAACGCGTAAGCCACACCGTGTGCGGCGAGCCATGCCCGCGCCTTTTTCATCGTATCGCAGTTGGGTATGCCATAGACCGTGATCATGTCGTGCCGTTGACCTCAGGGTTGAGCATGCTGTCTTTTGCGTGGCGCCACGCGGCTGCGTTTCCAGCGGGATCTTGCATGCCCGGCGGGGCCATCAGATGTCGCGCAGCAGTTCGTTGATGCCCACCTTGGACCGGGTTTTCTCATCGACGCGCTTGACGATCACCGCGCAATACAGGCTGTATTTACCGTCCTTCGATGGCAGGTTTCCGGAAACGACCACCGAGCCTGCGGGGATCCGGCCGTACAGGATTTCGTCGTTCTCGCGATCGTAGATCCGTGTCGACTGGCCGATATAGACACCCATCGAAATGACCGAGCCCTCCTCGACGATCACGCCTTCGACGACCTCCGAGCGGGCGCCGATGAAACAGTTGTCCTCGATGATCGTCGGTGCCGCCTGCAGCGGTTCGAGCACGCCGCCGATGCCGACGCCCCCCGACAGGTGAACGTTCTTGCCGATCTGGGCACAGGAGCCGACTGTCGCCCAGGTATCGACCATGGTGCCGGAATCGACGTAGGCCCCGATGTTGACGTAGGACGGCATCAGTACACAGCTCGGCGCGATATACGAGCCCTTGCGCGCTGTGGCCGGCGGGACCACACGCACCCCCGATTCGCGAAACTCGCGGGAGTTGTAGTCGGCATACTTGGAATGCACCTTGTCGTAGTAATTCGTGAACCCACCCTTGATGAACGCGTTGTCGTTGATGCGGAACGACAGCAGCACGGCCTTCTTGACCCAATCGTTGACCTGCCAAGCGCCGTCGCGCTTCTCCGCGACCCGGATCTCACCGCGGTCGAGTTGCTCGATTGCTTCCATCACCGCATCGCGCACCGGGGTGCCGACGCTGCGCGGGGTGGTCTCGCTGCGCTTGTCGAACGCATCGACGATGATCGACTGGATGTCACTCATAATCTTCTCCCGGAGATTTCCATTGACTAGAGACTGTTGACGAATTCACGGATACGATGTGCCGCCTCGACGCATTCGGCGGGCTCGGCGACCAGCGCCATGCGCACATGGCCGGCGCCCGGGTTGAGCCCCTCGACCTCACGCGACAGATAGGTGCCCGGCAGCACGGTCACATGCTGACGCGCGAACAGGTCGCGCGCGAAGTCCTCGTCACCGATCGGCGTGCGTGGCCACAGGTAAAAACCGGCGTCCGGCCGGGCGACATCGAGGCAGCCGTCGAGCGCTGCCAATACCGCGTCGAACTTTTCACGGTACAGGCGCCGGTTGTCGCGCACGTGCTCCTCGTCGTGCCAGGCCGCGATACTGGCATGCTGCTGGTGCAGCGGCAGAGCGCAACCATGGTAGGTGCGGTAACGCAGGAAGCCCGCCAGCAGTTGCGCATCGCCGGCGACGAAGCCGGAGCGCAACCCCG